>NZ_JAEAGP010000001.1:2759638-3074277 GCF_015999305.1 Erythrobacter sp. YJ-T3-07 | reverse complement strand
CGAACAGGTCGGCCGGCGCGACTTCGGCCTGTTCGCAACCCGGTTCCCGCAACTTGATCTTGGCGAGCCGGTGATTCTGCCGGTGGAAGAACCGTATGACGAGGCCGTGCTGATTGCTCTTCTCAAGGACTTCGTGTCGTTGTTCGCGGTGCGCGAGATAGCGACGACGGCCGCGTTCCGCCAACGCAGCCCGGCGCTCGGTACCCTGCACAAGCAGAGCGACGATCATATGCTGCTGCTTCAATCGCTCGAGGAGGAGGTGTTGCGGCCGTCCTCCTATGAACTCCCGCGGGTATCTCTTTGGACGGGATCGCCATCGGCCGGACTCCCGAGGCATCTCTTCACAATGAAGCGGCCGCTTCACGTCATCATCGCCCCTGAATCGACGCCTGATCCCTGGAATTCGGGACGGCGGATCGCCGATACGGGATCGAACGTGTTGAGCGCCGACCAATTCAAACTCGGAGCACGCTCGTGACCGTTCTTAACCGCACGAACGACGGACTATTCAACGTGCTGATCATTCTTGTGCGCGCGCTGGTCCGTTTCGGACCGCAGGGCCGCGATCAGCTCATTCTCGCCTGCGGTGGAGAGTACTTCACGGAAGAAAATAACCAGCTGTCCCAGACGCTCACCCGCTGGACCCAACTGGGCTTTTTCGGAACCGAAGACGGCAAGGTGGTCCTTTCACCCGCCTATTTGTTGCAACTGGGGAAGACGGCAGACGAGGCCGAGGCGCGGCTTCCCAACGTGGTCCGAGCCATCGCGCTCTCGAAAGACAATAACGAGCGCTTCTGGGATGGCGATGGCGCGAAATGCGCCGATCTGTCGCGCGGGATGGCCTGGATGCTCGCTCAGGACGTCTATACGCTCGATAGCAGCACCAAGAGCCTCTTGGTTCTCGAGACACAGCAACTCAAGGACAGCGCGAAGCAAAAGATCTTTCAGAACGAGCGCGACTTGCCCGCCTTGAGGGAGTGGATGCTCTATCTCGGGTTTGCTCGAGATGGCATGCAATGGGTCGTCGATCCCACCGATGCCTTGCGTGAAGCGCTCCCGGAAATTTTCTCGTCGGGGCGTGAATTGTCGGGTCCGGCGTTCGTCGAACGGACGGCATCGATATTGCCGGTGCTCGACGGTGGCACTTACAGGACGCAGGTCGAGGGGGCGCTGAAGGAGAGTGCCTGGCCGCGACCGCGGCCCGGGCTGCTGTCATCCTCTCTCTCACGCGCCATGCTCCGGCTCGACCGGGAGGGTGCGATCACGCTCGCGAACCGGAGCGATACCGAAGGCGTGGTGACGCTGACCGGGACCAATATGCGTACGTGGCGGGAGGTCTCGCACGTTGCGCCGGCGCCGACGCCGAAGAGAAAGGCGCACTGATGCTTGAGCGATATTGGCCCGACGCCGATCAGGTAAATGCCTGCATCAAGAACGAAGCGGAGACCGCAGACGTTTCCGTGCTGCTAGCGGTCCATCAACCCTCGCAGCTCACGACGCGTAATGCCGGCACCAACATCGAAACGCCCGCTCCCGAGCAGCAACTCCTCGACGCGTTCCTCTCCGACGATGTGCCGGGCGGATATCTACTCTTTCCGATCACCGGACCCTCAGGGATCGGCAAGTCGCATATCATCCGCTGGCTTGACGCACAGCTGCAGCGGTCGCCGAAGCACGAGCGCCTCCACATCATTCGCATTCCCAAGAGCGCGAGCCTCCGCAAGGTAGTCGAGCTCATCCTCGAGCCCTTGGCGGGCGATCCGCGTTTCGAGAAGTCACGCGCCGACCTCACCCGAGCGGTCGCCGAGGTCGACAAGCGCAAGGCGGTCGTGCTGTTCCGCGCCCAGATCGAGAATGCCCTGACCAGCCGCGCCGAGGCGATGCAGGTCGAAGCACGCGAGCACAAGGATCGTGCGGCCGACCTTCGCCCGCTAATCGGCCATGCGCAGTCGCTGCCAAAGCTGTTCGGCGACGCAGCGCTTAAGGATCATTTCGATGAGACGGTGCTCGCCCGCGTGGTCGCACGCGCGCTCCAGGGCCGCGAAGAGGGGGCGGAAGGCGATGAGACGCAATCCCAGTTCTTCGCCGACGACCTGATCCTCCCGGACGCGATTGATCTCAATAATGCCGCGCTGTCGGTGAAGACCTATTATCAGACGCAGCTTGCGGTCTCGGATGCGCGGCGTCGGCAGGCCGCGGTCGATCTACTCAATGGGATCGTCGACACCGCAATCGGCAATGTCTTTCAACTCGAGCAGAGCACAGGCGGGATCACCTTGCAGGAGATCATCCTGGGCGTCCGCGAGATCCTGCTGAAGGACGATATGGACCTCGTCCTGCTGGTCGAGGATTTCGCGGCGCTCTCGGGAATCCAGGACGTCCTGCTCAAAGTCTGCGTTCAGGAGGGGGCTTATGCCGGCAAAAAGGTCCGTGCGACGATGCGGACCGCGCTCGCCCTCACCGATGGCTATCTGGCGTCGCGCGACACGATTCTGACCCGCGCGCAGCGCGTCTGGGTGATCGGCAACCGACAGCAGAGTGATAACGAGATCAAGACTGCCGTCGTCGAAATGGTCGGCTCCTATCTCAATGCTGCGCGCTGGGGCAAAGATGGCTTACGCAAGCGTTTCGACCGGCGTGGTGCCGGTGAAGGCCTAACTGACTGGTTGCCGCCGTGGCTGGACGAGGAGCAGACCGACGGGGAAGTCGAGGCATTGAACGCGTTCGGCTATTCGGCTCGGGGCCACGCCTTGTTTCCGTTCAACCGTCTGGCGGTCGAGGAGCTTGTTCAGCGTCATCTCTCCGAGGGCGGGAGGCTCGCGTTTAATCCACGCCGCGTCATCAACGAGATCCTGCGCCGGCCGCTGCTCATGCGCGGCAGCTTCCTCAGCGGCGCCTTTCCGCCCGCCGATTTCCACGGCCTGCGGCCCAATCTCTATCTTGCCGGGTTGGTGCGCGAGGCGAGTCAGCCTGAGGCGGTAAAGCGCCGCCTCAATTCAGCGCTTGCGGTCTGGGCCGGCAACGCGGCTGACCAGAGCCAACTTGCGCATGTTCCGCCGGCGGTTTTCACGACCTTTTCGCTGCCAACGCCGGCCGACCTCGCCAATGTTAAGTTTGTGCCGGACGAGCGGCCCGCGAGCCCGCCAACGCCGCCAGGGGATGGCGAGCAACAGCCTGTGTCGCCGCCATCGCCGCAGGTCGAGCAAGATCCGCGCGTTGCTGCGTGGTCTAAGAAGCTCGAAGCCTGGGCGGCCGGGACCGAACTCGTTCAGGCCGACGCGCGCGAGTTGCGCACCGCACTGGCAGCGATGCTGAAGGGCGCCATAAACTGGCAAGCACTTCGCATTCCCGATCAGGAGATCAAGGCCACCTGGCTATCGATCGCGGGTGCTCGCAACAATCCTGTCGCAGGGCGCGTCCTGGTCGTGTGCGACCGCCACGAAGACGAAGATGCGACGCTGCGCGAAGGCTTCCTCGGCGCGCTGCGCTTCGGTTTCAACGGTCATCGCTGGGATTATCCCGAGGCCGACCTCGACTATGTCGCCAGCGCGGCCATCGTCGATCGGCTCGTCGCTCAATTGGTGCCGATGCTGGTGGCGGAAGCCAATGCACAGACGGCGGTGATCGGGCGAGCGCTACTCAACCAGTCGCGCATCATCGGTCTTGCCCCGCCCGTGCGCCCGGGTGCTCCGGAGCCGCTGCTGCGCGGGCTGTTCTCGCCGCCGCCGCAGACGGAAACGCAGGTTTTCGAGGAAGGTTGGGATCAGTTGCGCGCGCAAGCGCTCGGCTCCGTGAACGGCCGCAACACGCGCACCACGCTGCAGGCGCTCCTGCTTGATCGAACGGCAAGCTACCAGGGCTCAGGCAACAGGCCGTTCGCGATCGACAGTCCCCGGCTGCTCGACGCGCTTGCCAGCGAGCCGGCGACGGGTGCGCCGCTCGAAGGTTTACCGGAGGATGCGCGCAGCTTCATCCCGACAATGAGTGAGGCGCGGTTATGGGCGCGGCTGCAGACGGTAATCGCCAAGCTTCGCAGCTTTCGCGAGGAAATCGCGGACTTTGTCGATGACAGCCTCGACAAGAACGCGTTCGTCGCCGACCTGCGTGAGATCATCCCGCTCCTCCAGAAGACCAATTGCTGGCCAGCTGGTGTGTCGATCAAGCATAGCGAGTTCGAGACGCGGCTGACGGAGTTCCAGACCAGCCGCTTCGTCAACCTGTTAGAAAAGACCGCCACGATCGTCGACGAGGCCGATCGAGAGCAGATCCCGAAGCTCTTGAATGCGCTGGGCTCGATCGACTTGGGATTGATCCAACGCACCATGTCATTTCTGAATATCGCCAATGAGATCGTATCGCTGGCCGAACCGCGCGTCGCACAGCAGGAGGCGATTCGCGGTCAGTCCGATCCGAGCGTCGCTGCCGCAGAGATCGTCGCACTGCTCGAAGGGGTCAGCGGCGTGCAAGCGACCACCAAGGAGGCCACGCCATGAGCACATCGCTTCCCGCGCGCGCTAAGGCGCTGCGCGACCGGCTCGTCACGCTCGACCAGATGGGCACCAATGTCGCAGAGGCGAGCCTGCTGGAGGACCTACGGTCCGATCTTGCCGCGCCGGCGGCCGAGTTCAGTCGGGCGCTGGACCAGCGCACGCTGCTGGTCGACTCTGGGATCGCCGGGGCAGCACCTGCGAGCCTCGACGCCGCGCGCAAACGCGCCGCCGCTCTTCTCGAGAAGTTTGCGGCGGAGAAGAAGGCGGCGACGCTCAAAAAAGGTGTCGGCTGGGCCAATCTGGTCCGCGATATCAAGGCCGCGTCGAGCGATGTCGGCACCATGATGGTCAAGACCTGGAAGGCCTATCGCCAGGAGATGTTCACGGGCGACGCGCCCGGGATCGTCAAGGGGCGCATTGCCTTCACCCCGACCAATGACACGGCGTTCAAACGTTACGAGCAGCTTCACCAGGCCTTTCGGGCGGAATTCGACAGACTGCCTGCAGATCGCGCCGCGATCGAACGCGTGCGCTCGCTTGCTGAGGAATTGACCGAAACCGCCAAGGCCTTCGACTATAATGTCCCCGCGGAGGTGAAGCGTTTCCTGGAAGCCGTGCAGAGTGGCGGCGCGACGCTCGATCTGCTGACCGACACGGTCAAGACGTGGCTCACGGACAATGACGCCTTTCCCAGCTATCGTATTGTTCCGCGTTGATGGAGGCCGATGAAGCCTTGCTGCTCGCCGCGCTCGACCAGATCGAGCAGCGCGAGGCCCGGCTGCTGACCTGGGGACTGGTCGACGGCCACGTCTCGGCGGGCGAGTTGCATGGCATCATCGACGCGCTGCTCGACGATGCAGCCATCGGCATCGGAGTCAGTTTCCACGATGCCGGCGAAGTGATCGCCGCGCTGATCGACCGGGCATTGCTGTTCGATATCGGCGAAGAGCCTGGCACGCGCTACCGCTCGCGCATGGCCGAAGGCGTGCGGCTGCTGTTCCGGCTTCGTCAGCTCTTTCCGCAGCATCGCGGGCCGATCGGCTGGCAGACCGCGCCGACGCTCGTAGCCGACTTTCGGTTCATCTGGCGCCGCCGCCGTTATCCGCGGCGTGACATCGACGCTGCCGCCGCGCTGGCGCGAATCGCGGCTGCCACCGCCGATCAGTCGGCACGTACGGCCTTGTCCGCGCTGGTTGAAAGCTATGGCCCCGCATTCGCGCTTGCCGGTTTCCAGGTCGATGCCGCCGCCCGTATCCTCGGCGGGTTCGAGGGATCGCAATCAATCGCCACGCTGGTCAGCGCTGGCACGGGCAGCGGCAAGACACTCGCTTTCTATCTGCCGGCGCTGTCGCGTGTCGCGTCCCATATCCAGCGCGACGCGGTCGGCGATCGCTGGGTGAAAGTACTTGCGCTCTATCCGCGCAACGAACTGCTCAAGGACCAGTTTGCTGAGGTCTTCGGCCAGGCCCGCCGTATCGATGCCACGTTGGCGGCGCGCGGTCGGCGGAAGATCCTGATTGGTACGTTCTTCGGGCCAACGCCGCGTTCGGCCGAGAAGGCGCATGAAGCGCGCAGCGGCTGGCGCAAGACGTCGGACGGCCTCATCTGCGAATATTTGCGCTGTCCGTCGCCCGATTGCGACGGCGATATGGCGTGGCGCGATGAGGACCGACGCGCCAACTGCGAACGGCTCGAATGCCTCGAGTGCGCAGGCACCATCGAGAGCGACGAGATCATTCTGACACGCCAGCGCTTGCAGACCGAGGCGCCGGACATCCTGTTCACCACGACCGAGATGCTCAATCAACGCATGGGCGACGACCGGTTCCGGCATCTGTTCGGCATTGGCGAACGCGCGCAGCGCCCGGTCGAGATGATGCTGCTCGACGAGGTCCATACCTATGCCGGCAGTTCGGGCGCGCAGGTCGCGTTCCTTCTGCGGCGCTGGCGGCGCCTGCTTCGCCGGCACGTGAGCTTCGTCGGCTTGTCGGCGACGTTGAAGGACGGCGCGCGCTTTTTCGCGCAGCTGACCGGCTTGTACGAACAGGCGTCGGTCGAGGTCACGCCGGCCAACAGCGACATGATTGCGGAAGGCGCGGAATATCTCCTCGCGTTGCGCGGCGATCCGGTGTCGCGCACGGCCTTGCTGTCGACGACGATCCAGACAGGCATGCTATTGTCACGGCTGCTCGATGCGCCCGATGAGCGCAAGAGTCGCGGGATTATTGGTGAGCGCGTGTTCCTGTTCACCGACGATATCGACGTCACCAACCGCATGTATTTCGCGATGCTCGACGCCGAGGGGCGCAGGAGCAGCGGCACGCCCGACCTCGCAAGTCGCCCCGATGGTGGCCTTGCCTCGCTGCGCCGGCCGCTACCCGTCGAGCAGCGAAAGCTCCATGGCCAGGACTGGGAAGCGGTGGTCGAGATCGGCCACAGCCTGCAGCCCCATGACCGCAAGTCTGTCGGGCGGGTGATGTCGATGGATCCGGGCGTCGGCAATAATCTCGACATCATCGTTGCGACCGCATCGCTCGAGGTCGGCTTCAACGATCCGCGGGTTGGCGCGGTCATCCAGCACAAAGCGCCGCGCGACGTGGCGCAGTTCCTCCAGCGCAAGGGCCGTGCGGGACGGTCGCGCAAGATGCGTCCGTGGACCGTCGCCGTCCTGTCGGATTATGGCCGCGATCGGCTCGCCTATCAGGGCTATGATCTGCTGTTCGACCCAGAACTGCCACTGCGCACGCTGCCCGTCGGCAACCGCTACGTCATGCGGATACAGGCCGTCTATGCGACGTTGGACTATTTGAGCCAGGCGCTCGGCTCATCGCGGCAGGGCAGCGTCTGGCTCGACCTCTCGACTAGTACCGACAGCAGCTATCAGCGCGCGCGGCAGACGGCGCTGGCAGGCCGGATCCGTCGCATCCTGACCATTCCGGCGGAGTTGGATCGCTACGCCGCCTATCTCGCATCGGCCCTGAAGGTAGACGAAGGCGTGATCGCGCCCCTGCTTTGGGATCATCCCCGGCCGCTGATGACCCAGGTCCTGCCGACGGCCCTTCGCCGGCTAGAGAGCAATTGGCGCGCCTGGGGGCAAGCTGGCCACGATTATCAGGTGTTCAATTCGCCCTTACCCGAGTTCGCGCCGGCCAATCTGTTCAGCGATCTCAACCTGCCCGAAGTCAACATCGTGCTGCCCCAGCCGGGCAGCGCGACGCCCGATGAGGTGGCGATGCCGATCGCCCAAGCCCTTCGTGAGTTCGCGCCGGGTCGCGTGTCGCGGCGCTACGGCATCAGCCATGCGTTCGAGCGCCACTGGCTGTGTCCGGCGCTCGACCAGAACCGCGTACAGATGGTGCCGCTGGAGCCGTTCGCGCGCCTGGACCGGATTGGGCAGTGGCAGATCTCGCTCGCGGGCTCGGTCCGCCAGGTCCCTGTCTATCGCCCGCGCGTCCTGGAAGTCCAGCCGCCTCCGGGAACGGTGGTCGATACGTCGAACGCCAGGCTTCGCTGGCAAAGCCAGTTGGTCGCGCGCGCGCCGGGCCTGGTGCTCGACCCGCCCCGCGGCAGCCCTTGGACGCCTTTGATCGAGGATGTGCGCTTCTACAGCCATGAAGGGCTGAGCCCGATCGAGGTGCGCCGGATGGCGCTTGGCAGCGACGCCGGTATTCGCTTCCGCGACGGCGGTTCGCTGACTAAGGAGCTCATTTTCGAAGTCGGGGGCGAGGCGGCGGCGCTCGGGTTCAGTCTCGCGGTCGATGCGATGTGCATTCGCCTGCGCTTTCCGGACGCCTTGTGGGCCAACCTCGGGGATGAGGCAGACCCGCGCTACCGCGCCATGCGCACCGCCCGTTTTCATCATCAAGCGGTCCATGGGCCGTTTCTGCAGACGGTCGATAATCCGTTCGCGCGCGACTGGTTGGCGCATCTAATGCTGGCGGCGCTCAGTAACGAGGCCATGGCGCGTGGCATCACTTTGCGCGAGGCGGCGACGCGGCTTGCCGACGGCAGCGCGGAACTCAATCTCGACCGGACGCTCAACATCATGTTCCAGTCGGCGATCGTCGACGATGCCAATGCGCAGGGCAATCAACAGGACAAGTTGCGGCAGGATTTGGCGGAATTCCTCGCTGACCGGCAGGTCGTCGACAGCCTGTTCGGCCTCGCCGCGATCCTGTGGACGCCTATCGACGCCGTATGGGAGCCGTGGCTTCGCGAGCGCTATGCCTCGACAGTCGGTGCGGCTGCGCTGAGCGCGATCACGAGCCTATGCCCGCAAATCGATGCCGACAGTCTGGTGCTCGACGTCACGGCCGGCCCGCGCGAGACTGACGATGTGCTTGCCGGCATCGCCAGTGGCGAGATCTGGATCAGCGAGATTACGCCGGGCGGCAACGGCCAGATCGAGGAAGCACAGCGTCAATATGTCGAGGATCCGCGGCGCTTCTTCAGCCTGATGACGGCGGCGCTGCGCGACAATGATTTTTCGCTGAGTGACTTCCAGCTGAGCCGCTTCCTCGCCACCGTGGTAGAAGGAGACCGCGAAGATCCGCTGCCGGCCGCCACGCGGGGCTTCCGGCACGCCTCGGGCGCGGAGGAGAGCCATGCGGCGTTCACCGCGCTTCGCCATGTCCTGGCGGAGGAGGGGTTCGTCACGTTCCATGCCTTCCTCGTGGCGCTCGCCAATCGCATCCTGCGCCTTGGCTCGAGCGGTGACAGCGATGCCTTCTTCCTCGATGCCGTGCGCTTGTGGAATGCCGAGGAAGCGCGGCTGGGCGTCGAACTTGAGGCCCGCGTGCTCGCCTATCGGCTGGCACGGTCCGACGATATCGACGCCGCGCTCGGTCTCGCCGGCATCGACGCCCCCACCGTCAACCCGGACCAGTGGCGGTTTGGGGTGATCTATGGGCTGCTTTGGCCGCGGGGGCCGCATATTCGGAAATCGGGCCTGCGCATCTATTCGCCGTTCGCCGAGCTGCCGGCGCCTGACCCGTTGCTGCTGCAATCCTATCTTGCCGAGGATGCGAGCCTTATCGATCTCGAGGTCGAGGGATGGCAGGACCAGTGCCTCGATCGGCTCGCCGACGTCGGCGCCGCGACCCTGGTCTGTCCGATGGCGGCGGCGGCCTTGCTTGCCGATGCCTTGAGCTTCCTCGCCACCAATCCGGTCCAGACGGTCTATCTCTCGGTGTTCGCGCGGGTCCAGGCCGTCCGCCGCGTCGAGAACGTCTTCCATGTCGATGTCGACGTCGCGGAGGCGCTGCAATGAGCTTCGAGACGCGACGCATCTTCAAGAGCGCTGTCACCAGCCAGAATCTGATCCGCGAACTGCTGCAGATGATGTTCCTCGGCGAACTGCTGGCGCCGGGCGGCCAACGCGCCTGGCTGGTCAGCCCGTGGATCAGCAATATCGTCCTGTTCGACAACCGCGCCGGCGGTTTCGGCACGATCAATCCCGAATGGGGCAATCGCGAGATTCGGCTGATCGAGGTGATGACCGACGTGATGGCGCGCGGGACGGCGCTGGGCATCGCCACCAGCCTCGATAGCCACAATGATCCGCTGATCCACGCGCTCACCATGGCCGCTGACGAAGGCGGGCTTGGCGACAGACTGTGTATCGTCCGCCGGCAGCACCTGCACATCAAGGGCGTGTTGCTGAAGCGTGGCCTGCTGACGGGCTCGATGAACCTCACCTATAACGGCCTCGAGCCCAACGACGAGATGGTCGTCTACGACACGACCCCCAAGACGCTGGCCGAGGCGCGGATCAACTTCGAATCCTATGTCGGGGCCGGCAGATGATCGAGCATCTGCCTCCGCAGGAACAGGCGTGGCTGGGGCGTTTCTTCGCGAGCCCCAACGAGTTGAGCTGGGAAGCGCTTCTCGACGGCTCGGCGCTGCCGCGCGAGGCCGACCAGGTCCGACAGTGGCTCAGCCTTCTTGGCTCGCGTGCGGCCGCGCCGCTCATCCTGCCCTTCATGCGTGACGGGGCGGTCACGGGCTGGTACGCGACCACGCAAGGCGCGTCGGGGGGCTATGAGCTAGGTGACGAGATCAACGCCTGGCTTGGCCCGACCTGGCTCAGCCGGTTCGAGCGTGTGCCCGAGGATTCGAACGATCCGATGGCGACAGCGCTGCGGGACCGCTTCGGGGGCACCGTCTACCGATTCACCGGTGCCGACGCCGCCGCAATGCAGATGATTTCGGCACGGCTTAGCGAGTTTGCGGGGGTTCTGGAGCGCAGGCCGGTCGCGACGCGGACGCGGGTCCGCCCGGTCGGAGCGATCCGTGGCGACTTCGAACGGGCGCTGCTTGCTGGCGACGAAACCCAGGCAGAGGCGATGATCGCCGAGTTCAAGCAGACCGGGCGCCTCAACGAGGAGAATCTGCGCTATCTCGAGGTGCGGCTGAGCGCCGGGCTTGGACTGTGGCCGCAGATCGCGCGCGATCATTGGCTCATCAAGACCTTGTCCGATCTCGCGCTGCCGCCCCAGATCCTCGCCGATCTGATCGAGGCGCTGTACCGGACATATATCGAGGAAGCCGAGACCGCAGGCGATGGTGCCGCAATGCGTGACGCGTTCGCGCGGCATGTTGCGACCCCCTATCACAAGCTATTCGGGTCGCGCCGGGGCATTCGTGCGCCGCGGGTCGTCAAGGCATTCGCGCTGTATGAGCAGCTCCAGCCCAGCCCTGACGCCGCGATCATCGATGCATTGCTCGCCCTATTGCCGACCGGGACCGATACTTCGCTGTTCGAGTTCGCGCCCGCTCTGCAACCCGTTCCCACGTCAGCTACGACGCTCGATCAAGCCGACGAAGCATTCGACGATGGCCATTTCGATCGCGCGTTCGAATTTTACCTGCGGCTCCCGGCCAACAGAAAGACGATCAGCAGGCTTGTCTCCTGCGTCGGCACGATCGGGACCGATGAGGCGCGCGACCGCCTGCTCGAGGTCGTTGACCAAGCCGGCGACGAACTCGGCGAAAGCTTGGCCCCGGCCGTCGTTGCGAAGCTCGAGAGCCTCAAACAGGCGCCCGCCGCAGACGCGTCTCCTTCCCCCGACCTAGCAGGCCCCAGCGGCGCAAACCCGTGGATGCGCTGGGCCGAACATTTGCAGGGCGGTCATGACCTCGCCGGTGCGGAGCGGGACGTGGAGTCGGCCGCGACCAATTGGGACGCTTCGGAGATCAGGCAGAGCAGCCACCTGGCGCAACAGTTCGCCGACATGGTCGGCGGCTTGAATGATGACGCCGGTGTGGTCGCCCGGGCCGCCGTTCCGCAAATCTATGCCGGCTTCTTTCCCGATGATGTGCCGTCATCGCCGGCCGCACGGCCCGTTGCGTCGTTGCTGTTCCTGCTGATCGCGATGGACGAGACGCTCTCCCGGGCCGATCTCGACCTGCTTGCTCAACTGACGAGCTTGCTGATCGAGCAGGGACTGTCGCCCGACGATTACGTGTCGCTGATGGGCGACCTTGAAGATGTGCAGAAGCGCATCGGGTCCTATGCCTATCTCCCGTGGAGCCTAGACGTAAGCGAAGCGCTGGCGATCCTGCCATGCCCCTCAGAGGATGCGCGCGACGCTCGCCTGAGGCTTTTTCTTCAGGTGCTCGGGCAAGCGGCCGGCTTCGCTCATCGGCTGGCTCCGGCGGACCTGCTCCCGATCGAGGCGCTGGCGAAGGATTACGGTGTCGGGCCGGAGGCGGTCACTGCGCTGAAGCGCGAGGCGGCAACGGACGAGGCCGCCGCGGCATTCCTCCCGAGCCTCGCCGGCAAGACGATCGGCATTTACACGCTGGCGGAGGCAGCCGGCAGCCGGGCCAAGTCAGCTCTGGAGAACCTGTTCCCGGGTTGCAGGGTCGTTGTGAACTCCGACCTTGTCGCGACGGCGCAACTCACCAGCCTCGCGAAAGCGGCCGACCTGTTCGTCTTCGCCTGGAAGAGCAGCAGTCATCAGGCCTTCTACTGCGTAAAGGATGCGCTGGCGGGCAAGGAGCCGATCTGGGCGCCGGGCAAGGGAACGGCCAGTATCTTGCGGGCAGTCCTCGAACATCTCGGATGAGGGATGCCGACGCGCTGCCGCGTGACAGGTGGACTGTCATCTGCTAGAAGATTGCCGTCAGGGCCGTCGCGCATGTTCGCGACAAGAGCCGCCGGCGAGACGCCGTAGCTGAACCGCTCGAACGAGCGGCCGCTGACCGAACCCACAACCGTGGGCGAGGCCTCGGCATGCGGCTCACGAACTTCGTCCATATCTATCGAGCCGCCTTTTCCAAGGACGAAGGCTAATGGCAATAATTCTCAATTTTCCCCGTCGCACCCGCTTTGGCCGCGTGCTGATCAAACCGCGGCACAAGCATGTGGTGTGGCTGCGCGTCACCGATCGCGTGCTCGCCGAACTCACGCGGTGGCAGGCGCAATATGCGATCCAGCGCGGCTGCGGATTCCGCGGCTTGAAGGGCTGGACGAATGAATGCGCCCGCCGCCGACGCTGGTTCAAGTGCGTGGTGCGGACCGAACTCCTCGCGCGCTTCCTGCTCGATATGGAATTGGCGGTGAAGGCCGGCACGCTCGACATCGAGGTTGACGATCGCCCGATCCGCATCGCGGCCTGAGCGCTGGCGCCTCGGTCAAATTGCTGGGAGGCCCCCGAGCTATTCGGGGGCCTCATCCTCCTCGGGAGGAATCGCCGCACCGCCAGCGGCCGCGAGCGACTCCTGAAGCCAACTACGGCTGATCACCTTGAGGCCGTCATACCAGGGTTCGCCATTGGCGACATTGAAGGACAGTGTCTCGAGATCCTGCATGACGAGGTCACGTCCGGCACGCGTGTCGTAGCTCGTGCTGGCCCAGTCGGCTTCGAAGAATTTGGGATCGAGCGTCGCCAGCACGTCACTGGTGACCGCCCGAACCTTGTCGGGATCGCCGGGATCCACTTGGTCGCGCAGCCGCGGATTGCGAGCCCACGTCTTGATGGTCGAGCAGACGAACTGGGTCATGCAGGTGAGGCCGACCTTGGACAGGAGCTTGCTGTTGTGAACGAACAGATGGGCCCATTCCTCCTTGATCAAGGTCCACATCGCGATGAGGAACGCGTTGAGGCTGTCCAAGTCTTCGAGTTCGCCGAAGCCGAGCGATTTCGCCTCGGAGGCCATCGCCTCGATCGCGGCCGGCACGATCACGCGCTGCTCCGGAGGGTTGTTGGGCCAAGCGATCATGCCGCGGAACGGGCTGTCAGGGTCCTCGTCGAGAACGCCCACCGAACCGAGGTTCGCGTTGAGCGCCAGGCGGGCCGTCTTGAGACGGGCTTCCAGCTGTTCGGCTGGGTAATTCAGAGCAAGGGCGCGGAGGTGGTCGGGCGGAACCTTGGCCGACTTGTTGTTGATCACCAAGAACTGGAATGCCATCTCGAGGTCGCTCGCCTCGATGATGGCAACGACGGGCACCACGGTGGCGGGGTCGGCCGCCTCGAGCCCCCGCATACGGTGCTGGCCGTCGATGATGAGACCAGGATGAGGTTGTCCCTCGGTGGTTTCGAAGTGCAGCGTCCACACGGGCCCGTTGCCCTCTATCGTCACGCCGCGCAGGCCGACGACGATCGCGGTCGGGATGGTGTTCTGCGGGTCATCGGCGAAGAAGCGGCGGATGCTGTTGATGCGGCTCTTCTTCGGCTCGCGCTGCGGTGCCAACCGATTGTCATGGGCGAGACGGTCTACATCGGCCCAAGCAGACACCTCGCCGGCGGGAGCGTGAAAGAGGGCAAGCGTCGGGCCATTGCCATCGGCACGCTGGTGGAAGACGAAGGCTTCGTAGGTGTATTCCATCAGGTCGGTGTCCATTCCACGCTCGTGCGAATGTCGTCGTGCACTCGCAAATTGAAGAAATCATAGCCTTGATCTACGTCGATCCGGACTGGTGCCTCGCGGGGGCCGATGGCGAGCAGAGCGTCGCGCAACGTGCTGCCGTTCTTGTGGGCGTAGGTCATCGCCGCGCGCACATGCAGCGCCATTTTTACCTCACGCTGCAGGCTCTTGAGACCGTTCACCTCATCGACGTCCGCGAACACGACTGGCTGGATCCATGCCATCTGCCACGCGGCAATCTGCCCTTTGGCGCTATTGCAGGAAGGGCAAGCAGGAAGCAGGTTAGCCTCGCTGGTGTCTCCGCCGAGAGCGCGTGGCCAAATGTGATCCGCTGTCGTCTTGAGGCCATCGGGTGCCGGGCCGTCATCGTAAATGGCACCGAACATGCGACCGCAGCTGTAGCAGGAGTCCGGACCGTTCTGAAGGACCAGCTTCTTCAGCCCGGGACTCGGCTCTCTCGGCATCTGTTCGGCGCTGGTGAGCACCTCCTCGATGAGCGCGCCATAATCGCCGTCATAGTCCAGCGGTGTCAGTTGGATGACGTCACAGGCGCGCGCCCGCAGCTCGGTCGCTTGTTGCCATCGATCGGGTACCTGGTCGCGAACATCGTGGGCCAGCCGCAGCAAACGTTGCTGAAGGTGGAGCACGGAGGCGCCGATGAAGAAGCTCGACAGATTGTCGTAGCGTCGTCCGATCCGCAGGTTGGCGCCTGTGAGCGAGTCTGCAAGCACGCGCCATTCCTGGTGGTTCCGGAGGAGAAGAAAAAGGAGTCTCTCCCCCGAAGTCGTGGCCACCCACGGATCCGTATCGCCCAGGAGTTCGATCATTCGGCTACGTCGCGCTGCTCAACGCGCACCATTCTGCACCACCCATTCGTGTCGTCCGCCCCCGTCGTTAACGATTCCCGCAATCGCAAGCGGCAAGCTATCCGGAGCCCCTAACCGACGAAAGTACAAACGTGCTCGTGATCACGACAATGCGGGTTCCTTATCAATTGCGGGGGCACATTCGGCAGACCTCCCCGGATCTCGTCACGATGCTGGTCCATCAACAGCAGGCGGCTTCATACCCCTTGCTCGAGACGCTTGAAGTGCGCCGCTTGCAGCGAGTGCGCCCGCGGCAAGGGTCGCGCTGCTCCCTTCGCTGAGGTCGAGAAGCGTTGCGCAAATTCCGTAGGTTGCCCAGGTCGGCACCATCGCTGCGGCGAGCGGTGGGACATCTGCAACGACTAACTCACCGGTGTTATGAAGCATCCGGAACGCTTTGCTGAAGGCCGTCTTCACTGCAGCAAGGCGATGGTCGAGGTCTGCGCCTCGCTTTGCCGCCATGATCAAAGCGCCCAGTTCACGATGAAGTTCGCGCAGATCGGCAAGCTCAGGAGGTTCAAGGCGTTCAGGCGGCGCATTGTTGTTCCGGGCCTGTTCGGCCGCTTCGATCAGCCGTTCCAACGCTATCATCGCAAGCGGCGCAAGCGACAGCACGCGCTTCGCCTGCAGTACCGGATCGTACCGCCCGGTCCAGGACGAGGAATTGATGGACGTGTTTACTGCTGCCGATGGCGTGGCGGCAAATGGTGTCGCAATCGGCTTGCCTGGCCATGGTTCTCGATCATAGTCGACGCGACCAGGACGGAACACTAAATCCATGAAACTAGTGAGTTCTTTGAACGCGTCCCCGACGTGCTCAGCTTGCTCCTCGATCGTTACGTCCATTCGGTCTAGGTACCGCCAAACCGATGGCAAATCTTCGCATTCGGATACGAAATCCGGCACGAGATTGGTGGTGCCGGTATCGCTCAGAAAATAGCGGCGCAGAAACCGGTATTGATGATCGAGTTTGCGCCGCGGCTCATAAAGCGTTTGGACAATGATGTCTTCGAGTATCAGGGCGCGATCCCAAATGAGTTCGGGCAAAGAGGCCTCGATCCTAGCATTCTCGAGCGCAACGTCGAAGCTGGTGGAGTTACGCGGCGCGAGTTCCTCAATTTCGGCAAGACGGATCCGCTTGCGGGCAGACTCAGCCGTATCGTCTTCTGTCATGCCGGGGAGAAGGGGCTCGCTGCCGTCCATTTCAGGTCTCGTTTCATGCTAATTTCTCCTGCGCAGGATCACCTTTGCGCGGCTCGGAAGCAAGCGATGACCATGAACACTGATCAGCGGCGGAGTCAGAGACTCGAGTATCCGACTTCTTTGGCAAGGTAGGTACCGCGAGGTGGCCCAGACTGATCTAAAAGCAAGACGCGTTCACTAACTGCGAAAGCGTGGCGAACATACGCCATACGACCAACGCGACTGGATGGCACGAATTCGCCGTCTGGCGACGTCCAGCCTTTTCCACGAATCCAGATCGTGCTAATGGTGCCTTTGGCGACTTCGCAAGTCTATGATTTGACTGTGAAATCAATCGCTTAGATGTCCAGCGATCAAGCTCTTCTGGCGCCATTTCCTTTCTAGAATTTGCGCTTCGCCCCTCGGGGCGCGGCTCCAGCGAGCGGTGGCTGACGTTGCACAGTCGTGTGGGCGATGATTTGCGTCCGCGCGAACGCTTCGCACATCGCGTGCGTGGCGGACGTTGTCACCGGCGCGGGTCGTCATCATTGCGCAGAATAGTATAGGGGGCCGAGCGTAAAATCGGTCGGCGCCGGCTCGCGGGCATGTCCACTGGCTGTCCGATCGGGATCGGCACGTCGGTGTTTTGCCTGGAGCGGCGTGGCACCCGTTCGGAACGATCGAATGGGCGATCAAGGGGAGGGCGAGATGATGGGCGACACGACGGGCGACACTGGCAACCGCGCGCAGCAACACGACATGCGCGATCCGGAAGGGCCGGATGCAGGACAGGCACCGCCGACACGCGGTCGAATGTGGCGTCATCTCGGACCCGGCATCGTCGTCGCGGCGACCGGGGTGGGTGCGGGCGATCTGGTCGCCACGCTGATCGCCGGGTCGCGCTTCGGCTATGCCTTGCTGTGGGCTGCGGTTCTCGGCTGCATCGTGAAGATCGCGCTGTCCGAAGGCTCGGCCCGCTATCACCTCGCCACGGGATCGACCATTCTCGCGGGCTGGCGATCGCTGGGGCGCTGGACCAGCTGGTACTTCGGCATCTACGTCATCATCTGGGGTTTCATTTACGGCGCCACTGCGATGAGCGCGACCGCTCTGCCGCTGACCGCGCTGTTCCCGGGCCTGTCGCTGCGCGGCTGGGCGATCATCGCGGGCCTGTTCGGCTTCGCATTCGTCTGGTTCAACAAGTACGAAACCTTCGAGACGGTGATGAAGCTGCTCGTGGGCACGATGTTCGTCATCATGGTCGGCCTCGCAATCCTCGTCGCGCCGAGCCTGCCGGACCTTGCCCGCGGCATGACCTTCACGCTGCCCGAAGGCTCGCTGTTCTACACGCTGGGCCTGATCGGCGGGGTCGGCGGGACGATCACGACCGCCGCCTATGGCTACTGGACGCAGGCCAAGGGATGGCGCGGCACGCCGTGGCTGCCGATGATGCGGGTCGACAATGCCACCGCGTATATCGTGACGGGCATCTTCGTCATCGCCATGCTGATCGTGGGTGCCGAGCTGCTCCATTCCGCAGGGATCGCGCTGCAGGATAGCGACCAAGGGCTGCTGGGCCTCTCGGGCGTGCTGGAGGAGCGGTTCGGGGCGACGATCGCGACGCTGTTCCTGGTCGGCTTTGCCGCCACCTCGATCTCATCCCTGCTTGGCGTGTGGCAGGGCATGAGCCTATTCTTTTCCGACTGGTGGTATCAGCTGAAGGGCCGCGAGGAGGGCGGGCACGAGGGCAGCAATGCCTATCGTTTCTACCTCGGCTGGCTCACCTTTCCGCCGATGGTCCTGCTGTTTGCCGATCGCCCGTTCCTGCTGGTGATCATCTACGGCGCGTTCGGCGCGCTGTTCATGCCGTTCCTCGCCATCACATTGCTGCTGCTGAACAATTCGGAGCGCCTGCCGGCGCATGCCCGCAACGGCGCGGTCGCCAACATGACGCTGGCGGGATCGGCGATCCTGTTCATCGTGCTCGCGGTGCAGCAGGTCGCGAAGCTGGTCGGCTGACGCACCGGGCAGGGCCGGCGCGTCAGCTATTGCGGCGCGGTCAGAAGTCTGCCGAAATGGACGCGCGCACGGTGCGCGGGCGGCCCTGCAGCAGCGCGTTGGAGAAGGTGTCGAAGGCAGAGGCCCAATAGGCTTCATTGCCGACATTCTCGACCGCGAGTCTGAGCGTCACCGGCACATCGCCCGCCGCGAAGACGTAGCGTGCGCCAAGGTCGAACACTGCCCAGCTGTCGATCTCCAGCGTGTTGGCCGCATCGACATATTGTTCGCCGGTGTAGAGCGCGCGGCCCGTGAGGGTCACGCCCGGCGCGAAGGGAAGGTCCCACTCGACATCGGCATTGGCGGTGAACTCGGGCACGCCGGGTACCGTGTCGCCGCCGTCCAGCTCGGCATTGATGTAGGCGAGACCGGAGATGATCCGCAGCCCGCGCGTGATGTCTCCGTTGAGCGTGAATTCGATGCCCCGGTGCCGCTGGTCGCCGAGATAGCCGAACTCGCCGCTCGGCAGGATGCCTTCGCCGGGCCGCTCGATCTGGTAGGCGGCGAGCGTGGCGAACAGGCCGCCAAAGGCGAGCTTGCCGCCCACTTCGTACTGGATCGAGGTGCGCGGGGCGAGCGTTTCGCCCGGATTGGTGACCAGCGAGGGGTCGGGCGGCGCGCTCGGCCCGGGTTGCAGCGCTTCGATCCGGTTGGCGTAGAGCGAGAGGCCCGCGACGGGCTTCACCACCAAGCCTACGATCGGCGTGATCGCATCTTCGTCATCCTGACTCTCCAGCGCCCCGTCGGAATAGGCGAAACTCTTCTGCCGGATCGACTGGAGGCGCAGGCCGCCGGTCAGCAGGACGCGATCGTCGAGGAAGCCGAAGGTGTCGGAGGCGAAGGCACTCATCAGGCGGCGGCTCGCCTTGACGAGAGGATCGTCCAGATCGCCAGCGGCAAAGGCGGTCGGCTGGGGCGAGACCTGGACCGGATCGTAGAGATTGGTCGGGAAGGCGGAGAAGAAATCGTAAGCCGTGCGATCTTCCTGCCACGCGATGTTGCCGCCGAAGTTGATTTCCTGCGTGATCGCGCTGCCCAGTCGCACGCGCAGACCCGCCTCGAGCGCCTGATTGCTCGCCTTGAACGGGATGTTGGAATGGAAGCCGCTGTCGCCGTCGCCGGTAACCGCGTCGGTCACCTTAATGCCGCCGTACATCCCTGCTTCGTCCCCCTCGCGCGCGCCGCCCTTGGCGTAGAGCGTGGCGTTGGGTGCGACGTCGTATTCCACGCTGGCGACGCCGAAGATCTCCGTGAGATCGGTATAGGTATAGTCCTGCGCGTAGTTGACATCGGCATCGGGCACGGCGGGGATCGCGCCGCTGGCGATGGTCACCTTGGGGCGCAGATTGTCGACCCGGATGTCTTGGTAGGCGAGGTCGAGCGTGGCGCGCAGATTGCCGCCGTCGTAATCGAACCCGGCGCCCAGTACCTGCGTGCGGCGATCCTCTCCATCGACGGCAGTCTCGCCATCGCGATATGCGCCGTTCACGCGCACGCCGAACTGGTCCGCAGTGCCGAAGCGGCGGGCGACGTCGACGCTGGCACCGAAGCGCGAGCTTTCGCGGAAACCGGCGGTGACACGGGTGAGGTCTTCGTCCGCCCGCTTGAGGCGCAGGTTCACGCTGCCGCCGAGGCCCGATCCGCCCGGGGCAGCGCCGTTGAGGAAGGCACTCGCGCCATTGAGCACTTCGACTCCGCCAAGCAGTTCGGGCGCGACCAGCTGGCGCGGGGTGATGCCGTAGAGGCCGTTGAGGCCGATATCGTCGCTAAACAGCGGGAAGCCGCGAATGACGAACAGTTCCGAGGCATTGCCATAGCCGTAGGAGGTGCGGATCGTCGGATCGTTCTGCAGCACCTCGCCCAGCGAGAGCGGCTGCTGGTTGAGGATCAGGCTCTCGTCATAGGTGCGCACCGCGAAGGGCAGGTCTTCGGCGGGCTTGTCGCCCAGCACGCCCGCGCTGCCGCCATTTTCCACCGCGCTGGCATTCGCCCGCTGGGCGGTGACGACGATCTCGCTGTCATCCTGCGATTGTGTGTCCTGCGCAAAGGCAGGAGTCGCGAGCGCGGTCGCGATGACAAAGGCGGGCAGGCTGTTACGCACGGTCATGGGAGGGGGCTTTCGTTCTTGAACGGGAGTTGATGGGGCGGGCGGGCCTGCCGGCCCTCCAGTAGGCAAAGGCGATCGTGACCGGGGCGGAGCCGAGCAGCAGCCAGGCGAGCACATCACGCGCGCCATCGCCGGTCAGCCCTGCGATCAGGCCGATCAGGCTCAGCGTGGCGATGATCATCGGCCAGGCGAAGATCGCGCGGGTGCTGCGTGCGGTTCGGGGCGCACTCATGCCGGTGCCCTCGTCGTGCCGCCGCTGCGGATCTCCGCGATTCGCCGGTCGATCGCACCGGGCCGCCGCCTGAACCACAGCAGCACGCCGGTCCACAGCACCCAGATCGTCGCCAGCGTCAGCAGCGCCCAGACGATCTTGAGCGGCAGACCCGCGTAGTCGCCGAAGTGGAGCGGCTTGGACATCATCAGCGCCTGGTTGATCGCAGGCATCCGCGCCACGTCGGTCACCGCAGCGGTGCGCGCGTCGACCAGCGCGGGGGTCAGCAGATATTGCGTGAGCGGACGGTCGCCCTGGAAGAAGATCGCGTAGTGATGCGCGCTACTCCACCCGCCGCCGGGAAAGCCGATGAACTGGGGATTGCGCCCGGGCAGGGTCTCGCGTGCCGAGGCCATGGCCGCATCGAGCGATCCGTAGTCTGCCGGATCGAGTGGCGCCGCGCCTTCGTAGGCCTGCGTCATCTGCGCCACCTGCGTGTCGCGCCAGTTATCGGTCAGCGGATCGGCGAAGGCGTTGATCGCACCGGTCAGCCCGATGACCAGCGTCCAGGCGAGGGTCACGATGCCGAGCATGTTGTGCTGGTCGAGCCGGGCGACGCGCTTCGACTTCTCCAGCCGCAGGGTCGCGAAGCCCAGTTTGCGCATGAAGGGCGCGTAGAGGACCGTGCCCGAGACCAGCGCGATCACGAAGCTGATGCCCATCACGCCGAGTAACAGCATCCCCGGCAGGCCCAGCAGCATGTCCGTATGCAGCTGCAGGATCGTCTCCATCACCCCGCCAGAAGGTGCCGGGCCGAGCGATTCGCCGGTCGCGCGGTCGAAGAACAGCAGCGTCATCCTGTCGCCGGGTGCATCGGGCGAGGGGCCGGTGGTGACGGTCAGCAGCGGGCTGTCCTGGCTGAACGCCATGAACAGCGGCACTTGGCCCGGCCGCTCCGCCAGCGCCTTGGCGAGCATGGTGTCGAGCGGCAGGCCGCCTTCGGCCGAGGGCGCACCGGCGAGCGTGCTGTCGTAATCTTCCCCCAGCGCGGCATCGATCTCGTCATGGAAGATCAGCGGC
Source organism: Erythrobacter sp. YJ-T3-07 (assembly GCF_015999305.1). Taxonomy (NCBI): domain Bacteria; kingdom Pseudomonadati; phylum Pseudomonadota; class Alphaproteobacteria; order Sphingomonadales; family Erythrobacteraceae; genus Erythrobacter; species Erythrobacter sp. YJ-T3-07. Next base: position 3,052,413 of record NZ_JAEAGP010000001.1, on the reverse strand, counting down.
AGCCCGGTGACGCACAGCATCAGCAGGAACAGCGTGGGGATCAGGCTGCTCCACTTGTGAACCACGTACCAGAATCGGATTGCGCCGCGCGACATGGCGGCGCTTTTAGAGGCTGTGCGTGTAAGTGCAACGCATTCGCATTATCCGCGGGGCGTGTTCAACTCGCTTCGCGCTTGACCCTGCGCGCGGGCTTATGCAGCATCGGTTGCAAAGCGCCACGTAATCACGAAGGCGCATGGGAGAGAGAGATGAGCGACGATATTCTGACCGAGGTGAAGGACGGCGTTCTCGTCATCACCATCAACCGCCCGGACGCGAAGAACGCGATGAACAAGACCGGCGCGGAAGGCATCGCCGCCGCGCTCGACCGGCTCGATGCCGAAGACGATCTGCGCGTCGCGATCCTGACCGGGGCGGGCGGCACCTTCTGTTCCGGCATGGACCTAAAGGGCTTCCTGCGCGGCGAGAGCCCGATCGTCGAAGGGCGCGGCTTCGGTGGACTGACGCAGAAGAGCCCGGCCAAGCCGATCATCGCTGCCGTCGAAGGCTATGCGCTGGCAGGCGGGCTCGAACTGATGATCTCGTGCGACATGGTGGTCGCCCATAGCGGGGCGAAATTCGGCATTCCCGAGGTCAAGCGCGGCCTCATCGCGGCGGCTGGCGGCCTGATGAAACTGCCCGACCAGATCCCGCCCAAGGTCGCGATGGAGCTGGCGCTGACCGGCGATTTCATCGACGCGCCGCGCGCCTACGAGCTGGGGCTGGTCAACCGGGTGACCGATGGCAGCGTCATGGACGGGGCGATGGAGCTGGCAAAGGCGATCGCCGCCAACGGCCCGCTCGCGGTGAAAGTCTCCAAGCAAGTGATCGAGGAATCGCGCGGCTGGAGCCTAGAATCGCGGTGGGACGAGCAGGGTAAGCTGATGCCGCAGGTGTTCATGAGCGAGGACGCGCGCGAAGGCGCGGCGGCCTTCGCCGAAAAACGCGCGCCCAACTGGAAGGGCAAGTAATGGCGGGCCCGCTCGCAGGGCTGCGCATCGTCGAATTCGCAGGCATCGGGCCGGGCCCGTTCTGCGGCATGATGCTGGCCGACCACGGCGCCGAGGTGATCCGGATCGACCGCGCGAGCGGCGGGCGCGGCGGTTCGCAGCCGATCTCCAACAAGGATATCCTCGCGCGCGGGCGCAAGTCGATCGCGCTCAACCTGAAGGACGAACAGGGCATCGCGCTCGCGCGCAAGCTGTGCGCCAGCGCCGATGGCCTGATCGAGGGTTTCCGGCCCGGGGTGATGGAGCGGCTCGGGCTGGGGCCAGACGTGCTGCTCGCCGACAATCCCAAGCTCATTTACGGCCGGATGACCGGGTGGGGCCAGGCCGGCCCTTATGCGGCCTATGCCGGGCACGACATCAACTACATCGCGCTTGCCGGGGCGCTCGCCCATTTCGGGCGCGCGGGGGGCAGGCCCACGCCGCCGATCAACATGGTCGGCGATTTCGGGGGTGGCGGGATGATGCTCGCCTTCGGAATGGTCTCGGCGCTGCTCAATGTCGCGCGGGGCGGCGAAGGGCAGGTGATCGACGCCGCGATGACCGATGGCACGGCGGTGCTGATGAGCATGATCCACGGCATGGCCAACCAGGGCGTGTGGCGCGACGATCTGGGGGCCAACCTGCTCGATACGGGCGCGCATTTCTACGATGTCTACGAGACTGCGGACGGCAAGTTCGTCAGCATCGGCAGCATCGAGCCGCAATTCTATGCCGAGCTGCGCGCACGGCTGGGCCTCGCGGAAGACCCGGACTTCGACGCGCAGATGAACCCGGCGCAGTGGCCCGCGCTCAAGGACAGGCTCGCCGCGATCTTCAAGAGCAAGACCCGCGCCGAGTGGGACGAGGCTCTGGAACATACAGATGTCTGCTACGCCCCCGTGCTGACCATGAGCGAGGCGCGCGAGCATCCGCACATGGCTGCGCGCGAGACATTCATCGATGTCGCCGACAGCCCGCAGCCTGCGCCAGCGCCGCGCTATTCAGGCACGGCAACCGCAACGCCTTCGCCCGCGCCGATGCCGGGCGACGATAGCGACGCGATCCTGGCCGGGCTCGGCGTGGAGGACGACGAGGTCGCCCGGCTGCGCGAGGCAGGGATCGTTTCCTGAGGAGGGGACAGGCGCTGCCGGTCAGTTGGCGGCGAGGCAGGCGTTCATTTCGTCGAACACGGACTTCATGTCGCCCAGCGGAAGCGTCAGCCGCTGTGGTTCGCGCAGACCTTCGCCCTCGATGACCACGTCCATGGACGTTTTCTCGCCGGCCAGAAAGGCGAAGTTGCCGTCGACCACGGTATAAACCGATCCGTTTTCATTGATCGCGCTCAGCTCGGCGGCCTGATCGTATAGCGGGCGAAGCTTGGGATAGGCATCGTCGAACCAGATCTTGATCGAGCCGCGTTCGCGCGGGAGGGCCCAGCCCTGCCTGCCTATGTTCACGATCACCAGGCCGTCGCGACGTGCACCGATGGTCAGCGCACCGGTAACGGTCTCGGACCCCTCCTGCCCCAGCGGCAAAATCATCGAACAACTGCCGTCGCCCGCGCGCACGTGCCAGTCGTCGAGCGCGACCGGCTGCCAGCTCGCCGGAATCGCCGCCCCGCTTGCCGCCGCCGCAATCACCAGTGCCTTGCCAATGAACATCGATCGAACTCCCATCACGATGTGCAGAATGCGCCGAGTCTAAGCCGGGCTGGATGAACGTTTCCCATCCGGTTTGAACACGCGCGTACCAGACGCGCATATCCATTGCAGTTCGCAACCGATTTGATAGGCTCGCCCGCAAAACAAAACCTTTGGAGAGGATCACCATGTCAGCAATCGACGTACCGCAGCCCGCATTCATGGACGAGGAAGAGATCGCGGTGTTCGCCGACGCGGTCGGCAAGTTCTACGAAAAGCACGCGCCAGAATCCCGCGTTCTCAAATGGCGCGATGATGGCCAGGTCGATCGCGAATTCTGGCGCGAGGCGGGCGAGGCGGGTCTGCTCGGCGCGTCCGTGCCCGAGGAATACGGCGGACACGGTGGCGATTTCCGGCACGAGATGGTGGTGATCGACCAGCAGGGCCGACACAATGTCGAAGGCTTCGCCGCCAGCCTGCACAACACGATCATCCTGCCCTACCTCGTGCGCCACGGGACCGAAGAGCAGAAGAAGAAATACCTGCCGCGCCTCGTCTCCGGCGACCTCGTCAGCGCGATCGGGATGACCGAGCCGGGCGTGGGATCGGATCTGCAATCGATCACCACCACCGCGCTGAAGGATGGCAACGGCTACAAGATCAACGGGGCCAAGACCTATATCTCCAACGGGCAGATCGCCGACTTCATCATCGTCGTCGCCAAGACCGACCCGAACGAACGGGCCAAGGGCATCTCGCTGATGCTGCTCGAGACCGACGGGGCCGAGGGCTTCCAGCGGGGCAAGAAGCTCGACAAGATCGGGCTCGATTCGCAGGACACCAGCGAATTGTTCTTCGACGATGTGTTCGTGCCCGCGGAGAACGTGCTCGGCGGGGAGGAAGGCAAGGGCTTCTACCAGCTGATGGGCGAGCTGCCGCAGGAGCGCCTGATTATCGCAATGGGGGCAATGTCGACGATCGAGCGCGCGCTGGAGGAAACGATCGCCTTCACCAAGGAGCGCAAGGCCTTCGGCAAGGCGATCTGGGATTTCCAGAACACGCAGTTCACGCTTGCGGACCTGAAGGCCCGGGCCACGGCGGGCAAGGTCTTCGTCAATCACTGCATCGCGCAGCACCTGGAGGGCAAGCTGGATGTGCCGACCGCGTGCATGGCCAAGCTGTGGCTGACCGAACTGCAGGGCGAAGTGGTCGACAAGTGCCTGCAGCTGCATGGCGGATCGGGCTACATCAACGATTACCCCATCGCGCGCATGTTCCGCGACAGCCGCGTCAGCCGCATCTTCGGCGGATCGAACGAGATCATGAAGATGGTGATCGCCCGTAGCATGTAGGGCGATCGCCATTGTCTCGGCACCGGCCCGCACGGGGGTGCGGGCCGGTGCCGAGGCCCCCATAACTCACCCGTTAACCTGTTTGCGAAGGCGTGTCCCAGCCCGGGTTCGCGCGCTTTGTGCGGCTTGAGTAGGCGCATGGACGGTGTTTGATTAATGTTAGTCAGACATTTGCCGAGCACCGATTCGGATCGTCAAGCAGGGGGAAAGCGCACATGGCCGTCATCGCCGTCTACAGCATGAAGGGTGGAGTCGGGAAAACGACCATGGCGGTGGACCTCGCCTGGCGCTTCTCGCAGACCGGTGGCCACGAGACCCTGCTCTACGATCTCGATCCGCAGGGCGGAGCGGGTTTCCTGCTGGGCCATGAAGAGCGCAAGGTGCAGAAGGCGATCTCCGCCTTCCACCACGCCCGCGCCCCGCGCGACCTGATCGAGCCGACCCGATACGACCGCCTCTCGCTGATCGGGGCCGACCAGAGCCTGCGCGATCTCCCCGTGCAGCTGGCCCGCATCGGCGCGAAGAAGCGGCTGGCGCAGATGCTGTCGTTCATGAAGGGCGAGTATCCGCGCATCGTGCTCGACTGCCCCCCGATGATCAACGAGGTGAGCGAGCAGATCATGGAAGCCGCCGACCTGATCGTGGTCCCGCTGCCCGCCTCCCCGCTCGCCGCGCGCGCGTTCGGCTTTATTCGCGCGGAACTGGCGAAGCGCCCGGGCCATCCGCCGGTGCTGCCCGTGCTTTCGATGTACGACCAGCGGCGCAAGCTGCACCGCTGGGTGCGCGAGAATGCGGGTGCCAACTGGCCCGTCGTTCCCGCGAGCAGCCATGTCGAGCAGGTCGCGGTGCGCCGCGAGCCAATCGCCGCCTTTGCCAACTGGTCGCCTGCCGCCAAGGGGCTCGAGCATCTGCACCATGCGCTCGAGGCGAAGCTCGATCAGATGGGCCTTGGCGGGACGCCGCCGGGCGGTGGCCAGCGCGCGCTTCCCGGCCCGCAGAGTCGCGCGCATGCTGCGCCCCAGGCCGAGGATTCGCGCGTTGTGCCGATCCGCAGCGCAACCTCTGCCGAGCGGCGCGATGCGCCCGGCACGATGCACGCCCCCCGCCGCGCGTCCGAGGGGCTCACCCGCCGCGCCTTCAGCTTCTGAGCCGATTGCATGACACCGCGCGCGCAAGCGGCGTGCGCAACTTGTCATTCATCCCCTTGCGCCTACATTCACAGGCGAAAGGACTCGGTTTTTCATGAGCGAACAGAACACGCCCGACGGGCAGGGGCCTGGCGGTCCGGGTAGCGGCGGTCCCAACCCGTGGATTCGCAGCCTGATGATCTGGGGTGGGGTCTTCCTCGCGCTGCTGCTTGCCGTGTCGATGTTCGGCGGTGCAGCCCAGAACACCGGCACCACGATCAGCTATTCCGACTTCCGCGAACGCGTGGCGAGCGGGACGGTCGAGGAAGTGCAGATCGCGGACGATCGCATCACCGGCACGCTCAAGAACAAGGAAACGTTCAACACCGTACCCGTGGGCAATGACAGCGGCCTGACCAAGCTGCTCGACGATAATGGCGTCACCTATTCGGGCACGCCCAAGGAGCAGATGAGCATCTTCTGGGTGATCCTGATCCAGTCGCTGCCGTTCCTGCTGATCCTGGGTATCGCGTTCTTCGCGCTGCGCCAGGTGCAGAAAAATGGCGGCGCGGGCGGCGCGATGGGCTTCGGCAAGTCCAAGGCCAAGATGCTGACCGAGAAGCAGGGCCGGGTGACGTTCAAGGATGTCGCCGGGATCGACGAGGCGCGCGAAGAGCTGGAAGAAATCGTCGAGTTTCTGAAGGACCCGCAGCGCTTCTCCAAGCTGGGCGGCACCATCCCCAAGGGCGCGCTGCTGGTCGGCTCGCCGGGTACCGGTAAAACTCTGCTGGCGCGCGCGATCGCGGGCGAGGCAGGCGTGCCGTTCTTCACCATTTCGGGCTCCGACTTCGTCGAGATGTTCGTGGGCGTGGGCGCAAGCCGCGTGCGCGACATGTTCGAACAGGCGAAGAAGAACGCGCCGTGCATCCTGTTCATCGACGAAATCGACGCCGTCGGCCGTTCGCGTGGCCATGGCCTCGGCAATTCGAACGACGAACGCGAGCAGACGCTCAACCAGCTGCTGGTCGAGATGGACGGGTTCGAAGCGAACGAAGGCATCATCATCATCGCGGCGACCAACCGCCCCGACGTGCTCGACCCTGCTCTGCTGCGTCCGGGCCGGTTCGACCGCCAGGTCGTGGTGCCCGTGCCCGATATCGAAGGGCGCGAGAAGATCCTCGACGTGCACATGAAGAAGGTGCCGCTGGCGCCGGACGTGAACCCGCGCACCATCGCGCGCGGCACGCCCGGCTTCTCCGGCGCGGACCTCGCCAACCTCGTCAACGAAGCTGCCCTGCTGGCCGCGCGCCGCAACAAGCGGCTGGTCGCGATGCAGGAATTCGAGGACGCGAAGGACAAGGTCATGATGGGCAGCGAACGCCGCTCCATGGTGATGACCGACGACGAGAAGAAGATGACCGCCTATCACGAGGCGGGCCACGCGCTCGTCTCGCTGAACGAGCCGGCGTCGGACCCGATCCACAAGGCGACGATCATCCCGCGCGGCCGCGCGCTGGGCATGGTGATGCGCCTGCCCGAGCGGGACAATTACTCGTACCACCGCGACAAGATGCATGCTGACCTCGCCGTGGCGATGGGTGGCCGCGTGGCGGAAGAGCTGATCTTCGGGCACGACAAGGTGTCGAGTGGGGCCAGCTCCGACATCCAGTACGCCACCTCGCTGGCGCGCAACATGGTCACCAAGTGGGGCATGTCCGACAAGCTCGGCCCGCTCCAGTACGAGGAACAGCAGGAAGGCTATCTCGGCATGGGCCAGTCGGCGCGCACGATGGGCTCTGCCGAAACCAACAAGCTGATCGACGCGGAAATCCGCGCACTGGTCGAAGGGGCGCACAAGCGTGCGACCCAGATTCTGACTGACAAGGAAGACCAACTGCACCTTCTGGCGCAGTCGATGCTCGAATTCGAGACGCTGACCGGCGAGGAGATCAACCAGCTTCTGCAGGACGGCAAACTCGACCGACCCGACGAGCCCAAGGGCCCGACCAAGCCGCGCAGCGTCGGCGGATCGGCGGTGCCCAAGGCGGGCAAGCGCTTCGGCGGAGAAGGCGGGGCCGCTCCGCAGGGCGCGTAACGCCCTATACCTGGCTTAATATTCGGGCCTCCCGGGCGACTGGACCTCCAGTCACCCGGGGGGCCTTTTCATGTCCCGCATCGGCATTTCGCAAATTTGCTGCTCTCGCCTGGCGTCTGCTGGGCTAGAGGTCGCATGGGCGGCGGGAACCCCGCTCGCCCGATGATGGTTAACATTCGCGAATACGCCAGGGAGTACTTGCCATGAACCGCCCCAATACCGCTCTGTTGCTTGCCCTTGCCGCCGCCTCGCTGGGCCTCGCCGCCTGTTCCGAGGAAACCCAGGAAAGCGGCAAGGCCTTCGCCGAAGGTGCCGCCGCTGACACCGCCGCCAAAGCCGAAGTGGTCGGCGAGAAGCTGGAAGAAGCGACCGTGGTTGCGGCCGACAAGGTCAGCGAAGGGGCTGCCAATGTGCGCGACGACGTGGCCGAGAAGCGCGAAACCTCCGAGCCTACCGACGGCGAGCTCGACGGGACGGATTGACCCGCTCCTCCCTGCCTCAGATTATCCCGAAGTACTGATCGGGGTCCATGCGTTGCAGGGGCTGATCGACCAGCGTGACAGCACGCTTGCCATCTGCAAGCCCGCTGGGGGTTGATGAATTCAGAACGCGCCCAGCACCACGAGAATGTAGAGGAAGATCGAGATGATGAAGACGATCATCCACGACATTACGATCGTGCGCCACGCCGCGCCGAAACGTGAGATCTCGTAGGTTCCGCGCAGCTGCCGGTAGATGTGGAGCAGCGGGCCGAAAGTGCCCGCTGCCGCGAGCCAGCCGAACGGAATGCCGATCTTGCCCAGCATCGAAAGCGCGATGAACAGCAGCGACATGAAGGCCAGCGAATAGGTCACGAAGACCGCGTGGTCGTAGGCCTTGAACTCGCGCCTCCACGCAAACAGCAGCCATACGAAGGGCAGCGAGATCGGGATCAGCAGCCACGAGAATTTATAGCTGTTGGCCTGCAGCTTGTAGAGCATCAGCTCCGGGTGCTTGCGCCACTTTTCGTTGAGCTTCTTGAACAGCGCGACATCCGTATCGCCGGTGACAGTGTAGCCGCCGCGCGCCGCTTCCTTTCCGTCGCCGAGGATCAATTTGCGACCGCGGTCGATGCCGGCGATTTCCTGGTCGAGCTCGGCGATATCGGCCTCGATCTCCGCGATAGTCGTTGCGTCTGTCTCGCCTGCCTGTGCCTGGGCGAGGTCTCCGCGCCGTTCGCTCCGGTCCTCGACCAGCTCTTCGCGCACATGGCCAAGGTCGTCGCCGATCTTGCCCATGTTCGCGCCCCCGAAATCGGCGGGCGTGGTGAAGCCGATCGCCTGGAACACCGCAAACATCAGGAAGACGGTGAACAGGAACATCGCCATCGGCGAGACGAAAGACGCCCGCTCGCCCGCGATATAGCGGCGGGTGAGATCGCCCGGCCGCCACGCGAGCAGGGGCAGCGTGTGCCAAAGCTTGCCGTCGAGATGGAGCACGCCGTGGACCAGATCATGACCCACGGCGGACAGGGTGCGGTGGAGGTGCGCTTGCTGGCCGCAGGTGTGGCAGTGCGGGCCGACCAGTTCTGTCCCGCAATTGAGGCAGGCGGTTTCGGCGAAGTGCCCCTTCGCATGATGAGCGCTCCCGCCACTCTCACGCGAAATCGCGCGCGCGAACAGGCCTCCCTCGCTCGCCGTACCAATTGCCTCGGGAAAATCGCTCATGCCCGTCTGCCCCCTTACCGTCCGCCTATGCTCCTAGCACACGCGTGCCGCCCGTCGAGCCGTCACGCGGAGTCGTCAGCCCAGGATGCCGAGCCTGACGAGGACGATCCGCGCGCCGATCAGGATCACGGTCAGCAGCACCAGCAGCGGGGCAAGCCGCAGAAGCGTGGTCGCCCGGTCGAGCCGCGCATGATCGCGCAGCCGCCACGCGTTGAGGACTACGATCGCGCTCACCAGTGGGGCAAGCACGAACTGTGCTGGCAGGCCGAGCTGGTGCAGCGCGAGTGCGAGCGCGATAAACGCGGCCGAGCCGCCCAGCGCTTCGCCCGCGAAAATTACCGGCCATTGGGGATGGCGCATGCCCGTGGCGGGGCAGGTCAGCCGCGCGGAGAGCGCGCCCAGCGGCAGCAGCAGCCAGCCCAGCGTCCACAATTCGCCGAGGAAGGTCAGCAGCGCGGAGGCGCCGCGATCCTGCTCGGCAGCGTCAGACTGGTCGATCTCCCCGCGTCGCCACGCGAGGTTCGCCTGCTCGACGAAGAACGCCGCCGACTGCGCGCGCTCGCGCCGTTCCGCGCTGTCCGCATCCGAAGCATCGGGCGTCTGTTCCCCGATGTCGCCAACCACCGTGGCCAATGCGTGATCGGTGCCCGACAGCGCCCGGTCGATCGCGATATCCTCGCCCGCGGGGCCGCTCGGTTCGCTGACCAGGTCGAGCGCGAGCAGCAGCACCATCCCGGCGACGAACACTGCCAGCGCGCGGATCAGCGGGTCGGCGAAACGTCCGCCGAGCATCGGCGCTCGCTCGGTTGCGGGAGGGGGGGCGTCGGGCATGATGCCGTCATAGCGTGCCTCTTCCCCAGCGCCAGCCTGTGCAATCCCGACTTGCGGGAACGTATAGAGAACGGCGCTCGTTGCACAGGAAAGGAGACACGTACCGTGGAAGAGATCACCCAGCACCCCAAGGCCGAGCCGACTTCGAATGCCGAGAAGGCTCCCGAAAACTGGACCACCGGCGATGAGCGGATGACCGGGGCGCAGGCCAGCTATCTGAAAACGCTGGCGGAAGAGGCTGGCGAGCCAGAGGCGTTCGATCCCGAACTGACCAAGGCCGATGCGTCGCTGCGCATCGATGCGTTGCAGGAAAAGACCGGTCGCGGAAGCGGGGACTAACCCTTCGCGAGCGCGCGCTCGATTCGGGTCCACAGGGTCTTGAACGCGCGCGCGCCCGGGCTGCGCGGGGCGAAGGCGCCGACCGGGGCCTGGTGCGCGGCGCATTGTTCGATCGCGCTCGACGCGGGGATCACCGCCCAGTCGGGCGAGGCCGCGATCGCATCGCGGTGCAGCGTGCGGCGACGATCCACCATCGAGAATACCGGCATGATCGGCGGGGCCTTCTTGCCCTCCGCGCTTACTTCCTCGCGCACGATCTCGAGCGCGCGGGCGGACAGTGGCGAGGGCGGGATCGGCACGATCACGAGGTCGGCGGCGCGCACGATCTGGCTGGAGAGTTCGTTGAGCACCGGCGGGCAATCGAGCAGCAGCCGGTCGTAATCCTTGATGAGGTCGGCGGTCAGCTTCGCAATCCGGTTCTTCTTGCCGATCTCGGCCAGCTGCGCGTCGATCGCGCGGATCGATTCGTCCGCGGGCAGCAGGTCGAGCCGGGGATAGCCGGTCTTGCGGATCAGCTTGGCAGGATCGATCTCCTTGCTGATCACGCTGGTCGCGAGCTTTTTCTTCTTCGGATCAACGCCCAGCAGGAAGCCCGCGCCGCCGGCCGCATCCAGATCCCACAGCAGTGTCCGGCGGCTGGAATGGGTCGCCGCGCACCACGCCAGGTTGGCGGCGAAAGTGGTTTTACCGACCCCGCCCTTCACGCTGTAGATCGCGACGACCGCCATGCCTGCCCGTCTCCTTCTGCGCGCGGGTGAAGAGGCGCGCCGTGTTGCAGCTTCATTACATATAGCAGTTTGCCCCATGCAAAAGCGGGGTTCTCTCCGGTTCGCATGGTCTGGATGAACAGGCCCCGAAACGAAAAACGGGGCGGCACCTCCGGAGAGGTCCGCCCCGCTTCAATCTGTTCGGGAGGGCCGCGTATCAGCCCAAGACAGATCAGCCTTCGTAGTCGCCGCCGACCGATGTCGAGCGGGCCGGAGTCGCCGCGGTCACGCGCAGCGCTTCGGCCGACTGGCTGAGCGAGCCGATTTCATCCACCTCGTCATCATCGTCCGGCAGGATCTTCTGCAGGTTGGTGACCATGCTTTCCTGCAGGTCCTTCGGCTTCACGGTCTGCTCGGCAATCTCGCGCAGCGCGACGACCGGGTTCTTGTCGCGGTCGCGGTCGAGCGTGATTTCCGCACCGCCCGAGATTTCGCGCGCGCGCTCTGCGGCCAGCAGCACGAGATCGAAGCGGTTGGGAATCTTGTCGACGCAATCTTCAACGGTAACGCGCGCCATAAGCGAAGGCACTCCATGCACTTAAATTTCGGGATCGAAGTGACCTATAGGGGCTTGCGCCGCGATTTTCAATGTGAATCCGGTGGGCGCCCGCGCGCCTACTCCTCGCCGAAGTCCGAATAGTCGCGGTAGGAGGGCGAGCTGAACTTGGTGTATTCGCTCTGGAAGATCAGCGGCACGTTGCCGGTCGAGCCGTGACGCTGCTTGGCGACGATCAGCAGCGCCTTGTTCACCAGCTTCTGATGCTCTTCCATCCAGTCCTGGTATTTCTGCGCGTCGTCGGGCGATTCGGAGCCGTCGGGCACGTTGGGCATCTGCGCCTTGTGGTAATATTCGGCGCGGTAGATGAACCACACCATGTCGGCGTCCTGCTCGATCGAGCCCGATTCGCGAAGGTCGGCCAGCTGCGGTTTCTTGTCCTCGCGCTGCTCCACCGCACGGCTCAGCTGCGACAGCGCGATCACCGGCAGCTCCAGCTCCTTCGCCATCGTCTTGAGGCCACGGCTGATCTCCGAAATCTCGTTCACGCGGTTGTCGTTGGCGCGGCCCGAGCCTTGCAGCAGCTGCAGGTAGTCGACCACGACGAGGCCGATCTTGTTCTTCCGCTTCAGCCGCCGTGCGCGCATCCGCAGCGCATCGATGGTGAGCGCGGGGGTGTCGTCGATATAGAGCGGCAGGTCCGCGAGGCGCTGGCTGGCTTCGGAAAGGCGGGTGAACTCGTCGCGCCCGATATCGCCCGAACGCAGCTTTTCCGAGCTGATCTCCGCCTGTTCGGCAAGGATACGCGTGGCGAGCTGGTCCGCGCTCATTTCGAGGCTGAAGAAGGCCACCGGCGCACCGCCGCTGTCCGGCCCGCCGTCGCGCATCTGCTTGAGATATTCGTAGGCGGTGTTGAACGCGATATTGGTGGCGAGCGAGGTCTTGCCCATGCCTGGACGCCCGGCGAGGATCACGAGGTCGGAATTGTGCAGGCCGGCGGTCTTGTCGTCGATGGTCGAAAGGCCGGTGGTGCGGCCCGACAGGCCGCGATCCGAATTCATCGCCTTCTGCGCCAGCTTCAGCGCGGCGATCGAGGCATCCTTGAAGGTGCTCGCGTCGGAGCCGATGTTGGTCCCCTCGGCAATCTCGTAGAGCGCGGCCTCGGCCTTCTCGATCTGCCTGAGCGGCTCGACCGTTTCCGAGGTGTCGAGCGCGCCGCCCACCAGCGCGCGGCCCACCGTCACCAGTTCGCGCAGCAGCGCGAGGTCGTAGATCTGTTCGGCCAGCTGGCGGGTGGCGAGCAGGCCGTGCCCGTCCGCGGTCAGCCGCGCGAGATAGGTCGTCCCGCCGAGCGGTTCGAGATGCTCGTTACCATCGAAATAGGGCTTGAGCGTCACCGGGCTAGCCGTTGCCCCACGCTCCATCATGGTCAGCACGCGTTCCATGATCAGGCGGTGCGCGGGGACAAAGAAATGTTCGGGCCGCAGCGGGTTGGGCAGTTCCTCGTAGACCGAATTGTCGATCAGCACCGCGCCCAGGAAGGCGGCTTCGGCCTCCACGTTGGAGGGCAGCGAGCGGCCTTCCTCGCCAACGGCGGTGGCGGGGGCGTCGCCTGCGGAACTGGCAGGGGCGGAATCGAGGATCAGACTGCTATCGGACATTGCCCCGCTTCTTGTGCGAGGTGGCGGCGGCCCGCAAGCGATCCGGTCAGGAGAAATGCATCGCCAGCCTGTGAATATCGCGCACAAGCGTTAAGCGCCTTGCCCGAGGCCCCGATAGTCTGCGAAGGCAACCCGTAACGACATGGCCGATTATCGCATCTCTAACATCTCGCTCGACGACTCGACGATCCTGTGGCGCAATGCCGATGTCGAGCAGGAGCGGCGGGTGGCGATCTTCGATCTGATCGAGGAGAACACCTTCAAGCCGGTCCGTTCGGCACAGCGCGGGGCGCACGGCCCCTATCATCTCGCGCTGTCGGTGCGCGACGACCGGCTCGCGCTCGATGTCACGACCGAGAGTGGGGACGAGCTGGAGACGATCCTGCTGGGCCTGGCGCGCTTCCGCCGCCCGATCCGCGACTATTTCGCGATCTGCGACAGCTATTATCAGGCGATTCGCAAGGCGACCCCGGCAGAGATCGAGACGATCGACATGGCCCGCCGCGGGGTCCACAACCGCGCGGCCGAGCTGCTGGTCGAGCGGCTGGAGGGCAAGGTCGAAACCGATTTCGCGACTGCGCGGCGGCTGTTCACGCTGATCTGCGTCCTGCACATTCGTGGCTAGGCGCAAAATGGCCCGCAAGACGAAGCGCCCGCTGTGGCTCAAGGCGCTGCTGGTGCTGCTGATCGCCGCGCCGGTGGGCGTTGCCGTGTGGCTCTATCAGGATCTGCGCCACTGGCGGCCCGAGGAAAGCGCGTTTCCCGAACAGGGCGTGGACCTTTCGCGCGGCATTGCGGGGGTCAATTTCGAGGTGCTGAAAGGTAGCGGCGCCGATTTCGTCTATCTGTCCGCCAGCGCGGGCGATGGCGAGCGGTCGGCGGAATTCACCCGCGCGCTGGTCGCCGCGCGCAAGGCGGGTCTGGAGGTTGGCGCGGTCCACCGATTCGACCCGTGCGTCCCGGCAGACGGGCAGTCGGCCAACTTCGTCACGATAGTCCCGCGTGATCCCGCGCTGCTGCCGCCTGCGATCGAGCTGAGCGATCCCGGCGCAGACTGCATCGATCCGGTAGACAGCGGGCAGGTGCGCAGCGAACTGACGATCCTCGCCAACCAGATAGAGGCCCATGCGGGCAAGCCGGCGATCCTCAAGGTAAGCCGCGAGTTCGAGGCCGCACACGGCGTCGCCGCGCGGATCGAGCGCAACCTGTGGCTGGTGCGTACGCGATTCGAGCCGGATTATGGCGGGCGGCCCTGGCTGCTGTGGACCGCGAACGAGAATTATGTGGGCCCCGGAAGCGAGGAGCCGATTGAATGGATGGTGGTGCGACCGTGAATGATGACGAACTGATTGCCGCAGCGCGCGAGGCGGCGGAGACTGCCTATGCGCCCTATTCGGACTATCCGGTCGGCGCCGCGCTGCGCTTTGCCGACGGGGCGATCATCACCGGCACCAATATCGAGAACGCAAGCTACGGTCTGTCGCTGTGCGCGGAGACGGTCGCGGTCGCCAAGGCGCTGGCCGAAGGGCGGCGCGGCGGGCTGGAACGGCTCGCGGTGACCGGGCCGAAGGGCAAGGGCGGCGATGCGCCGATCACGCCATGCGGGCGCTGCCGCCAGGTGCTCAACGAGATCGCTCAGCTGGGCGGCACGGACCCGGCGATCCTGTGCGTCGGTGCGCACGAGGTGATGGAACTGCGCCTGTCGGACCTGCTGCCGCACGGCTTCGGCCCGGCGCATCTGGATTAACCACAACTCCCCTCCCCGAGGGGAGGGGACGGGGGTGGGGGCTCACAGCCATCGGCCCGGGGTACACCCCCACCCAACCTCCCCCCTGAGGGAAGGAGCAGGGTTGGCCTTATCCCTCGTCGCTCTCCAGCCATTCGAGCAGCGCGCCGAGGCAATCGCGGGCAAGCAGCTTGGAGCGTTCGGGGCTCCATCCCTGCAGTTCGTCGGGATAGTCGGCATTGTCCTTGAACGGCATTTCGAGCGTCATCGCGGTCGCGGCATAGCGTTCCGCCACCTGGTTGGTGCTGATCGTCAGGTTGGCCTTGCCCGGACTGGACTTGGGATAGCCCTTGGCGGTCTGGAAATCGGGGCTGCGGCGTTCGAGAATGCGCTGGTAGCGATAGAACCGCTCGCCATGCTCGTCACTCCAGCTCGGGATGCCCTCGAACCCGGCGAGGAACACGGCATCGATTGCCTCGTCGCCGTGGACGTCCATCGCGAAATGCACCCCGGTATCGTCCATCGCATTGCGGATCGCGAGCACTTCGGGCGAATTCTCCGCGCTGGGTTCGGCCCATTCGCGGTTGAGGTTCACGCCCTTGGCATTGGTCCGCAGGTGGCCGCGGCGGCTGCCGTCGGGGTTGCAGTTGGGCACGACGTGGAACCGGCACTTCTCGCGCAACGCGCGGCCCAGCGTATCCGCCGGATTGCCGAGCACTTCGAGCGCGCCTTCCATCCACCACTCGGCCATGCTCTCACCCGGGTGCTGGCGGCCGTAGAGCCACACCTGCGTCTCGCCCTCGCCCATTTCGAGGCAGTCGAGCGGCTGCCCGTCGAGCGTTTCGCCCAGCTTGCGGTAGGTCACGCCTTCGGTGCTCGCGCATTCGGCGACCAGATCGTGGTGCCGCTCCATCGAGAACGGCGCGAAATAGGCGAACCACACCAGATCGCAGGTCGGGGTGAAGCGGATCGTCAGCGTGCCGCCTTCCTCGTCCTTGTCGAAGGTGGAGGGCGCGCGGCCCCAGAAGGCGCGGTCTTCGCTGACGCAGGCGTTGTAATCGGGCCAGCCCGCCGGATAGGCGCTGTCGTTCAGGCCGACGATCTTGATCACCAGCTCGCGCCCGCCGGTATTGGCGACGCGGAAGTGGAACCACTGCTTGAATTCGCTCTGGTGGTCGTTCTTCAGGCGCAGCATCGCGCTCGCCTGGTGCACGGTCATGACCTCGATGCTGCCGCTGTCGAAGCCTGTGTCGATGGTGATATTGCTCAAGGATTGACCTCCACTTCGATGGTTTCACCGCTGTTGCCGGGGAAGCCCCGGAACAGCGCCTCGGCGAGAGCCGCTGCCGCTGCGTCGTTTTGCGCAAGACGGGAGCCGACCGGCGCGTCGAGTCGCGCGCGCCCTTCCCACAACACGGTCCCGCTTGTCACGTCGCGAAGACTGACAAGGAGGCGGGTGATCACCCGCTCGTCCGTGCCGCCGCCCAGGTTGATGCCGACGCCCAGTCCTACGCCTCCGCCATAGCTGCCCGCCGATCCGCCGCCGCCGACCGAGACCGGGCTGCGCCGCCCGCCTTCGGTCAGCTGCTCGCGCTCGACGCTGACGCTGGCGATCTGCCGCGCTGCGGGCCGCGCGTTCTCGGCATAGCCGAACGTGCTCAGCTCGCGCGCGACGGCCTGCGTGTAAGGCAGCATCGCGAGGCCCTGCTCTTCTGACCCGGGCGCGGTTTCCACCCGCAGCGTGGTGTCGCCCAGCTGCGCGCGCGAATCGGGCGCGATGAAGCGGGTCACCTCGATCGGGCCGGCAGGGCGCGCGGTCGTGCAGGCTGAAAGAGGTAGCGCAGCGATCGCTGCGATGAGGGCGAAAGTCCTTCGGTGGGCGATCATGGCGGTGAGCATCCTCTGGCGATAGTGCTTGAATTCCGGCGCGAAACCGGGTCTGGCATGGCGATAACGCATGGACCGGGCAAAGCGTGCCCCGTCGCGTGCCAAGTCGCGTGGGGCCGCGCCGGTGCTCGCGTCCGCGATGCTTGACTTTAAAGCCTTCGTGACTAGATAGCGCGGCAATGATGCCGGCATCGCAGGCTGTTCTGCGGTGCCGTTTCTTTTGCAGTCGATTTTTTCGGTCGATGATTTTTCCAGGGTAGTGCCATGAAGATTCGCAACAGCCTCAAGTCGCTCAAGAACCGTCACCGCGATAACCGCGTGATCCGTCGTCGCGGCCGGACCTATGTGATCAACAAGACCAACAAGCGGATGAAGGCGCGCCAGGGCTGATTCGCCCCGGTGGCTGCTATCATCGGATAGAGTTTCGCGAGCGGAGCGTGGGGCCACCGGGCCCCGCGTTCCCGTCGCTGCGTCCACTCGCGACGCCATGAAAAAGCCCTCCAGGCCACAATGGCCGGAGGGCTTTTCCTTTGCCGGTCCTCTGGGAAGGCGACCGGCAGGTGGATCGTTCGATCAGGCTTCTTCGGTCTTGCAGCTGGCGAGGGTTTCCTCGTCCACGTCCTTGCCCGCGACCGAGAAGCTTGCGATCGGGCCGAATTCGCCGGCCAGCTTCTTGCACACCAGTTCGGGGCGCGAGCGGGCCTTGGTGCCGACGCACACGGTGCCCGAGCAGATGAAGGTGCCGCCGCGGATGATCTCGGTCCGCTTCTCGACCGGCTGCTGCAGCGTGGCGCGGTAATAGGCACCGGACTGGGCAAGAGCCGCAGTGGGGGCCACGGTTGCGCCGAAGGTGAGCGCGGTGGTCAGCACGGCAAAGCTGCCGATGGCGAGCTGGCGGAGGGGGGGCACGCGGTTGGTCATGTCGATCTCCTGTCTGGCGATTTTCGGGCCGCAGAATTGCCCGGTAGCTTTAAGTTGCGAAACACCACCTATCGTACTAGGTTGCAGGTTGCAACTAAAAACCGAGTTTCAATTTTGTGACCCCGCGCATTTGGGGTAAGCCTGCCATTTGGAGAGGTTGACGATGGGTACAGACGTTCGCGAACCACTGAAGGAGCTGAGCGCCTGCGGGCTGCCTGCCGCGCTGGAGGTGATGGGCGAACGCTGGAGCTTCATGATCCTGCGCGCCAGCTTCAACGGCGTGCAGCACTTCGAGGAATTCCTGAGCGAGCTGGGCATTGCCCGCAATATCCTGTCCAACCGGCTTAGCCGGCTGGTCGAACATGGCATTCTGGACCGGGTGCAGGACGAACAGGATCGCCGACGGGTCGAATATGCGCTGACCGAAAAGGGCTTCGACCTGCTGCCTGCGATGGTTTCGCTGCGTCACTGGGGCCTAAAATACGGTGTCGAAGGCATCGGGATGGACCCGGTGATCGTCGACGAGCGCGACCGGATGCCGATCGGCCCGGTCGCAATGCTGGCGCATGACGGGCGCATTCTGGGCCCGGCGGACCTCAACATGATGGCCCGCAAGGACCTGCCCGAAGCCGGGCGCAACCGCCGCGAAGGTGCCCCTGCCGACGGCGAGGCCGCGCAGGACCTCCCGCGCGAAGCGGCGGAGTAACCGCCTGAGCGCCCCACCGCCGGAGCGTCCCACCGCCTGGCGCAAGGCGCTGTTCGCGCATCGATATTGATTGCGCGGGGCACCGCTGCGGATTATAAAAGCACCACGTTACCGGGCCCCTCTGGCGAGCGCGTTTTGCGCGCTCGTGATGTCGGAACGAGATGTTTTCCGCAGCTCAACCCGGTCCGTTTCCATGCCTTTTTCGCACCCGATGCGCGCTCCATTCATGACCCGGCCTCCTCGCACCGTGCGGCGCGGGGGTGCCGGATGATGCAGGCCATCGTCTATCTCCTCGATGCGGCGATCGTGATCGCGGCTGTTCTTTCCGCGTGGTTCTGGCTGCGCGCGAGCGGCAAGCGCGTGCGCCGGGTCAGCAAGCACGAAACCTTCGACTATGCCGATATCAACCGGCTGGTCGTCGCCCTCAACCGCGCGCAGATCCTCAACGCCAGAGCAGCCAAGGCCACCGCCGCCGCCGCCCTGCTGGGTGGGCTGCGCGTCCTGCTGGATTTCCTCCCATGACGATCCTTATTCTGATTGCGGGCCTCGTTCTGCTGGTGGTGGGCGGCGAGCTGCTGGTGCGCGGCGCAGTCGCGATTGCAGGCAAGCTGGGCGTATCGCCGCTGATGATCGGTCTGACCATTGTCGGCATGGGCACTTCGATGCCCGAACTCGCCGCGAGCGTGCAGGCGGCCCTCGCAGGCTCGCCGGGAATTGCGCTGGGCAATATCGTCGGCTCCAACATCGCCAACAGCATGCTGATCCTCGGCGTGGCGGCGCTGCTCGCACCGATAGCGGTGGCGCGCGGCACGCTGTGGCGCGATGGCGGAGTGGGCGTGCTGGCAGTCGTCGCGTTGCTGGCACTGGGCCTGACCACCGGGCTGGGCAGGGAGGCCGGGCTGACGCTGATAGCGCTGATGGTCGGCTACCTCGTGCTCGCCTACCGACAAGAAAAGCGCGCCGCCGCGCACAGCGCCGCGTTCGACAAGGCGACAGCGCTGGAGAATATCGACCCTGCGCTCGATACCCAGACGCAGCGCCAGTCCGGCTGGGGCGTGTCGACCGCCTTCCTGCTGGCGGGGCTGGTCTGTATCGTCGGGGGCGGCACGCTGCTGGTGAACGCGGCGGTCACCATAGCGAGAGAATTCGGCATGTCGGAAACGCTGGTCGGCCTGACCATCGTCGCGGTCGGCACCTCGCTGCCCGAACTGGTGACCTCGGCAGTCGCTGCGCTGCGCAAGCAGTCCGAAGTCGCGCTGGGCAACGTGCTCGGATCGAACATCTACAACGTGCTCTTCATCGGCGGGGTCACGGGGACGATCGCACCCACGACGGTGCCTGAATCGATCCTCGGCTTCGATCTGCCGCTGCTGATCGCGGTCTCGCTGGGGGTGATGGCGATGGCGTGGACGGGCGCGCGGCTCTCGCGGATCGAAGGTGTCGCGCTGGTGGCCGGTTACGCGCTCTATATCGCCTTCACCGCCGGGCTTCTCTAGCGCCAGTGCCCGCCTATCCGGCATTTCGGCATGGCGACGTCGCGGGTGTTGGCGATCAGGGTGTAGAGATCCTCCAGGTCGCTGGAGGCAGCCGGGTCATAGCCGGCGAGCGATTGGTCCATCAGCCTGATGGCCTCGCACGCCCGCGCGCTCAACACGCCGTCCAGCCTGGTATAGGCGCCGGACATGGTCATCATCGACAGCCCCCTCGCTATGGCGATCGTGGAGCGTTGCGCAGGTGTGATCCCCTGCACGGAGCGTTCGAATTGCACCGTCGTGTCGTATTCGGCCCTGCATCGGGCGAGCGTGCTGTCCGAAAAGTCGCCCGCGGCGACGATCCTGTTGCAATTATAGGCGGCGACGATCCGCGCATCGTAGGGATCCGAGCGGATCAGGTCGCGCGCCGAGCCCTGCGCGGGCAGCGCGAAGGCCATGGCGAGCGTCGCGGAAAGAACGAGAAACCGTCTCATGAATGCTGCCCTTTCTCGGCCGCTGGTCAGCAGCGCACCGTGGTCGGATTGCCGAGGCACAGGTTGCGCTGAAAACGCTGCCAGTTGGCAATGTCGCTCGGCGAACTGCCGAACGGGGTGATCGATGAGCTGGAATAGCTGGAAGCCGCATAGCCCTCGATGGTTGTCTGAGATCGCCAGTTGGCGGTCCGCTCCGCCGCGGCTTCGCGCTGCCTGCGGTCATCCTCCGCCTGCCAGCGCTTGTTGTTCTCGTAATCGACGCGCTTTTTCAGGCGCGCCGCATCGGGGCAACTTTCCTGCAAGCCTTGCTCGCACGCCCTCTTGTGGAACTGATACGCGCGCCGGTGATCCCAGTTCGTCTCGAGCGCCTGCGCCCAGACGCGGCAAGCGCTGCCCGAGCCATAGCGTTCGCACAGCGTCTCGGAGAGGTCGTAGGTGATTACGTTGTAGAACCCCTTCTCGTCGCGGAAATAGGAGAGCGCCTGGTAGCAGGTGTTGGGCGACGCGCCCTGCATGCACAGATCGGCCATCACGATCGCGCGCTTGGCGGGATCGGTGGTGTCGAAATCGTCCCACGGGCGGCACAGGTCGTACATGCCTTCATAGCAGGAAACGCGCGCGAACATGTGCGAGATGGGGTGGTCGTCGCCTTCGAAACTAGTGTTCCTGAACCGGCGATAGCCGATCTCGCAGCGGTCCTGATCCCCGGCAAGGCAAGCCTTCATCCAGGTGGTTGCGACATCGCGGTCGGTGCGTTCGAACAGCTGCGCGGCGAGTTCGACCGCCTGGTCGCATGCGGCGCGGTTCTGCGAACTGCATGCCTCGAGCGCAGACCACCATTGCGCGCGCGCGCCCTCGGTGCCCTGCGCTGCCGCGACCCCTCCCGTCGACAGCAGCAGCAGGGCAAGGACGAACGAGACCAGCCGGGACGGCATCAGCTGTTATCGGTCTCGCAATCGTCCAGCGCGGTCCACACCGCGCCCGTACCGGTCCAGGTGAAGGGGCCGTAGCTGTTCCCATCCATCTCGACGGAGAACGAGCTCGCCCCCTTCAACGCGGCGTAGGTGGCATCCGATGCCGCACCCGGACCCCAGCCGGCCCAGGCATATTCCTCGAACCCGCCGACATCGTATCCGCCCGAGCGCGAGGGCGCGCTGCTGCCGGTGTCGAACACCACGGTGACGGGATAGTTCGCGTCGGGATCGGCCTGGCGGAATTTCTGGATGAACGGGCCGTAGAGCGACACGCCCAGATTGCCGTCGCGCAACCGGCGCGAGAATTCGGCCCGGATTTGCTCGTCATCGCCATCCTTGCCGAACAGGCTGACCCGGCACACGCCATTGCCATAGTCGACCGCCATGCCGTTCGCATCGGGCTTCGGCCCGTCGACGATGGTCAGGCTTTGCAAGGCAAGGGCAGGCGACAGGGCGAGCCCGAGGGCGAAGGCGATACTCATGGATGAAGCTCCCGGCGAAGTGGAGTTCGCAAGGTAGCCGGGGCGCCGCCGGGCTCCAGTTACAAACCCTGTCAGGTTTGCCCGGACGGCCTATCGGGCGTGCTTCAGCCCCACACTTCGATCTGGTCGCGACGTTCGACGCGGATCGGCAGGTCGATGTCGATCAGGTCGGACAGCTGATGTTCGGCGAACAGCGCCTTGGCCGCCGGATGCTGCCCCGCCGCGATCAGCCTCTGCCACAGGAAGAAGGTGTAAGGCTGCACACCGCCGGTATAGGCCACGCCCCGGAACGAGGTTTCGACCGTGCCGATCACGCGGCGGTGCGGCCTGTCGGTCACGGGTTCCCCCCCCTGTGGCCTATGTTCGGCAACGTATGCGCGCAGGAAGGCGAGCCGGTCGGTCAGGTCGGGGATCAGTTCGTGCCCGATCTGCGCGAGCAGCGGCGCCAGCGTGGCGGGCAATTCGCCATCGGGAAACTCGGGTGCGGGCGTGGGATAGTCCACGCTGTCGAGATCGGGCGCATGCATCCGCTCGACCCAGCGGAACACGTGCGGCGCCTCGCGCTGCATGATCGCCAGCGGCACGGGATCGCGCCCCAGATGCGCGAAGAGCGGGCCGAACATGGCGTAGTCGGCAATGCTGGGGCTCGCGCCCAGCAGGAACGGGTAGTCTTCGAAATGCGCATCGAGATGGGCGAGCAGCTCGCAATAGCTCTCCTCGATCGCGGGAATCGTCGCCGCATCGACGCCCAGCATCGGCAGGTAGGCATGCATCCGGCCCATCGTCGCCTCGGCCCTCTCCGCATCGCTGCCGGTGGCGAAGGCGTGGCGCAGGAAAGCCCCCTGCTGCTCCAGATAGCTCCAGCGATAGTGCATTGCGTGGCGGGTCAGGCCGTCGACCGCGTAGAGCTCGAACAGATGCGCCAGCGCCAGCAGGCGTGCGTCGGCGGGGTAGGCGGGGTGCGGCACCGGGCCATGCGCGGTGCCCTCGCGCTCGAAATGGTCGATGATGTCGACCGTGTCCTGGATGATCGTCCCGTCCGCCAGCTCCACCACCGGGATGATCGCGCGACGAACCGCGGGGAGGATACGCTCCGCAAAATCGGGCTGGGTCGGCGGGCGCTCGACATAGGCGATGCGCTGCTTGCGCAGATAGCTGCGCACGCGGCCGGTGTAGAGGGAATGCGGCAGGCCCCAGAGGGTGACAGGGTTGGTCATGCCCGCCGTGGTCCGGCCTGCGCGCGGCAAGGTCAAGCCTGACCTGCCGCGCGCAAACCGTCGCCCGGGCAAGGGTTCGGGGAGGGGAACCCGGGCGAAGGGGAAAGGATCAGGCGGGGGCGGTCTGTTCCTCCCGCATGTCTGCCGCAGCGGGCAGGCCCGCCTTGAGCAGGAAGAACCCGGCCAGCGCGGCGATCACGGAGCCGGACAGCACCCCGATCTTGACCGCATCCACCTGCGCCGCGCTGTCGAACGCGAGGTTGCCGATGAACAGGCTCATGGTGAAACCGATCGCGGCGAGCAGCGAGACGCCGTGGACCTGTCGCCAGCCGACATTCTCCGGCAGGCGCGCCAGCCCGGTCTTCACTGCGAGGAAGGCGAAGCCGAAGATCCCGATCTGCTTGCCGATCAGCAGGCCCAGCGCGATGCCCAGCGGCAGCGGTGCGAGCAGGTCGGCAAATTCCAGCCCGCCCAGCGAGACGCCCGCATTGGCGAAGCCGAAGATCGGGATCACCAGGAAGGCGACCCACGGGTGCAGGAAATGCTCCATCCTCTCGAGCGGCTGCGATCCGTCGCGCGCGCGCATCGGGATGGTCATCGCCGCGGCGACGCCCGCCAGCGTGGCGTGGACGCCCGACTTGAGGATGAACACCCACAGCACGATCGCGAGCAGGATGTAGGGAATGCTCGACCCGACCTTGAACCGGTTGAGCACGATCATCGCCGCCAGCGCCAGCGCGCCGCCGCCCAGCATCGCGGTGTCGATCGAGCCGGAATAGAACAGCGCGATGATGGTGATCGCGCCGATATCGTCGATCACCGCGATCGCCAGCAGCAGCGCCTTGAGCGCCACCGGCACACGCGGGCCGAGCAGCGAGAGGATGCCGAGCGCGAAGGCGATGTCGGTCGCTGCAGGAATCGCCCAGCCGGAGATATTGACCGGGCTGCCCATGTTGAGGCCGACGAAGATCAGCGCAGGCATCGCCATCCCGCCGATCGCCGCGACCAGCGGGAGCGAGGCCTGGTTCCAGCTCGACAGCTGGCCTTCCACCACCTCGCGCTTCACCTCCAGCCCGACGAGGAAGAAGAACACCGCCATCAGCCCGTCGTTGATCCACAGCAGCAGCGGTTTGTCGATCGCGAAGCTGCCGACCGCCACGCTGACGGGCGTGTCGAGCGCACCGAAATAGCTGCCCGAGAACATGGTGTTCGCCGCCAGCAGCGCGAGCGCCGCGGCGGCGATGAGGACGATGCCGCCCGCGCTTTCCTGCTTCAGGAAGTCGCGCAGGGCGGCTGCTGCCGATACGATCATGAAATGCCTATCCCTTGGCCGTGGTGCGATCGGGCTGCGAAAGCGCGGCGATCCTGTCCTTCAGGCGGAGCCGCAGGCGCTTGAGCCGCTTGACCTCTTCCTGCCGCGCCAGCGCGCGGGTGGTGTCGATCAGACGATCCAGCGCGCGGTGGCGCTGGCGCAGGTTGTCGAGGCGTGGCTGGCCCATGCTTGCTCTCCTTGTGCTGGAAACAACCTAGGACCGCGCTGCAATTGATACCAATTGATTTGCAGAGCTGATCCGATAGGCACTATCTATCGCCGTATGGCTTCGCTCCGCCAGCTCGAATATCTCGTCGCGCTCGACGATCACGGTCATTTCGGTCGTGCTGCCAATGCGCTCAACGTGACGCAGCCGACGCTGAGCCAGCAGGTAAAGCAGCTGGAGGTGCGGCTGGGGTGCGATCTCATCGAACGCACATCCACCGGTGCGATCCCGACCCCGGTGGGGCGGCAGGTGGTCGAGCGGGCGCGGCAGGTGCTGATCGGGGTCGACGATATCCGCAAGCTCGCCGCGCAGGCCTCGGGCGGGCTGGTCGGCACGATCCGTTTCGGGGTGACGCCCACGCTCGGCCCCTATCTGATGCCGGTGGTGATTGCGCGCCTGCACCGCGCCTATCCCGATGTGCGGATGCACGTGCGCGACGGCATTCCGGACGAGCAACTGGACGATCTGCGGCGCGGCCATCTCGACCTGATGCTCGCCCCCCTGCCGCTGACCGGCGACGATATCGAGATCCAGCCGCTGTTTCGCGAACGGCTGGTGCTGGTCGCCCCGCCCGACGATCCGCTGTTTGACCGGGCGAGCGTCACCCGCGCCGATCTGGCCGGGGCCGCGCTGCTGGGGCTGGACAAGCGGCACCACCACCACCGGCAGGTGGTGCGCACGGCGGAAGAGCTCGGCGCGCAGGTGCTGGGCGATTACGAGGGCACCAGCCTCGATTCGATCTGCCAGATGGCCGCCAGCGGCCTGGGGCTGGCGC
Organism: Erythrobacter sp. YJ-T3-07; assembly: GCF_015999305.1. NCBI lineage: Bacteria > Pseudomonadati > Pseudomonadota > Alphaproteobacteria > Sphingomonadales > Erythrobacteraceae > Erythrobacter > Erythrobacter sp. YJ-T3-07. Next base: position 3,027,179 of record NZ_JAEAGP010000001.1, on the reverse strand, counting down.
TGCTGCCCGAACTCTACCTGCTGTCCGATGCGAGCGCGAACAACTCGGTCCGCCGGATCGAGGTGGAGGACTGGTCCGCCAGCCGATCGATCGCAGCCGTCTGGCGCCGGGGCTCCCCACTCGAAGCAATGTTTGCCGAGATAGCCGAACGGATCGCGCACGAGGCGCGGGCGACGCTGGAGGGGGTGGGGTTGCCAAAGGTGCCCTGACTCAATTGTATAGAAACGCCGAGTTGAGTCGCCTTCTTAGGAAATTATAAGCCATAATTCGATTAAAGGGTCTAGTTTTATAGAGAATCCGCAATTCTATAATTGGACCATGGCATTGCGACGGGCTGCGATACCTTCCGCGAGATGCTTCATTGTCAGCCCAAAGTGTGAGGTGCTTTGGAGCGCGGCGTTCGGCTCAATTCTGCTCTCATGAACCATTCTTCCAATTTCGGTGAAAAGGCGAGGATCATTCATCGGAAAATTCTGCAGAGCCTCTAATTGGCTGCGAACGGATTTGATTGTCGCTATCACCTCATGCTTCTTCGCTTCGCTATCTCCGCCTCCAAGCGAACTGAGCTGAAAGTAGGACAATGCTTCAGCCTCAATTGCCCCTGCGATTCGGATCGCTTCACTTTTGATCTGAGATCTCCTCTCAAGGGCCTCGTTGGCCTCAATGGTCCGTAAGTGAGCTGCAGACCTCCGCTCGGTACCCGCGATCCGTAATGCCACGATCACTGCCAAGAGCGCGCCAAGTCCAGATACCCAGTCCGCTACATTGCCCCAGTCTGCCGCGCTCGGGCAAAACATGCCTAATCTCCCCCCATATATTTCTGTCCTACACATGCCGCTCTGACTGCCCCGGACAGCGCTCATTCACACCGTCGACCTGCCGCCGGAAACCCGCCCCGAAAGGCCCGCAGGTTTTTGCCCCCTGGACTGTGTGTCAGGTGTGTCAGGGCCGACCCTCCGGCCGGCCCCGGCACGCCTTGCTCACTCCTCGATTCGCAGCACGTCGCCCTGCCGCGCGGCCTCGATCTCCTCTGCGGAGAAGGGCAGGCGGTTCCAGGCCTTGATCGCGTAGGCTTCGGTCTGGTCCGCGTAGTGCGGGGAGGCAGGGTTGGTCGATTGCGAATAGCTCAGGATCGCGTCGGCCACCGGCCCGTCCTCGTCGAAGCCGACGATCTGGATGTAGCTGGTCCCGTGGAACGGGGTGATGCCGCCCTCGATCGGGTTGGCGTACTGCACGTTGAGGATGCCCGCATCGCCCGGCCCGCCATGGATCGGGATCCGCGTGCCGTTGCGCGGTGCGAACTGGACCTCGCCCCACGGCGCGTCGAGCGCGATGCCCTTCGCCTCGACCTCGCCCGCCGCCTCGACCAGCGCGGCGAGCAGCTTGGTGCCCGCCTCGCCTTGCGTGTTGAGATCGCGCGGGGTGTTGACCGGGTCGGCAGGGTCGAACGGGGTGCTCCACAGGTCGGGGCGCTTGCTCACCTTGTCCCAGAATGTGGTGAACAGGAACGCGCCGCGACTGTCGATCTCGACCCGGCGGTCCCACCCCGCCAGCACGCCGCACGCGGCCTTCGCCGCCGGTTCGGCCTCGCAGATGGATAGCAGCGGGTCGACCACCATCTCCGCCGCGAGGCTGCGGTTGGAGAAGGCCAGCGCCTGCGCGCGCTCGCGGGTCAGCGGGCCGATCGCCAGCACCGCGTCGGTCTCCTGGAAGTTGGCGCGGGTGCGCAGCGTCACCGGCTCGCCCCATGCGCCAAGGATGGGGGAGAGCTGCTTGTTGGGTGCGCTCGCATTGCTCAGCCAGTAGCTGTCGTTGCTGTTGGTCACCGAATCGCGGCGCTGCTGGATCGCCTGCTCGCTGGCGGGCAGCAGGCCGGGGACGGGCGTGCCCTTGGTGACGGTCCAGTTGCACTCGGAACGCGTGCCGTCGAGCAGCGTCAGGCGCGAGGCGACAAGGCCGGAGAAGGGCGTGGCGCACTCCGCGACCTTCTCGGCCGAGACGTTGGGCACCGAAGTGACATCGGCGTGCAGCGCATTGCCGTAACGGTCGGCGACGATCGTGTTGACCCAGGGAATGCCCAGCGTCTCGGTCACCGCCTTGCGCACGTCGTCGACATTGGTCGCCTGCGCGATCCGCACCCAGGTGCCCAGCGCACGCTGGTTGGCGCTGTTCGCGTCGCGCATCGAGAAGGCCATTTTGTCGGTCCACGCGAGGCCGACCTGCGGCATCGCCACGAGGGGGCCGTAGATGGTCGAATAGAGCGTGCGCTCCACCGGCTCCGCCCCATCGGGCATCGGCACGCTGACGGTGCGCGTGGTCATCTCCATCGGCTTGCCATCGACCAGGTACCGGGTCGGGTCCGCCGGATCGAGCGCAAGCTGGAACAGCGTGAAATGCCGCGCGGCGGTGACCGTGTGGGTCCACGCGATGTCGCGGTTGAAGCCCAGCGTCGGGATCGGGCCGCCCGCCAGCGTGCTGCCCATCACGTCGAGCTTGCCGGGGATGGTGGCGTGGACCTGCCAGAAGCGGTTGGGCCCCTGCCACGGGAAATGCGGGTTGCCGATGACCATCCCGCGCCCGTCCTCGGTCGCCTCGCCGCCGAAGGCCCAGCCGTTGGAGCCGACGCCCATGTCCTCCCGCTCGGGCAGGTCCATCGCGGAGGCCTGCGTGGGCACACCCGGAGGCGCGGCGTTGGCGATCGCGGGGAGGAACGGCATCCCGCTCGCCAGCAGCATCTGCTTCTCGGTCAGGCGCAGCATGTCGTCGTTGGTGATCGGCTTGACCCACGGCTTGCCCCGGCATTCGGCGGGGATGCCTTCGGTGCCAGCGTCACGCAGGAAGCGGTTGTACCCGGCGACATAGCCTGCTGCGAGAAGGTTCGCCTCGCGCCCCTGGGCGCCCGCGCCGGCACGCAGACGCGGCAGGTCGATCACGGAGCGCATGAAGACGTCGGAACTGAGGTTGTCGACCTCCTGAGACCCGTGGAGCACCTTGCCCTCGGGCCCGAAATACATCGAGCGCTCGCCCCGGATGGTCACGAACTCCTCTGCCAGCAGGCAGAAGTTGTCCTGCGCATAGGCATAGGCGACGCCGTAGCCGATCCCCTCCCAGCTATCCGCCGTCACATGCGGAATGCCGTAGTCGGTGCGCACGATCGTCGCGTCGAGATCGTCCTGCGCCTGCGCCGCAACCCCGGTAACAGCCGCTGCGGCCAATGCCGCCCAACCGATCATCCTCATAGTCCACCCTCTCCTGTATCTTTTGCGGGGGAGGGCTATGGGGCGGACGGCAACTTTGCAATCCCATTCCCACGATCGGGCTGGAGGCTAGGCGCGCGGTGCCTGCCGCCGGTAGCTGAGCGCCTCGGCCACGTGGACCCGGCCGATCTGCTCGCTATGCGAAAGGTCGGCGATGGTCCGCGCGACCCGCAGCACCCGCACATATGACCGCGCGGAGAGGCGCATCGCCTCAGCCGCCTGCATCAGCAGCGCGCGGCCTGCCTCGTCCGGCGTGGCGAAGCGCTCCAGCATGTCACCGTCGAGCTCGGCATTGGTGCGCACGCCGGCCTCTTCGCCGCGCCTGCCCTGTAGCCCGCGCGCCGCCGCGACCCGCGCTGCGACCTCGGCGCTCCCCTCGGCAGGCGGGGGCAGCGCAAGGTCGGCAGCGCTGACCGGTTCCACCTCCACATGCAGGTCGATCCGGTCGAGCATCGGGCCGCTGACCTTGCTCTGGTAGTCGGCGGCGCATTTGGGCGCACGGCTGCAGGCGAGCGAGGGATCACCAAGGTGGCCGCAACGGCACGGGTTCATCGCCGCGATCAGCTGGACCCGCGCGGGGAAGCTGACATGCGCATTGGCGCGCGCGACGTCGACCTTGCCGGTCTCCAGCGGCTGGCGGAGGGAATCGAGCACCGGGCGCTGGAATTCCGGCATTATGTAGCAAGCGCACCAAGACGGGGATAGATGCCATCGCCCGCAATCCCCTATGTATCGCGCATGGTTACACGCCCGAACACAGTAAGCGCCCTACGTGAGAAGCGCGGGGAAATCGCAGGTCAGATAGACGCTTTACAGGACCAGCTACGGCAGGCGATGATAGACCTAGAGCATGTGGACGCCACGCTGGTCATGTTCGATCCCGACATTGTGCTGGAGCAGATCAAGCCGAAGCCGCTCCCGCCACGCGCTCACGCCTTCAAGGGACAGGTAACGCGGGGCATACTCGAAACCCTGCGCAAAGAGGGCACGATGGACGGGCGGGCGCTCACGATCCGCCTTATGGCCCAGCGAGACTTGAACCCGAACGACAAGGCGCTGGCGAAGGCCATGCAGAAGCGCATAGGAGCCGCGCTGCGCGATCTACGCAACCGGGGGCTGGTATCGTCGGAAAAGGTCGCGGACGACCGCAAGGGATTGCTGCGCTGGTCTATCGCGGGTACCTAAGGGGCGGGGCACCCCTTCCGGCGCTCACAGACCGTCCCGCGCAGCAACGCGGGGCGGTCTTATTGCATCCAGCTAAGCGCCCACAGCGCCAAGCCTAGCAGCGACAGGGCTAGCAGAAAGGCGAATTCCAGGCGGAGGCGCACGATATAAAGAAATCCTTATATAAAGAAGCCTTTATATAATTCTTGCGGCGTGTTGTATTTTTGCCGCAGTCGCAACATGTTCTACCGCTTTTGTTGGTGAATCGCTGCGAAAGATTCGACTCTTGTGGCCTGTTTACCGCATAATCGAACGCGACGGTCCGCCGTCTTTTTCCTGATAGCCCCATGGCGCGCTGATGCGGCCCGGGGCGCATGGGGCGTCCCGGAGCCCGGGGCTTTTACCCCGGACCCACAGGAGAAAGTCGATGCGTGTATCGTGCGCGTGGCCGAAAGCTGTGTCAGTTATTGATTACTGGCGCTTTCGGTTCGGCAAGTGGGAGCATGTGTGCTCTCACTGTCGGTCTTATCCGACCCGCTAACCCCGGGTTCGGATAGCCAGACCACCTCGCGGCGGGCCGTCACCTTTGTGTTCTCTTTGATTCGAGATTGCAACGACAAATTTGTAACGCTTGCAATCACCGCTGCCAATAACCCGCCCAAGTGCGGCTCTGGCGGCTAGCCATCGCACCAAACGCCAGCTTCATCGCCTGACCGCCGTTATCAACGCGGCGGTTATCCTCACGCCATGCCGCTTCCCCGGCGTAGGCGTAGAGATACGGACCTGCGATATGGTGGTGCGTGCCAGTTTCCATGCGGCGCAGGCGGCTGAAATAGCTTTCCGCTTGGTTGGTGCAGACACCTTCATCCTTGAAAGCGATCGAGTGATTGACGCGGCGGGTATCCCAGCCAGCGTGCAGCGCATCCCAGCCCGAACCTTCGTCAGCGTGGATCGTGGCGAGGTTGGCAACGTGGTCGCGCACGAACGGAACTGCATCGCCTTCGTTACGGACCACGAAGGGAAGCGAGCGGCCTTTGCGCTCACGCATGATGACGACGCACTGGCGCTTGCCCGAACGGTTGAACGACAGGCGGCGGTCCTTGCGGTCGGCCTTCCGGTTTTCCGGCTTCACGTAACCACCGAAATAGCCGCCGTCGATTTCCACGGTGCCCTCTAGCTTGGCGTCCGCGAACTCGCGCTGCATCGCTTCGCGCAGCTTGTGGAACAGCACGAAGGCGGTCTTGTACTGAACGTCCAGATCGCGGCTCGCCTGTAGCGCGCTGATACCCTTCGCGCCGTTCACGAACAGCACGATTGCCGCCAGCAGGTCGGTGTAGGACAGCTTGCGCGAGGCAAAGATCGTGCCGCTGGTGACGCTGAACTGGTGATGGCAGGCAACGCACTTGAACTTGCGGCGGGTCGAAATGTGATAGGCTTCCGTGCAGCCGCAACGCGGGCAGATCGGCTCCCCATCGGTTTCCGGCCAGCGCATATCGCAGAACACACCGTAAGCCGCATCCTCGCCCATCTTGAAAACCTTCGCGAGGGAGAGGGTGCGAGCCTTAGCGGAGAGGAGGAAGTGCTGTGCCATTGTAACTATATCCGTTGCGTATGCATCGTATATAGAGACACCGCTGCATCTTGTAAAGTGCAAATGCATCGCCTATGATGATATAAATACCATAGGAGACGACATGGCGGACGTGCAGGACAAGCAATGGGAGGAGCGGGTTAAAACGCTCCTCAAGGTGGAGCTTAAGCGACAGAACGTTACCTATGCGGAGCTAGTGGGCAAGCTGGCTGACATCGGCGTGATGGACTCTGAGCCGAATATCAGGAATAAGATCAGCCGGGGTAAATTCACTGCGGTTTTTTTAGTTCAGTGTCTTTTGGCCATCGGAGTAGAAGATCTTCGATTGTAACTCGGCCATCAATGTAGTCCATAATTCCTCTCAGACATTCCAAGTCGGTGATCCAATTTCCGATCAGCTCATTTTCAAAACGAAATTCAACCGCCTTTAAAAGAACGACAACGGGGTTGAGGAGGCGCGGGTCAAGGCCGGTCACCGGTATTAGGTGGGAGGCCTCATTAAAATACCTATAGCCTTGGAATGTACCTGCCTTCTTGTAGTCGAATCCTGAATTGTAGAGTTCCTTCAAAAGGGTCAGAAGTTTGATCCGGTTTTTGGCCTTCTTTTTAGCCAAATGTTCTAAGATCATGCGCTCCGGCTTGCTTAGCTCCAACCTAAGCTGCGCCGTTTCCGCTAATTGTTCATTGTAGAGGGCATATGGCCCGATCAAGAAGAACCTAATCGCAATCCAGGCGATTAGACCGTATCCCAAGTATGTGGGAAACTCAGCCGCCTCAATTACAGGCACAGCTAGGCCCGCCAACTGGAACGCCACCCCCAAGAGCAAGCTTGGTAGCGCCGTAGCTCCTATAATCTGCCACTTGTCGGCTTGGCGAACAGAGCCTCGCAAAGCAAACTCCAAGAGTTGCCCGATGTAGGAAAATACGCCCACCATCGCGCCTGTCTGCCCCATCCCGCCCCGGCTGTGGAGTCAGTTTAGGGTGTGGTATGCCCCCTCCCTGGTTAGGGGAGTTGAGACGATGCCGTATTTCCCAGAGTCGAGAGCGATCAAGCGCGCAGAGTACGAGCCATCGACGCAGCGACTGACAATTTGGTTTCCACGCGGGAAACCTTACGATTACTGCGGGGTGCCTAACCGAGTATGGGAAGGCTTGCTGGCCGCCGGTTCCAAAGGGACCTATTTCAACGACCACATTGCTGACCGATACCATTGCTAGCCCTCATCCTTGATGAGCCAGCAGACGCCGCTAACCGTCGCTTGTTCGCCGGGATAAAGGAAGCGCGAGGACACGCCCGGGCGCTGCCGATATTCATCATGAAGCGAGCGCGTGGGAGCGAAGCGCAGGATTGCGCGCCAAAACAACCTAATCACGCGCCGTACTCCGAAGAATGACAAGTGCCACCGCCTGCGCAGGCGCGTGTAACTGTCTTGGTGCGCTTGCTACATAATGCCGTGGAATTCGGGCAGTTCGTCGAGGAACAGCACACCCAGATGCGCGAGGGAGACCTCTCCGGGCCGCACCTTCAGCCCGCCGCCGGTCAGCGCCGCCATGCTCGCCGAATGGTGCGGGGCGCGGAAGGGTCGCGCGCGGCTGATCTTGCCGCCTTCGAGCATCCCGGCGACCGACTGGACCATGCTCACCTCCAGCGCCTCGGCTGGCGTGAGCGGAGGGAGGATGCCGGGCAGGCACGCGGCGAGCAGGCTCTTGCCCGCACCCGGCGGCCCGCTCATCAGCAGGTTGTGACCTCCTGCGGCGGCGATCTCCAGCGCGCGCTTGGCAGTCTCCTGCCCCTTGACCTGTTTCAGGTCTGGCCCGGGGGCGGCATCCTCGACCTCGCCAAGCGGCGGCGCGGAGAGTTGCTGCGTGCCCTTCAGGTGACCGAGCAGGCTGACCAGATCGGGCGCGGCGATCACCGGGATGCCGCTCGCCCAGCGGGCCTCCGCGCCCTGCGCAGCGGGGCAGATCAGCCCGCACTCCGCCTCGCTCGCATGCATCGCGGCCAGCAGCACGCCGGGCGAGCCGACGATCCGTCCGTCCAGCGCGAGCTCGCCGACCGCCACGAAATCCCCCAGCTGCTCGCGGTCCGCGACGCCCATCGCGGCGAGCAGCGCGAGCGCGATCGGCAGGTCGTAATGCGATCCGTCCTTGGGCAGGTCGGCGGGCGAGAGATTGACCGTGATCCGCTTCGGCGGCAGCGCGAGGCCCATCGCGGCGAGCGCGGCCTGCACCCGCTCGCGGCTCTCGCTCACCGCCTTGTCCGGCAGGCCGACGACGCTGAAGCGCGGCAGGCCCGAGGCGAGCTGGCACTGCACCTCGACGCTGCGGGCCTCGAGCCCGAGATAGGCGACCGTGCGCACCAGCGCGACCACAAGCAGGCCCTCCCCCAAGAGCGGCCGCCACGCGGCCAGCCCCGCAATGTCTGCCGCGTCGCCGCTGGCTTGTCGAGTTGGCAATCCTGCCGGGCCCCTGAAAGGGTTAGCGGCGTGGCAACCATTTTCACGAGGGCGATGGTAACGCGGCGGGCGGCAAGAATTTGCCGGTGCGTTGGCAAACCCCCCTCATACCCGCACTGATCGCGTCTCTCGGCCTGCTCCCTTCCCCCTTGCAGGCCGAGAGCTGGGTGATTCAGGTGACTGAAACGGAAGAGTGGATCGAGGAGAGCGATCCGCGCTTCTACGAGGACGATGCTGCGCCCGAATTCCTCTACGCCGAAGATTTCGTTGATGAGCCGCGGCTGGAATACGCCACCGCCGATCGCGCGATTGCGTCTTTCCGGGCTCGCGCGCCCAGCGCGATCGCGGCGTTCGGCCCGTTCCGCGTGGTCGACCCTTCGCGCGCGGTTCTGGTGGGCACGACCAATGCGGCGACACCGGGCCAGTTCGCCGCATTGCTCAACGCGTATCCCGGGCTGCGGACGCTCGATCTGGTGGAGGCACCGGGGACCGAGAACGACCGCGCCAATCTGGAAGTCGGGCGGATGATCCGCGAGGCGGGGCTGACCACGCGGGTGCCCGCAGGCGGATCGGTCCGCTCGGGCGCGGTCGAGCTGTTCCTCGCCGGCGTCCGGCGCGAGGTAGAGGATGGCGCGCGCTTCGCGGTCCATTCCTGGCGCGACAACCGCGGGCGCGAGGCGCGCGACTTTGCCGCCGGCGCGCCAGAGCACCGCTATTACCTCGACTATTACCGCGAAATGGGGATGAGCGATGAGGGCGCGCGCAGTTTCTACGCGATGACCAATTCGGTGCCCAATGCCCGCGCCCGCTGGCTCGATGCGCAGGACATGCGCGGATGGCTCGCGCGCACGATCGGTGCGGCCGCGAACGACAACGCGCCGGAGGTGGCACCACGCATCGCCTATCTTGACGTGACCGCCACGATCCCTTAGTGGCGCGCGCTTGAAGTTCCGGCCTTTCGGGTCGGAGGCACCTGAGACCGATTCGCGCCATGCGCGGTTGGTCGATCCAGTTTTTCGAGGGTATCATGAAGCGGACTTTCCAGCCCAGCAATCTCGTTCGTGCGCGTCGCCACGGCTTTTTCGCGCGCAAGGCGACCACCGGCGGCCGCAAGGTTCTCGCCGCACGCCGCAAGCGTGGCCGCAAGAAGCTTTGCGCGTAAGCCGATTCGGCTTTTACGCGAGCGAGGGCTCTTGTGCCTGACGCTCAAGCTTGCGGGCTCCCGATCGGGGGCCCGTTTGCCTTTCCGGGTTCCATGAGCACGCGTGTAACCAGCCAGGATGTGTTGACCGCCCGCGCGGATTTCCTTGCGGCGAATCGCGGTCTGCGCGTGCCCGCGCGCGGTTTCGTGCTGCTGGTGCGCCCCAACGAGGGGCGCGGGATGCGCTACGGCATCACGGTGACCAAGAAGATCGGCAACGCGGTTGTGCGCAACCGGATGAAGCGCCGCTTTCGCGAGCTGTTGTGGGCCCATCTGCCCGAGCACGGCCTGCCCGATCACGATCACGTGCTGATCGGCCGCGATGGCGGGGTGGAACGCGATTTCGCCAAGCTTTCCAGCGAATTGGTCGGCGCACTGGCGAAGGCTGCGCGTGGCGAAGGGCAGCGCGGGCGGCCCCCGCGCAGGAAGCAGTCGAAGTGAGGCCGGTCAGACGCGTCATGGTGCTGCTGATCCGCGGCTGGCAGCTTGGCCCCAGCGCGATCCTGCCGCCCTCCTGCCGGTTCCAGCCCAGCTGTTCCCAATATGCGATCGAGGCGATCGAGAAGTATGGGCCAATCAAGGGTGGATGGCTGGGCTTCAAGCGTATAATGCGCTGTCATCCATGGGGTGGCCACGGCCCGGACCCGGTGCCCTAGGGCCACGGCCCAACCCCGCTCCCTTTCGCGTTACGACTACCAGCAGGACCGCAGTTCTTGGACAACCAGCGCAATCTCATCCTCGCCGTGGTGCTGTGCGGCATCCTGATTCTCGGCTACGAAGCCGCGGTCACCTATTACTATCCGACCCCGCCTGAGACCAAGCAGGTCGACCGGGCGACGACGCCGGAACAGCGCGTCGCGCAGGACACGGGGCAAAATCCCGCCATCGCGGCGGCCGCGATAGATGAAGCGGTCGACCTCGACGAAGCGCTGAGCGCGGGCAACCGGATCGCGATCGACGCGCCGCGCGTGGAAGGCTCGATCAACCTCGTCGGCGCGAAGATCGACGATATCGAGCTCAAGGATCACCGCGCGACGGTCGACAAGGATAGCGGCCCGGTGCAGCTGTTCGCGCCCGCCGGCACGCCGATCCAGAACTTCGCGCAGTTCGGCTTCGTGGGCGAGGGCACGCAGGTGCCCGGTGCCGACACCGTCTGGCAGGCGAGTGGCGAGGCGCTGACGCCCGACACCCCAATCGATCTCAGGTGGGACAATGCGCAGGGCCAGCGCTTCCGCATCCGCCTGTCGATCGACGACAACTACATGATCACCGCGGAGCAAACCGTTGCCAACACCGGCAACGCGCCCGTGGTCGTCTCCCCCTTCGCGACCATTACCCGCACCAGCCTGACCGCGAGCAAGAGCACCTGGATTTCGCATTCCGGGCCGATCGGCGCTTTTGACGGCGCGGTCGATTACGGACCGGATTACGACGACGTGGTCGAACAGAAGGCGGTCTCTGGCGGGGCCGACCCGGCGTGGATCGGGTTCACCGACATCTACTGGCTGGGCGCGCTGATCCCTGAAGCCGGGAGCGCGCCGGACACCGGTTTTCGCTCGCTCGGCGACAATCTGTTCCGCGCCGACCTGATCTACAATCCGGCGACTCTGCAGCCTGGCCGCCAGATCACCCGCACCTCGCGGCTGTTCGCGGGCGCCAAGGAAAGCGGCGTTCTCGACGCCTATCAGGACGCCGGCATCGCGCAGTTCGGTCTGGCGATCGACTGGGGCTGGTTCCGCTGGTTCGAAAAGCCGATCCTGTGGCTGCTGCGCCAGATCTTCTCGGTCGTCGGCAATTTCGGCGTCGCGATCATCCTGCTGACCTGCATCGTGCGTGGCCTGATGTTCCCGGTCGCCCAGAAGGGCTTCTCCAGCATGGCGAGCATGAAGGCGATCCAGCCGGAAATGAAAAGGCTGCAGGAGAAGCACAAGGACGACAAGGTCACCCAGCAGCAGGAAATGCAGAAGCTGTTCAAGGAACGCGGCGTCAATCCGGTTGCCGGGTGCCTGCCGATGCTGCTGCAGATCCCGGTGTTCTTCGCGCTGTACAAGGTGCTGATCCTTGCGATCGAGATGCGCCACCAGCCCTTCGTGTTCTGGATCAAGGATCTGTCCGCGCCCGATCCGGCGCATATCCTCAACCTGTTCGGCATGCTGCCGTTCGAGGTGCCGGGCATGCTTGCGCTCGGGCCCCTCGCGCTGCTGCTGGGCTTTACCATGTGGCTGACCTTCAAGCTCAATCCGGCGGCGATGGATCCGGTGCAGCAGCAGGTCTTCTCGATCATGCCGTGGGTGATGATGTTCGTGATGTCGCCCTTCGCAGCCGGTCTGCTGCTCTACTGGAACACCTCCAACATCCTGACGCTGGCGCAGCAGAAGTACCTCTATTCCAAGCATCCGCAGCTGCGTGAGGCGGCGGAGAAGGAACGGGCGGAAAAAGCAGCCAAGGCCCAGTCGGAAAGCAAGGCGTGAGCGCGCCCGGCCCGGGCCCGCAGACGCCTGAGGAGGTCGCCGCTGCGCGCATGGTGAGCGGGCGGGTCGAATTCCTGCTCTCCGCCCCGCAGCTCAAGTTCCTGCCCGAACCGACCGTGCCGGAAATCGCGCTGGCGGGCCGCTCCAATGTCGGCAAGAGCTCGCTGCTCAACGCACTGACCATGCGCAAGGGCATTGCACGCGCCTCGGTCACGCCGGGACGCACGCAGGAGCTCAACATTTTCGAAGTGGGCCAGCCGACCCAGTTCCGGCTGGTCGACATGCCCGGCTACGGCTTTGCCAAGGCACCCAAGAGCGTGGTCGAGAAGTGGCAGAACGTGGTCCGCACCTACCTGCGCGGACGGCCGGTGCTGGCGCGCGCCCTCGTCCTGGTCGACAGTCGCCACGGGCTCAAGGACACCGACCGGGCGATGATGAAGATGCTCGACGAGGCGGCGGTGGGCTATCGCATCGTCCTGACCAAGAGCGACAAGATCAAGGCGAGCGCGCTGGCCGAAACGCACGACAAGGTCGCCGCCGAGGCGAAGAAGCATCCCGCAGCCTACCCCGAAATCCACCTGACCAGTGCCGAAAAGGGGCAGGGGATCGCGGCCCTGCGCGCAGCGATTGTTGCCGACGCGCTGACCCCGTAAGCCTCTTGCCCGTCATCGCCGCCATGCTCGACAGCGGCGAGGCGGCGCTCTAGGCGCGAGGTTCATCTCGGTAAGGCCCGACGCGACAGACCCATGAAACTGATTATCGGCAACAAGAATTATTCCAGCTGGAGCCTGCGGGGCTGGCTGGCGTGCAAGCAGGCGGGCCTCTCCTTCGAAGAGCTGCTGGTCCCGCTGTTCGGCGAGGATTGGGACGCGCTCAAGCAGAAGGAGGGCGACCTCACGCCTTCGTCCGGTAAGGTGCCGGTGCTGTGGGACAACGAGGCGGTCGTGTGGGACAGTCTCGCGATCCTCGAATATCTGGCCGACAAGGTTGGTCGCGATCGCTTCTGGCCGAAGGAAGACGCGGCGCGCGCGATGGCCCGCGCGATGGTCGCCGAAATGCACAGCTCGTACCTGTCGCTGCGGCGCGAATGCCCGATGAACATCCGCGCGCGGCACACGGACGTGAAGATTTCCGAAGGCACCCGGCACGACGTCGTGCGCATCCTCGGCCTGTGGGCAGAGGCGCGTGCGCGGTTCGGCAGTGGCGGGCCGTTCCTGTTCGGCACCTTCGGCGCGGCGGATATTTTCTACGCCCCCGTAGTCAGCCGTTTCATCACCTATGGCTTCGGTGTACCGGGCTTCGCCGACAGCTACATGCAGGCGGTCTGGACGCACGACTGGCTCCAGCAATGGATTGCCGCCGCCGAGGACGAACAATGGGTCATCGAACAATACGAAAGCGTGCCGCAGGCTTGAGGCGCGGGGTTGGCATGCGCATCGGCGCTGCGCTGGCGGGCATCGCCTTGCTGCTGCCGAGCGCGGGCCATGCCTGGGGCTATTACGCGCACGGCATCACCGGAGAGATCGCGCAGGCCAATATCCGGCCTGAGACGCGCGCAAAGCTGGATCGCCTGTTCGCCGCCGAGCCCCTGATCGGCACGCCCGACTGCCCGCTCGGCAATCTGGTCGAGGCGGCGACCTGGCCCGATTGCATCCGGCGCGAAGGCTGGCGCTGGGGCTATACTTCGGCCTGGCATTACCAGACCGAGCCGGTGACCGAAGACTACGACGTGCGCAAGAACTGCTTGGGCGGCAATTGCGTCAGCGCGCAGATCGAGCGCAATTTCCGCATTCTCGCTGACGAGAGCCTGCCCGCCAATGTGCGCCTGCAGGCGCTCGCCTTCGTGGTCCACTTCACCGGCGACATCCACATGCCGCTGCATTCGGGCGATCTGGACGACCGGGGCGGCAACGATCGGGAAGCGGCCTATGGCATCGCGCCGGGCCTCAACCTCCACTGGATCTGGGACGGCCCGCTGGCCGAACGCGCGATCACCAGCGCGCGGCCCTCTCTGGTGCGCCGCTACACCGCCGCCGAACGCGCCGAACTCGCGGGTGGCACGCCCGCCGACTGGGGCCGCGAGAGCTGGGAGACCGCGCGCGACTTCGTCTACCCCAATGCCTTCGGCCGCAGTCCGCTCGACGGCCCGCTGCCGGATGAGACCGTGCTGACGCAGCAGGCTATCGAAGCAGCGGTTCCGGTGTCGCAGCGCCGCGTGACCCAGGCGGGGCTGCGGATCGCCGACCTGCTCGACCGTGCGATGGAGCCAGGGCCGCTGCCCGAGCCCGCGCGGGACTAGTCGCTACTATCATTCGAAGCGCGATCCGTCCTTGCGCCGTTGCTGCCCCGCACCGGCGAACAGGTGCATGTCGATATCGGGATAATGACAATCGGTGGCAGCGGGCCTGCCCACTGCCACGAAACAGCACGGCTCCTCCGCACGATTCTGCAAAACATGGCCGTTGCCATCGTTCTTCGGAAAGGCTGCGATGTCGCCGGCGCGCATCGGTGTCTCGCCCGTATCGTCGACCAGCACTGCCTCGCCCGAAAGCATAATGACGATCTCGTCCTCGCCCTCGTGCCAGTGCCGTTGCGACGACCACGCGCCGGGTTCCAGCACGACATGGCTGACACCGAAATCCTCCAGCCCGACGGCCGTGGCGATCCGGCGATACCAGCGCCCCTTCACGACCTCGCTATAGGGCGCGGGGTATCCGGTCGCGTTGGTCTCAGGGATCGCGTCGAGATCGAGCTTGGGCATCGGCGAAGTCTCCTGCTAGCGCGCAAGACATGACTGATGTTCTCGACCTCGCCAAGCGGCTGATCGCCGCGCCCAGCGTCACCCCCGCAACCGGCGCGGTGTTCGATGAGATGCAGGCGATGCTGGAGCCGCTCGGCTTCACCGTCCATCGCTTCACGCGCGGTAGCGGACCCGCCGGGTCGGACGAGGCCCCGGTCGAGAATCTCTTCGCGATCCGCACCGGCGCTGGCCCGAAGCACTTCGCCTTTGCCGGGCACCTCGACGTGGTTCCCCCGGGGGAGGGCTGGGAAAGCGGTGCATTTGCGCCCGAACAGCGCGGCGGCCTGCTCTACGGGCGCGGTGCGGTCGACATGAAGGGCGCGATCGCCTGCATGGTCGCCGCCGTTGCCGAAGTGCCTGCCGATGCCGGAACGATCAGCTTCATCATCACCGGGGATGAGGAAGGCCCTGCGCTGCACGGCACGCGCGCGCTGATCGACTTCATGCACGCCAACGACCACACGCCCGACCTGTGCCTCGTCGGCGAACCCACCAGCGTGAACCGGCTGGGCGACATGATGAAGATCGGGCGGCGCGGCTCGGTCAACATGTGGCTCAGCGCCAAGGGCACGCAGGGCCACGTTGCCTATCCGCACCTCGCCGACAACCCGATCCCGCGCCTTGTTGCGGCAATGGCCGAGCTGGAGGCCCTGGAACTGGACGAGGGCACCGACTGGTTCCAACCGAGCAACCTGGAGATCACCGATATCGAGGTCGGCAATCCGGCGCATAACGTGATCCCGGGCGAGGCGCGTGCGCGCCTCTCGATCCGCTTCAACGATCTGCACTCGGGCGCCTCGCTGAGCGAGAAGGTCACCGCGATCTGCGCGCGGCATCAGGTCGATGTGCGGCCCGTGATCTCGGGCGAGCCGTTCCTGACCCCCCCGGGCGAATTCTCGCAGCTGATCGCTGCTGCGGTGGAGGGGGAGACTGGCGTGGTGCCCGAAGCCTCCACCAGCGGGGGGACGTCGGACGCCCGGTTCCTGCGCAGCGTCTGCCCGGTGATCGAGTTCGGGCTGGTCAACGCGACCATGCACAAGACGGACGAAGCGGTCGCCGTCGCGGACCTCGGCGTTCTTGCCCGGATTTATGCGCGGGTTGCACGCGCCGCACTGGAGAGCTGAACGCGCAAGGCTTGCCGTCTTCCTCCGGCAACGGCACTAGGGGCGGCTAGAGATTCTTGGGGGAAGTGAATGTTCAAGGCATGGTTCGCCATTCCGCTGTGGCAGCGGGTGATCGCCGCACTCGTGCTGGGCATCGCCACCGGCCTGCTGTGGGGGCCTGAGGCGGAGAGCATCAAGATCATCGGCGACGTCTTCATCGCCTTCATCAAGATGCTGGTCGTCCCGCTGATCTTCTTCAGCCTCGTCTCGGGCGTCGCGGCGATCGGCGATCTGCGCAAGCTCGGTGCCGTGGGCGGCCGTGCGCTGCTGCTGTTCGTGGTCACCGGACAGATCGCGGTGTGGCTGGGGCTGTTCCTCGGCACGGTCATCCAGCCGGGCGTGGGCGTCGACACCAGCGGCCTCGACCTCGGGCCGACCCCGCCACCCAACGAGACGACTTGGCGCGAAATGGTCCTGAGCATCGTGCCGCAAAGCCCGGTCGAGGTGATGGCGGACGTCAACGTGCTTCCGCTGATTGTATTCAGCCTGCTGATCGGCGTCGGCATTCTGATGGCGAAGGAAGAGGGCGGCCCGGTCCAGAAGATCTTCGATTCGGGCGCGGTGGTGATGCAGAACGTCACCATGGTCGTGATGGAGCTGACCCCCTTCGGCGTCTTCGCGCTGATGGCGTGGGTCGCGGGGACGCTGGGCTTCGATGCGCTGGTCGCGCTCGGCAAGCTTGTCGGCCTCAACTATTTCGGCTGCCTGCTGATCATCCTCGTCATGTATTCGGCAATGATAAAGTTCATCGCCCGGCTGCCGGTGATCGGCTTCTTCCGCGGGATCGTGGACGCGATGGCGGTCAGCTATTCGACCGCCAGCTCCAACGCGACGCTGCCGGTGACGCTGCGCTGTGCGGAGCGGAACCTGGGCGTCTCCAACTCGGTCGCCAGCTTCGTGATCGCGCTAGGTGCGACGATCAACATGAACGGTACCGCGATGTATCTCGGCCTTGCGACGCTGTTCGGTGCGCAGGTGTTCGGCGTGGATCTGAGCTGGGGCCAGTATTTCCTGATCTCGATCCTCGCGACTCTGGGCGCGGTCGGCGCGGCGGGCATTCCCGGCGCGGGGCTGATCATGATGGCGCTGGTGTTCGGCGCGGTCGGCGTGCCGCTGGAAACGATCGCCTTCGTCGCCGGGGTCGACCGGATCATGGACATGATGCGCACTACCACCAATGTCAGCGGCGACGCGGCGGTGGCGGTGACGGTCGCCAACATGACCGGCGAGCTGGATCGCGAGGAACTGATCAGCGCGGACGATGTCTAGCCTCCGCGTTCTCGCGATTGGGTTCACGCTCGCGCTGCTGGGCGGCTGTACGCAAGGCGGCAATGCGGGCTGCGGCGGCACGCTGATCACCGTGCCGCAGGACGGCGCGGGCTTCACCGTGCCCCAGCTGATGGCGCACGCGACGGCGATGGGGATGAACCAGCAGGAAGCGCAGACGCTAATCTATCTCGAAGGCATCAGCCCGCAGGCCACGCTGCAGCCGGGCGAGACCATCTGCCTAGACGGGAAGCCCGACCGCTAGCGGCCTTTCGGCTTCTCAAGCACCTTCTTGCGGAAGCTGCACAGGTCGACGAGCTCGCAGTGCCAGCATTCGGGCGTTCGCGCCTTGCACACGTAGCGACCGTGCAGGATCAGCCAGTGGTGCGCATGGAGGCGGAAGGGGCCGGGGACGCGCTTTTCCAGCTTGGCCTCGACCGCCTCGGGCGTCTTGCCCTTGGCGAGGCCGGTGCGGTTGCCGACGCGGAAGATATGCGTGTCGACCGCGAAGGTCTCCTGCCCGAAGGCGCAATTGAGCACGACATTGGCGGTCTTGCGGCCGACGCCGGGGAGGGTGACCAGCTCATCACGCGTCTGCGGCACCTCGCCGCCATGCTCGTCGACCAGCAGGCGGGCCATCGCGATCACGTTCTTCGCCTTGGAGTTGAACAGGCCGATCGTCTTGATGTGTTCCTTCAGCCCATCCTCGCCCAGATCGAGCATCTGCTGCGGGGTCTCCACCTGCGCGAACAGCGCGCGGGTCGCCTTGTTGACGCCGACGTCGGTCGCCTGCGCACTCAGCGTCACCGCCACCAGCAACTGGTAGGCATTGCCGTATTCCAGCTCGGTCTCGGGCGCGGGATTGCCTTCGGCCAGGCGGCGGAAGAATTCGAAGATCTGGTCCTTGGTCATGCCGCTAGAGCCCGAGCACGTCTTCCATCGAATAGCGCCCCGGCTGCTTGCCGATCAGCCACGCCGCGCCGGTCAGCGCGCCGCGGGCGAACAGCGTGCGATCCTCGGCCACGTGGCTGAGCACGATTCGCTCGTTCTCGCCTGCCAGGATGACCGAGTGCTCGCCCGCGACCGTGCCGCCGCGCAGGCTTGCGAAGCCGATCGCAACATCGCCCCGTGCGCCGGTGTGCCCGTCGCGGCCGCGTTCGGAATTCTGCGCGAGGTCGATCCCGCGCCCGCTTGCCGCGGCTTCGCCCAGCAGCAGTGCGGTGCCAGATGGCGCGTCGACCTTCGCGCGGTGGTGCATCTCGACGATCTCGATATCCCAGCCCTGCGCCAGCGCCCCTGCCGCCTCGCGCACCAGCCGCGCGAGCATGGTCACCCCGAGCGAGGTATTGCCCGTCTGCAGCACCGCGACTGCGCGCGCGGCATTGTCGATCGCGGTGTGGTGCGCTTCCTCCAGCCCGGTGGTGCCGATCAGCAGCGGAACCCCCGCGCCGACGGCGGCGTGCAGATTGCTTTCGAGCGCCTGCGGAGCGGAGAAGTCGATCAGCACCTCGCTACGATCGGCGAGGCCGGCGACATCCTCGCCCTTGTCGACCGCGCCTGCCAGCGTGTGCTCGCCGCTCTCGATAGCCGCAGCGATTGCCTGCCCCATGCGCCCGTCGCGCCCGATGATTCCAATTGCTGCCATTGCCCTCGCGCCTTGCCGGTGTTTGATGGGTGCATGGCAGACATTCGCAACATCGTCATCCTGACCGGCGCAGGAATTTCCGCAGAAAGCGGGATCGATACGTTTCGCGACGCGGGCGGGCTGTGGGAACGGCACCGGATAGAAGATGTCGCAACGCCAGAGGCTTTCGCGCGCAATCCGGCGCTGGTGCAGGGCTTCTACGATGCACGCCGGGCGACGCTCGACACGGTGGAGCCCAATGCGGCGCACCGCGCGCTCGCCCGGCTCGAGTCCGAATGGCCGCGTGACGAATCGCGCAGCCTGCTGATCGTCACCCAGAACGTCGACGACCTGCACGAGCGTGCGGGGGCGAAGAGCGTGCTCCACATGCACGGTCGGCTGCGCAGCGCGCTGTGCACGGCGTGCCGTGCGCGTATGGAGTGGCACGGTCCGCTCGGCGATGCGCCGGCGTGCGAGGCGTGCGGCGCGCCCGCGCTGCGGCCCGACATCGTGTGGTTCGGCGAGATGCCCTACGAGATGGAGCGGATATATGCTGCGCTGGCCGGTGCGGACCTGTTCGTCTCGATCGGGACCAGCGGCGCGGTCTATCCCGCGGCAGGTTTCGTGCAAGAAGCTGCGGCCTACGGCGCGCGCACGCTGGAGCTCAATCTCGAACGCAGCGAAGGCTCGCACTGGTTCGACGAATCGCACCAGGGCAGGGCGGGGGAACTGGTGCCTGCGTGGGTGGACGAGCTGCTAGGCGGCTGAGCCGCATCCCTTGCACGCCGGATCTTTTGCAATCTGGAAGCTTCGCATCGCGGGGCTGAGCCCCTCCATCAGGTGCAGCGTGCCCCATTGCGGATCGCCCAGCGCGCTCACCCCGCACAGCAGCACGCGGATCGCCTGCATTGCGGCGAAGCTGCCGACCCAGCCGACCATCGCGCCCAGCACGCCGTCTTCGGCGCAGGTGTCGCAATCCTCGGCATCGAAGGCATCGCCGACGAAGCAGCGGTAGCAGGCGTGTTCGGGCAGGTGGCCCGCGAAGGCGCCGACCTGGCCCTGGAAGCGGCCCACCGCGGCGGAGAGCAGCGGCACGCGCGCCGCAACGCAGGCGTCCGACACGGCGAGGCGGGTGGCGAAATTGTCCGTCCCGTCGAGCACCAGATCCGCATCCTCGATCAACGCGGCGGCATTGGCCGAATCGATCCGGTCGTCGCGTACGTCGGCGGTCAGGCCATTGTCGAAATTGGCGAGCCAGCGGCGCGCGGCGACCGCCTTGGCATGGCCGATGTCGCGAGTCGTGTAGATCGTCTGGCGCTGGAGGTTGGACAGCTCGACATCGCCCGAATCGACCAGCGTGAAGCGTCCGACGCCTGCGCCCGCGAGATATTGCAGCGCCGGGCTGCCGATTCCGCCGAGGCCGATCAGCGCGACATGCATGTCCGCCAGCGCGGCCTGCCCCGCGCCGCCCACTTCGGGCAGCACGATGTGACGCGCGAAACGCTCAAGCCGTTCGGGTGCGATGGTCACGGTTTGTCGGAATCCTCGTCGCGCCGCTCCTGCACGAAGCTGCCGATGCCGAACCGCCACAGGAAGGCGATCACGCTGCCCTTTACCGGCTGGAGCATCGCCAGCAGCATCGCCACCGCGACCGGCAGGATGATCGCCAGCGTCAGGATCGGCGACATGTCGTAGGTCCCGATCATCGCGATCACGACCGGCGCGAGCAGATGCCCGACCACGAAGATGCCGATATAGGCAGGGAAGTCGTCCGCCTGCTGGACCGACCAGTCCTGCGCGCAATGCGGGCAGGCATCGACCGGCTTGATCCACTTGCGAAACAGCCGCCCCTCGCCGCAGCGCGGGCAGGTGCTGCGCAAGCCCCGCAGCAGCGCGGCGCCGAGCGTCGCGGGCAAGTCGACTCGCTGTGGGCAAGGCTGGGGATCGGCCATGGAAACGCTGTTGGCAGCCTGTGACCGAGCTGTCGACAGACCTGTGGATGGGTCTGTCGACAATCGGTGTGCAAGCTGTCGATCGGCTGCGGGCCGGCTGCGGGTGGTGCGATCAGCTTTCGAGCTGGCGCAGCAGGCTGCGCACGTCACCGTCCATATCGGCGTCGCGGGTGCGCAGGTCCTCGATCAGCTTGACCGCGTGGATCACCGTCGAGTGGTCGCGCCCACCGAACTTGCGCCCGATTTCGGGATAGCTGCGCGGGGTCAGCACCTTGGAGAGGTACATCGCCACCTGCCGCGGACGGACCACCGCGCGGGTGCGGCGCTTGCTGCTCATCTCGCTGCGGTCGATCCGGTAGAACTGGCACACGGTGCGCTGGATCTCGTCGATCGTGATCCGGCGGCGGTTGGCCGACAGGATATCGGTCAGCTGTTCTTCGGCGAGCTGCAGCGAGACCGGCTGACCGGTCAGCTGGGCGTAGGCGATCAGCTTGTTGAGGCCGCCGACCAGCTCGCGCACATTGCGGGTGATCGTGCGGGCGAGGAAGTCGACCACATCGTCGGGCACGCTCAGCGGCGCAAACCGGGTCAGCTTCGATTCGAGGATCGAGCGGCGCAGTTCCAGATCCGCGGGCTGGATGTCCGCGACCAGACCCATCGACAGGCGGCTGAGCAGGCGCGGCTCGACCGAATCGAGCGCCTGCGGTGCGCGGTCGGCGGCGAAGACCAGTCGCTTGCCCTCCGACAGCAGGTGATCGATCGTGTAGAGCAGCTCTTCCTGAGCGCTGGCCTTGCCGATGATGAACTGCAGATCGTCGACCAGCAGCAGGTCGAACCCGCGCAGGCGCGTCTTGAATTCGATCATCCGGTTCTGCTTCAGCGCCTGGACGAACTCGACCATGAAGCGCTCTGCCGAACAGTAGAAGATCCGGGCACGCGGGTGCTGGCTGAGAAACTGGTGGCCGATCGCGTGCAGCAGGTGCGTCTTGCCCTGTCCGGTCGCCGCCTTGATGTAGAGCGGCGAGAACTGCGGCTTTTCGTTGGCGGCCATCCGCTGCGCGGCGTTGCGGGCGAGCACGTTGGCATCGCCGGTGACGAAGGCGGCGAAGGTCAGCGAAGCGTCGAGGCCGACGCTGCTGAAGCCCGGATCGCCGAAGCCGCCATCGGAGACCACGCGCAGTTCGGGCCCGTCATTGGCCGGGCGACGCGAATCGCCCAGCGAGATGTCGGCCATCCGCTTACGGCTGGGGTGCACCTCGATCGCGACGGTCTTGATCTCGGAGCGCATGATCTTCCACGCGAGCGAGAGACGGTCGGCGAAATGCTTGCGGACCCACTCGGCGGCGAATTCCGACGGCAGGTACAGTGCCAGCGTGCCGGTTTCGGAGTCGAACTCGCCCAGCTGGATCGGCTTAATCCACTGGCTGTGCAGCTGATGGCCAAGATCCTTGCGCAGGCCGGTGCTGATATCGTCCCAGTCCGCGGCCAGCGCCACGCGCTCCATGTCTTCGCCTTCGCCTTTGGCCCGCTTGCGCGCGGCACCGTTCGTATCGGGAATACGTGCCATGACTTGCTAATAGACCTCCGCTTCCGGAAGCGCGTGCCGCCTCCGGGGTTCCCTGTTTACATTCGATGGATACAGCGCCCCCTTCACCGGAATCGCGTGTCATCGCGAGCAGTGTTGAGGCCCCCCACCGGCCATCTTCGATTTAGTCCCTGCCGCGGTGTCCCTCCCCGGCGGTGACGATCAATAGACAGGTCTGGGGGCCGATGGGCAAGCGCGAAATGGTAGCGAATTTGAAATAAAGAAATTGACAGTGGTGTGAGCCGCAGCCGTCCGTTTAAGGCACTGTAAACGCTGTTTTTTCGCCCCGGATAGCCCCTCGAATCGGCGGGATTCCTAGGCCGAATCGCGAAGCCTGTGCGTCGGTTTTAAGACAAAACCAAAAGGGGCCGTCGCACACGGCGACGACCCCGAAAACGCGGTCAGATTGTAATCTGAAAGCAGCTTAGAGAGCGGCAACCCGCTTGGAAAGCCGGCTCATCTTGCGCGAAGCGGTGTTCTTGTGGAGAACGCCGCGGGCAACGCCGCGCGCCAGCTCGGGCTGAGCAGCGCGAAGGGCGGTCTGTGCGGTTTCCTTGTCGCCGCCTTCGATCGCGCTCTCCACCTTCTTCAGGAAGGTGCGGATGCGGCTCATACGCGCACCGTTGATTTCGGCGCGACGCTCGTTGCGACGGATGCGTTTGCGGGCTTGCGGCGTATTGGCCATGGTCGTCCTTGTCTCTGGCCGCGAAGCGCGCAGCCAACTGCTTTTAAAATCAATGCCTGGAAGCGGCGATTGCTCGCCGGAAGGGCGCGCACATAGGGCGCGGTGTCCGGCTCGTCAAGGAAATTGGCCGAAAGCCTACCTCTGGCAGACCGGGCAATACCAGGTGCTGCGACCGCCCTGTTCGATCCGGGCGATATGGCCGCCGTCCTCGCGTCGGCACGATTCGCTGGTGCGTCCATAGACGTCGAACCGGGTGGAGAAATAGCCCAGTTCGCCATCGGGCCGGGCATAATCGCGCAAGGTCGATCCGCCGTCGCGAATCGATTGCTCCAGCACCTCGCGAATCGCCGTAACCAGCCGTTCCAGCGCCGCCAGCGAGACGCGGCCGCCTGCCCGCTTCGGGCTGATCCGCGCGCGCCACAGCGCCTCGCACACGTAGATATTGCCGAGGCCGGCGACGATTCGCTGGTCGAGCAGCAGCAGCTTGATCGCCTGCCTGCGCCCGGCCAGTGCGGCGCGCAGATGGGCGGCGGTAAGGTCTGGGCCGAGCGGTTCGGGCCCCATGGTGACGAAGCTGGGCCACGCGTCGAGCGCAGCAGTGTCGACCAGATCGACCCAGCCGAATCGCCGTGGATCGTTGAGCGCGAATCGATTCGATTCGGTTTCGATCAGCAGGTGATCGTGCCGGTCTGGCTGGTCGGGATCGATCCGCCAGCGCCCGCTCATCCCCAGATGGAAGATCAGCGTCTGGTCCCGGTCGGTATGGATCAGGCCGAACTTGGCGCGCCGCCCCAGTGAGGTGACTCGCGCGCCGACCAGCGCCTGTCCCAGCCCGTCGGGAAAGGGCCTGCGCATGTCGGGCCGCGCGGTGCGCGCGGCGATGATGGTGCGGTTTTCCAGATGAAGGGCGAGCCCGCGCACGGTGGTCTCGACCTCGGGAAGTTCGGGCATTGGTTTTCCGGCGATTGGGAACGTGTCGTGGTGGATATGGCGGTTCGCCGGAGGCGGTGCCAGTCCTCTCCCCCTCGCAACCACCCGACAGGATGATGCCATGGGTGGTTGGGAGGGCGAGAGGACTGGTGCCGATCAAACCAAGCTAGCGAATAGACGCCACAAACCTTTCCCCCTAAGGCCCAACTCCATGAGCGATACCGTTTCCTTCGGCTACGAAGATGTCAGCCCCGATGAGAAGACCGCGCGCGTTGGCGGCGTCTTTTCCAGCGTCGCCGCCAAGTACGACGTGATGAACGATGCGATGTCGGGCGGGATGCACCGATTGTGGAAGGACCGCTTCGTGCGCCGGGTGAAGCCGAAGCCGGGAGAGGCGATTCTCGACATGGCGGGCGGCACCGGCGACATCGCCTTCCGCATGGCCGATTGCGGCGCGGACGTGATCGTGTCGGACATCAACCAGGACATGCTCGACGTGGGCGTGGAACGGGCGATGGAACGCGGGATCGATGGCCTCGTCTGGTCGTGCCAGAACGCCGAGGAACTGACCTTCTCCGACCGCCAGTTCGACGCCTACACGATCGTGTTCGGCATTCGTAACGTGACCCACATCGACAAGGCGCTGGCCGAGGCGCATCGGGTGCTCAAGCATGGCGGGCGGTTCTATTGCATGGAGTTCTCCAGCACCGACTGGCCCGGCTTCAAGGAGGTTTACGACCTCTACTCGCACCGGCTGATGCCGCTGATGGGCAAGCTGATCGCCAATGACGAGGAAAGCTATCGCTACCTCGCCGAATCGATCCGCCGCTTCCCGCGCCCGCCCGAGTTCGAGGCGATGATCAAGGCGGCGGGCTTTACGCAGACTCGCGTCGAGACGATCCTCGGCGGGGCCGTGAACATTCATTCCGGCTGGAAAATCTGATCGCGTGACACGCCCGTCTCGCCATATCTGGCGCCTGCTGAAATGGGGGCGGACTGCCGCGCGTCACGGCGCGCTGCGCGGGATCGAGAGCGATCCCAACACGCCCGCCCCGGTCAAGCGGCTGGTCAGGCTCGCCCGGTTCGGCACCCGCCAGCCTGCGACTCCCGATTATGCGGGCGCATTCCGCGCGATCGGCCCGGCGGCGATCAAGCTGGGCCAGTCGCTCGCCACACGGCCCGATCTGGTCGGGGACGAGGCGGCGCTCAATCTGCTGTCCTTGCAGGACAACCTGCCGCCGGTGTCGTTCGACACGCTGCGCCCGGTGATCGAATCGACCTTTGCCCAGCCGGTCGACGCGCTGTTTCGCGAGATCGACCCCAAGCCGGTTGGCGCGGCGTCGATCGCGCAGGTCCACCGCGCGATCACCACCGATGGGCGGCAGGTTGCGGTCAAGATGCTGCGCCCCGGCATCCGCGAGCAGTTCGCGCGCGATATCGCGACCTACGAATGGGCCGCCGCGCATTTCGAGGCGATGGGCGGCGAGGCCGCGCGCCTGCGCCCTGCGCTGACCATCGCCAACTTCAAGCGCTGGACCAATACCGAGCTCGACCTGCGGCGCGAGGCTGCTGCCGCGAGCGAGCTGGCCGAGGCGATGAAGGGCTTTGCCGGCTATCGCATCCCCGCGGTCGACTGGGACCGGACCAATGGCCGCGTGATGACGATCGAGTGGATCGACGGCATCAAGATGAGCGACCGCGATGGGCTGGTCGCTGCCGGGCATAATCTGGAGCAGCTGGCCGAAACACTGGTGCTCGCCTTCCTCACCCAGGCGATCAGCTACGGCTATTTCCATGCCGACATGCATCAGGGGAACCTGTTCGTGGAGCCCGACGGCACGATCGCGGCGATCGATTTCGGGATCATGGGCCGGATCGACCGGCGCGCGCGGCAGTGGCTGGCGGAAATCCTCTACGGCCTGACCACGGGCAATTACCGGCGCGTCGCGGAAATCCATTTCGAGGCGCAATATGTGCCCAGCCACCACTCGGTCGGCGAATTCGCCACGGCGCTGCGCGCGGTGGGCGAGCCGATGCGCGGCAAGCCGGTGAGCGAGCTGTCGGTCGGCCAGATGCTCGACGGGCTGTTCGCCATCACCCGTGATTTCGACATGCAGACCCAGCCGCACCTGTTGCTGCTGCAAAAGACGATGGTGATGGTCGAGGGGATCGCGACTCAGCTCAATCCCAAGATCAACATGTGGGATGTCTCCGCGCCCTTCGTGCGCAGCTGGATTCGCGACGAGCTGGGTCCCGAGGCCGCGATTGCCCAGCGCCTGCGCGAGGATTTCGACACGCTGCAGCGCATCCCGGGGCTGGTTCGCCGGCTCGAGGAGAAATACCCGCCCAAGGGCGGCGCGCCCGAGCCTGCTCCGCTGCCCGAGATCGAGCTGATGTGGGACCGGCGCGTGCGTGAAAGCGGCCCCGGCTGGTTCGGCCAGGCGGCGCTGGTGCTGGGCGGCGCGGGCCTGATGGCGGGCCTGTTCGCTCTGGGAGTGATCGGCTGATGGCGAGCCCGAGCGGCATCAAGGTGCTGCTGGTGATCGGCGGCGGGATCGCGGCCTACAAGTCGTGCGAGCTGATCCGCCTGATCCGCAAGAACGGCGGCAGCGTCACCTGCGTGCTGACCGAGGGCGGTGCGCATTTCGTCACCCCGATGACGCTGGCCGCGCTCAGCGAAAATCCCGTCCACACCACTTTGTGGGACCTGAAGAACGAAGTCGAGATGGGCCATATCCAGCTCAGCCGCGAGGCGGATCTGGTGGTGGTCTGCCCCGCGACCGCCAACATGCTGGCCAAGATGGCGGCGGGTATTGCGGACGATCTGGCAACCACCCTGCTGCTGGCGACGGACAAGCCGGTGATGGCGGTGCCCGCGATGAACGTGCGCATGTGGAGCCACGCCGCGGTGCAGGCCAATGTCGCGCGGCTGCGAGAGGCGGGCGTGATCGTGCTCGATCCCGACGAGGGGCCGATGGCCTGCGGCGAATACGGCGCAGGGCGTCTGCCCGAACCGCCCGCGATCTGGAATGCGATCGCCAGCTGGGCGGGGCAGGATACCGGCACCGAGACGCGCGAGCGCGAATCGCAGGGCGGCCTCGGCGGACTGATCGCATCGCTGATTCCGCGCGGGGGGCGCAAGGCGTCGCCGCAGCCGGACACGCTGCTGGCAGAGAAGGGCGGCGCGGCTGGGGCTGCGGCAGAAGAGGATCGCGGCGCTCTCTACCATTTCGACGGGGCACCGCTGGCGGGCCGTCATGTGCTGGTGACCGCCGGGCCGACTCATGAGCCGATCGATCCGGTCCGCTACATCGCCAACCGTTCCAGCGGGAAGCAGGGCTTCGCCATTGCTGCCGCTGCCGCTGCGGCAGGTGCGCGGGTGACGCTGGTCGCGGGGCCGGTGGAGCTGACGACGCCCCCCGGTGTCACCCGCGTCGACGTGCAGACCGCGCGCGACATGGCCGCTGCGGTACGCGAAAGCCTGCCCGCAGACATCGCGATCATGGCCGCTGCCGTCGCCGACTGGCGCACGCGCGATGTCGCCGAGAGCAAGATGAAGAAGCGGGGCGACGCTCCGCCCGCGCTGGAGCTGGCGGAGAATCCCGATATCCTCGCCACGCTGGGCGCTTCGGACGCCCGCCCCGGCCTGCTGATCGGCTTCGCTGCGGAGACCGACGATGTGGTCGAGAACGCGCAGGCCAAGCGTGCGCGCAAGAAGGCCGACTGGATTATCGCCAACGATGTGTCCGGCGGCGTGGGCCAGAGCGTGATGGGCGGGGCGCACAACACCATCCACCTCGTCACCGGAGACGGCGTCGAGGACTGGCCGCAAATGCCCAAGGAAGAGGTCGCCATGCGGCTGGTCGAACGGATCGCGCTGGCGCTGGAGAATGATGATGACTGATACGGTCGGCGTGGCGATCAAACGCCTCGCGCATGGCGAAGGCCTGCCGCTGCCCGTCTACGCCACCGATGGCGCGGCGGGGATGGATGTGTGCGCGGCGGAGGATGTCGATCTCGCTCCCGGTGCGCGCCATGCCGTCGCTACGGGCTTCGCGGTGGCGATTCCGAAGGGGTACGAGATTCAGGTGCGTCCGCGTTCCGGCCTCGCATTCAAGCACGGCATCTCCGTGCCCAATGCGCCGGGCACGATCGATTCGGACTATCGCGGCGAGCTCAAGGTGCTGCTGATCAACCACGGCGACGAGAGCTTTGCGATCCGGCGCGGCGACCGCGTGGCGCAGCTGGTGCTCGCCCCCGTCACCCGTGCGGCCTTTACCGAGGTCGACGATCTGGATGAGACGCAGCGCGGGGCAGGCGGCTTCGGCTCGACCGGTGGGCACGCCAAGCTGTAGAAACGTGCGCTGTGACAGGACGCTAGAGGCGACCGTTTAGAACGGGATCGAACTCGCGCGCTTCGTCCAGCGTCAAGGCGAGCCAGGATACATACTGGCCAGTATGATCGATCCACAAATAAACCACCCACGCATCGCCCGGCTTGGGCTCTGGCGCACGGCGCCCGACGCACAGCCCGGGTCCGAACTCGATTTCGGCGGGCAAATCCGTTCCCAGAAGGGACCTTACGACCCGCCCATGTGCACCCCACTGGTGCGCGTCTCGACTTGCCGCACTGGCGTAGTGCGCGGTCTCGACGCGAACGAGTGCGATGGCCTTGATCGCGCCGGCTTCATACCCACGAGCGAGTTCCTGCTCGGGCGGCAGGTTCATCCGACACGCGTGCGCGTCGACCGACAGGCCAAGGCCGAGGAGAGTGGCGATCGCCACGAAGCTCCATAGCCGTACCACGCCTCCCGACCGTTGCCTTACCGCTCTTCCGGCTTGATCGAGATGCGCACGGTTTCGCCCGAATTCCCGGGGAAGCCGGTGAACATCGCGTCGACCAGGTTAGGCACCAGATATTGCAGGTTGTCGCTGGGCGAAACGGCCTTGGCTGTGCCTTCGAACAGACGCTGGCCGGTCCGACGGTCGTCGATATCGAGGTCGATCTCGCTGGTATAGACGGTGTAGCTGTCGATCCGGCTGCTCGAGAGCCACGGGTCGTAGTAGCCGTAACCCCAGTAGCCGCGCGGGACGAAGGCACCCGGGCGATAGCGGTACCAGGGATTGTAGAAGGGATCGCGGAAAGCACCCCCGGTCGAGCGGACCCGTTCGCGGCCATTATCGACGTCATAGTCGAACCGCACGATCAGGTCGGCATTGGCGGGGGTGCCGGGGACATAGCCCAGCCGGGCCATCTCACCGCTCACCAGCTGGGCATACTGGCCGAATTCGATCCCGCCGGCGAGCGCGGGATCGTCCGCGACCACGGCGAAGGTCTGGCCCTGCGGCGCAGGCAGCTGCGCCTGAAAGCGGGAGACGTCGGCCTGGAAGCCGGTCGCACAGGCGGTCAGCCCGGCGCCGAGAATGCCCAGCGCGCCGACGGCAGCGAGAAAACGTGGTTTGATCATGGCTAGTGCCCCTGGTGAGGGGAGGCGCTCCGTGGGGATGCCCCCCGCATGACAATACGCTTCACCTGATAGACAGGTTCCCCTGAACGGTGCTTTAACTTCTTGAAGTCCTTTACTTTCCTCGGCTTAGCGCGATTTGCGATCAGCCCCGGACGAGTCCGAGCGCCTCGTAGGTCGCAGCCAGCGTAGGAGCGGCGCGGTCGCGTGCCCTCGCTGCGCCGCGTGCGAGGATCGCATCGAGCGCCTCGCGATCTTCGAGCAGCTGGTTGAACCGTGCCGAGATCGGCCGCAGCGTTTCGATCAGCGCCTCGCCCAGCGCCGGCTTGAACGCGCCGAAGCCCTGCCCGCCATGTTCGGCCAGCACGTCATCCACGCTCCGGTCGGTCAGCGCGGCGTAGATGGTCACGAGGTTGAGCGCTTCGGCGCGCCCCTCCAGCCCGTCGCGCTCGGAAGGCAGCGGCTCGGGATCGGTCTTGGCCTTCTTGACCTTCTTCATCACCTCGTCCGGATCGTCGGACAGGTTGATCCGGCTCATGTCCGAAGGGTCCGACTTGGACATCTTCTTGCTGCCGTCGCGCAGGCTCATGATCCGCGCCGCGTCGGGCGGCGTGATCGGTTCGGGCAGGGTGAACAGCGGGGCGTCTTCGGTGCAGAAGTCGTTGTTGAACTTCTGCGCGATGTCGCGTGCCAGCTCCAGGTGCTGCTTCTGGTCGTCGCCGACGGGTACGTGCGTCGCCTGGTGGACCAGCACGTCGGCGGCCTGCAGCACCGGATAGGTGAACAGCGCCACGCTCGCGCCTTCGCGGTTCTTGCCCGCCTTGTCCTTCCACTGCGTCATCCGGTTCAGCCAGCCCATCCGGGCGGTGCCGTTGAGCAGCCATTGCAGCTCTGCGTGCTGGGGCACCTGCGCCTGGTTGAACAGGATCGAGCGATCGGGATCGATCCCGCAGGCGACCAGCGCGGCGGCCATTTCCAGCGTGGCGCGGCGCAGTTCCGCCGGCTCGTGTGCCATGGAGATCGCATGCAGATCCGCGAGGAAGAACAGGCATTCGCTGTCCGCGTCCATCTCGTCCTGCATCCGCACCCAGTTGCGGATCGCGCCGAGGTAATTGCCGAGGTGAAGATTGCCGGTGGGCTGGATGCCCGAAACTACGCGCATTGGGGGTACTCCCTAGAAGACTGATTTGGGCCAGCGCCGAGGGCTGGCGGATATCGGGTTGCCGGGGTCAGGCGTGTCCGAGCCATCGCCAGGCCGCCCGCCCGCGCAGCACGAAGCGCGCCGGGGCCGAACGGGTGAAGAGTGGCGTCTCAGTCATCGCGGCGGGGCATAGCACAGGCCCGCTAGGGGGCAAGATCGCGCGGTTCGGCGGTCGCGGACTCGTCGCTCTCGGGCACCGGGGTCTTGCGGGTCAGCGCGGTGATGCGCTGGCGGTCGATCGCGCCGATCGCAAAGGCGATCCCGAAATAGACAGCGCCCGCGCAGATAACGAGCGCGGCGAGCGCGCCCGCCCGCGCGAACAGGCCCGCATCGTACCACCCGGTCAGCAGGTCGCGCGCAAACCACAGGGCAGCGCCCATCGCCGCGGCGGCAACCAGCTGGCGCGCGATCCGTCCGACCAGCTTCAAAGGGATGCGGTAATAGTCGCGCCGGACCAGCACGGCATAGAGGTAGCCGACATTGATCCATGCGCCGACCACGCTCGCAAAGGCGACTCCGACCACGCCGAACCGTCCGATCGTCGCGACGTTGATCGTCGCGAACACGACCAGCGAGATGAACGCGGCATAGACCGGTGTGCGCGTGTCCGACCGGGCGTAGAAGTTGGGCACCAGCACCTTCACCAGCACATAGGCGGGCAGGCCGAGGACCAGTGCGGCGAGCACATTGCCCGTCAGCGCCGCCTGTTCGAGGCTGAAGCGGCCGCCCTGGAAGATCATCGTGACGAAGGGTTCGGCACAGATGGCGAGGGCGACGGCTGCGGGGATCGTCAGCAGCATGGCGAGCTCGATCGCATCGGACTGGATGCGATCGGTCCCCGCCCGGTTCTTCGCGCCGACGAACTTCGAAAGCGTTGGGAGGATCGCGGTCGAAAGGGCGATGCCGATGATCCCCAGCGGCAGCTGGTTCAGCCGGTCGGCGTAATTCATGTAGCTGATCGAGCCGCTGTCGAGCTGGTTGAGGAAGTAGAGCTGGACCAGCGTGTTGATCTGGTACGCACCGCCGCCGATCGCTGCGGGAAACGCGATGATCGACAGCCGCTTCACCTCGGGCGTGATGCGCGGCCACAGCAGCCTGGGCCGAAACCCTTCCACTCGGGTCCAGTAATAGAGCCACGCGAGCTGGATCGCACCGCCCACCGTCACC
This sequence comes from Erythrobacter sp. YJ-T3-07, assembly GCF_015999305.1. Taxonomy (NCBI): domain Bacteria; kingdom Pseudomonadati; phylum Pseudomonadota; class Alphaproteobacteria; order Sphingomonadales; family Erythrobacteraceae; genus Erythrobacter; species Erythrobacter sp. YJ-T3-07. The sequence goes on along the minus strand of NZ_JAEAGP010000001.1, from coordinate 2,995,201 downwards.
GCCCAGGCCTGGGTGTAGCCGACCTGGCGCGTGGTCCAGCCCCATTGCGAGATGGCATGATCGCCGATCAGCAGGTTGGCGATCAGCACCAGGTTGAGGATGATCGGAAAGCTTGCCCCGGGCGCAAAACGGCTGACCGAATTGAGCATCCCGGTGAACAGCGTCACCATGCTGACCAGCGCGATATAGGGGAACATGATCCGCGCGAAGTCGACTTCCATCGCGAAGTCTGCGGGAGAGGAATCGCCATCGCCGAGCAGGCGAATGACCAGCGGCATCGCCAGCATCATGACCGCGCAGACCGCGATCAGCACCGGCAGGAACACGCTCAGCACATCATTGGAGAAGCTGCGCGCTTCCTCGATCCCGCCCTCTCCATGCAATCGCTTGGAGAACATCGGCACGAAGGCGGCCGAAAACGCCCCTTCCGCAAACATGCGGCGGAAGACGTTGGGGATGATGAACGCCTGAAACCAGGCATCGGTAACGGCATTGGCGCCGAGCACGCGGGAGAAGATCATCTCCCGCGCGAGCCCGGCAAAGCGGCTGACCAGCGTTAGCCCGCCGATCGTGCCGACATTCCTGAGCAGGCTCATCCGCCCGCCTCCCTACTGACCTCCCTGCCGGGCGGTGGTCAGGCGTTGCCGCCCGGTGCCGCGCCGCCCGCAGCGGCGTCTTCCGCCTGCCGTTCCTGAAGGCGCTGCAGGTACAGCCCGTTGAAGTCGATCGGATCGACCATCAGCGGCTGGAAGCCCAGATCGCGGGTCGCATCGGCAACCACACGGCGGGCGAAGGGAAACAGGATGCGCGGCGCTTCTGCGAACAGGAACATGTGCATCTGGTCTTCGGGCATGTTGCGCACGCCGACGAGGCCGGCATAGACCAGCTCGATCACGTAGAGCTGCCCGTTTTCGCAATTGGCGGTCGCGTTGATCTTCAGTTCGACTTCGCTGATCTCGTCGTTCACCGGGTTCGCGCCGATGTTGAACTGCAGGTCGATCTGCGGCGCGTCCTGCCACTGGAAGCTGGCCGGAGAGTTCGGATTCTCGACCGAGAGATCCTTGATGTACTGCGTGATGAAGCCCGCGGTCGGGCGGTTGTCCGCACCATTGCCGCTGGACGGGGTGTTGAAATCGGTCAGAACGTCGCCTTCGTCGGCCATGGAAGAGCACTCTTTCGAAAGGTTGGGATACCCGGGCGGCAGCTTGAGCTTGCGCCCGCGTGGTCGGTGACACGCCGCCTAGCAGCCGCATTCCCGCCCCGCAACGGGCACGAACCGCCGCAGCGGGATACTTAGGCAGCCGTTGTGCATTTGATATCGCGCCCTATGTGTGGGATTGAAGCCCCATTACACGAATACAGGGCTCGTTCGGCTTTACGGGCGGCCCCAAATGTCCGCAGGATCAGGTACCCCATTCAGTGATCTACGAAATCGTCATTCTCGCCATGATCGCAGTCTTTCTGGGGCTGCGGCTCTATTCGGTTCTCGGTCGCCGGGCCGAGCATGAGGAAGAGCCCGTGCCCCATCGCTTCGATGCGAAGGACAAGGCGGGACTGGCAGCCGCACCGCAGACCACGCAGGCTCCGCCGCGCGTGGTTACCGAACAGGAAGCCAAGCCCGATGTGCTGCCGGTGGTGGAACGCGGCGTGCAGTCGATCATCGCGGCGGATCGCGGGTTCGACATCACCAGCTTCCTCGAAGGGGCCAAGGGTGCCTATGGCATGATCCTGGAAGCCTACTGGAAGGGCGACAAGGAAACCCTGCGCGATCTGTGCGACGAGTCGGTCTATCAGGGCTTCGCCCAGGCGATCGACGCGCGCGAGGAAGCGGGCGAGACGATGGAAAATCGCCTGATCCGGATCGAGGACGCGACCATCCGCGATGCCGAGCTGGAGCGCAAGGAAGCACGCATCACCGTGCGCTTCGTCGCCGATATCGCAGCCGTCACCCACGACCGTGATGGCAACATGGTTGCCGGATCGCTCGACGATGCGATCGAGAGCCGCGACATCTGGACGTTTGCCCGCCGCGTCGACTCGCGCACGCCGGACTGGCAGCTGGTCGAAACCGACGAAGGCTGAGGCTAAGGCTGAGACTTCGGGTCCCGGGCCGCACGCGCGGGCCGAGCCTATCCATAACGCCGGGGGAGAGCGCGATGTTCAAGTGGATATGGCCGCTCGCGGCGCTGGTCGCTCTCTCGAGCTGTGTCGGCCCGGGTGCCGACAAACCGCCTTTCCCGCCGATCGACAAGCCCGCGCCGCCCGCTTTCGAGAGCGCGGTGGCTGCCGGAGTCGCGCCGGGGCCTGCATTCCGCTCGCTCCGCCTCGACGTAGCCGATGCCTCCGCCGCGCTCACCGCATTCCGCTCCAGCTGCAACTGGCCGTCCGAGAAGGCCGACGCGAGCGGCCTGACACGGCCCGAGGACTGGCTGCCGGTCTGCACTGCCGCGCTGCGGTGGGATGGCGACGCTCTGACCTTCTTCGAAACCTATTTCGAAACCGCCCGGATCGGCGACGGCGCGGCCTTTGCGACCGGCTATTTCGAGCCCGAGATCCTCGGCAGCCGCACACGCCGCGCAGGCTACGATGTGCCCGTCTACCGCCTGCCCGAAGACCTCGTGCGCGCATGGCCCGCCGATATGCCCGAAAGCGAGCGCGAGGGGCGCCCGCCGCTTGGCCGCTATGACGATACTGGCGCTTTCGTCCCCTACTACACCCGCGCAGAGATAGAGGATGGCGCGCTTGCCGGGCGCGGCCTCGAAATCGCGTGGGCGGCCGATCCGGTCGAGATGTTCTTCCTCCAGATCCAGGGTTCGGGCCTGCTGCGCCTGCCCGACGGCAGCCGGATGCGGATCGGCTATGCGGGGCAGAACGGGCGCGGCTATACCGGGATCGGCGGCTTGATGCGCGAGCGCGGGCTGCTGGGCGACGGGCCGGGCCAGTACCCCGGGTCGATGCAGGGCATCGTCCAGTATATCCGCGACAACCCGGAGGAAGGCCGCGCGCTGATGCGCGAGAACGAGAGCTGGATCTTCTTCCGTGAGCTCGACACCTCCGGCCCGCTCGGCTCGCTGAACGTGCCGGTTACGCGGCAGAACAGCGTCGCGGTCGATCCGCGTTTCGTACCCTATGGCGCGCCCGTGGTGCTGGAGATGGACCGCCCGGTCGCCTCGGGCATGTGGGTGGCGCAGGATACCGGCGGCGCGATCAAGGGACCCAACCGGTTCGACACCTTCTGGGGCAATGGCGGCGACGCACGCGAGATCGCCGGCGGGATGAGCGCACGCGGCACCGCGCTGGTGCTCCTGCCCAAGGGGACCGTCGCACGCCTGACCGGGCGATGAGACACGCGCCGCGCGGATTGTCTGCCGAAGAGGCGGCTGCCTGGGCGGCGCTGGCGGCGAGTGTGAAGCCCTTGCATGCTGGAGTGACATCGAACGCAAAGCGCTCGAAGCCCGAAGTCGAAGCGCCTCCAACGCACGTGCCGCCGAACTCCTCCCCTCCCCGTGGGGGAGGGGCCGGGGGTGGGGGGGGGGCGCCCCCAACCCGCAGAACGCCCCCTCCCAACCCTCCCCCGCGCGGGGGAGGGCTTTCCCGCCCTGCCACCCAGTCTGGATTGGATTCGCACTGGGACCGCCGCCTGAAGGCGGGCGAGATCGCGCCCGATGTCAGCCTGGACCTTCACGGCCACGGGCTGGAGCGGGCCTATGACCGGCTGATGGACGGGATGGCGCAGGCGCGCAGCATGGACGCGCGCACCGTGCTGGTGGTGACCGGCAAGCCGCGCGGCGGGGACGCCGCCGACCGGGGCGAGCGGCGCGGCGCGATCCGCGCCAAGATCCTCGACTGGCTTGCCGCGAGCGAACATGGCGGCTCGATCGCCGCCGTGCGCTCCGCACACCGCCGTCACGGGGGTGAGGGCGCGCTGTATATCGTTCTGAGGAGAGGTCGCTGATGGCGCTGCTACGCTCGCGCCCGTTCCTATGGCTGATCCTCGCTCTGCCCGGCGTGTGGATGCTTGGGCGCTGGTGGTTCACACCCGATGCCTATGGCTACGGACACATCATCGGCGATAGCGGGGACTGGGCGGCGTGGCTGCTGATGGTCACCCTCGCGGTGACGCCCTTGCGGCTGGCACTGCGCCGCAACCGGTTCGTCCAGTATTTGATGCGCAAGCGGCGCGATCTCGGCGTCGCGAGCTTCGCCTATGCCGCCGGGCACACGATCATCTATCTGTGGCGCAAGGCCGATCCCGCGATCATCTGGGACGAGGCCTCGACGCCTTACGTCCTCGCCGGATGGGTCGCGCTGGCGTTGTTCATACCGCTGGCGATCACGTCGAACGATGTGTCGATGCGGATGCTCAAGCGCTCATGGAAGACGCTGCACCGGCTGGTCTATCCCGCCGCGGTGCTGGTGTTCGTGCACTGGGCGCTGTCCGCCTTCGATCCGACCACCGCCTATATCAACATCGCGATACTGGCGGCGATCGAGATCGTCAGGGTCTGGCTGCAATGGCGTCAGAAACGCTCAGCCAGCGCCATCGTCAAAGCGTGACGTACTGGCGGAAGCGCGCGACTTCCGCTTCGTCGACATACTTGCCGATCTCGCGATCGAACACGCCCATGTCGGCGTAGGGGCGGTATTCCTCGAACTCGTGGACCATCTTGTCGGTCATGCCGGGGACGAGGCGGATTTCTTCTTCGCTGGCGGAGTTGAGGTTGATCGGGACGAACACGTTGACCAGCACGGCCTTGGCTTCGTCCTCGCTCAGCGTTTCCTTCAGCTTGGCGTCGAGATCAGTGACGCTGGCATAGGGCTGGCCGGCGACGATCGCGGCGGCGAGTTCGGGCGAGACGCCGTCGACGGCGGCGAGTTCGCTCTCGGTCGCGTCGTTGGCGTTGAGCACGGTGGAGGCGGCATCGGGCGACTCGACCGCATCGGCATCGGGGGTCGCGGTGTCGGTCGCGGCGGTTTCATCGGTGGTCGCTTCGGGAGCTTCCGAACACGCGGCGAGCGCCAGTGCGGATGCGGCGACGGGGACGAGGAACTTCAGTGTGCGCATGATATGCCTTCCTTTTTGCGAAGGGCTCGCATTAACAGGCTTGGCAGCCATGTCGATGGGCGATTTTGCGCTCGCCCACCGACATGGAAGGTCACGGCCTATTATGCACCCTGCCGCTGTTTGATAGACTCCGCGCTCGCCATGCCCGGAGCGGTGGACTTGCCTCCGATCATTTCGCGGACCGTGTCCTCGATCCGCTGGCCGATCGTCTTGTCGACGTTCTTCCAATATTCGAACGCACGCACGAGCACCTTCTCGCTCACGCCATCGGCGAGGTGGCCGGAGACATTGGAGACGAAGCGGTCGCGTTGCGCGTCGTCCATCACCTCATTCACCAGCGCACGGGCTTGCGACCAGTCGTCGTCATCCTCGCGCAAGGTGTAGGCCTGCCGCACCATGTCGCCGTCGGAATACCAAGTCGCCTCGCCGCCCACTTCGGGCTGGGCGGCAGGCCCGCCGTAGGAATTGGGCGCATAGACCGGATCGACCGCGTTCTGCGTGCGCATGTGCCCGGCGCGGCTGTAGGAGTTCACCTCCGCATTCTTCGCCGCGTTGACCGGGATCTGCTTGTAATTGACGCCGAGGCGCGCGCGGTGCGCATCGGAGTAGGAGAAACCGCGCGCCAGCAGCATCTTGTCGGGCGACAGGCCGATGCCGGGGACCATGTTGTTCGGCTCGAACGCGAGCTGCTCGATCTGCGTATCCCAGTCGACCGGATTTTCGTTGAGCGTCAGTGTACCGACCTCGATCAGCGGGTAATCCTCGTGCGGCCAGGTCTTGGTCAGGTCGAAAGGATTAATCCGGTAGGTCTTGGCATCCTCGAACGGCATGATCTGCCACTTGAGCGTCCAGCTCGGGAAATTGCCCTCGGCAATCGCGTCGAACAGGTCGCGGCGGTGGTAATCGCTATCCTCGCCCGCCTTCTTCACCGCCTCGTCCTGCGTCAGGTGGGCGTTGCCGCTCTCGTCACCGACATTGGTGTGGAAGTGGAACTTGACCCAGAACTTCTCGCCGTCCTCGTTGATCAGCATGTAGGTGTGGCTGGAATAGCCGTTCATTTCGCGCCAGTTCCTCGGCACGCCGCGGTCGCCCATCAGGTAGGTCACCTGGTGCGCGCTTTCGGGGCTCAGCGTCCAGAAATCCCACATCATGTCGTGATCGCGCAGGCCATTGTCGGCGCGGCGCTTCTGGCTGCGGATGAAGTGCTGGAACTTCAGCGGATCGCGGATGAAGAAGATCGGCGTGTTGTTGCCGACCATGTCGAAATTGCCATCCTCGGTGTAGAACTTGACCGAGAACCCGCGCGGATCGCGCCAGGTATCGGGGCTGCCTCGCTCCCCCGCCACGGTGGAGAAACGCATCGCGGTCTCGCACTCGGCGCCCGGCTGGAAGATCTTGGCCTTGGTGTATTTCGAGACATCCGCAGTGGTCTTCCACGTGCCGAACGCGCCCGAGCCCTTGGCATGGGGCTGGCGTTCGGGAATTCGCTCGCGATTGAAGTTGGCCATCTGCTCGATCAGGTAGTGATCGTTGAGCACGATGGGGCCATCGGGGCTGATGGTCAGCGAATGCTCGTCGCTCTGGACGCGGATACCGGCATCGGTGGTGGTGGGGGGAACGGTCTTGGCCATGGCGCGCAGCTTTCTCTAAAAGGTTACAGGTGGATAGCGCGTGGCGCGCAGTCCTGTTCCGCGATCGCGCAGCCGTGAAAACCGTTCACTGTCTTCGCTTTTCCCGCAGAAGCAAAAGGCCCCCGACATTGCTGCCGGGGGCCTTCCTTGTCTGCGGCGCTATGCCGCGCCGATCAGTGATATTTGGCGTAGGTCAGATCGAACCGGTCGGCGTCCATCACCTTGGTCCACGCGGCGACGAAGTCCTTCACGAACTTCTCCTCGTTGCCGTTCTCGGCATAGACTTCGGCGACCGAGCGCAGCTGAGAGTTGGAGCCGAAGACGAGATCGGTGCGCGTCGCGTGCCACTTTTCCTCGCCCGAGGCGCGGTCGGTGCCGACGAATTCCTCGTCGCCGCTTTCGTCGACCGTTGCCCACTTCGTGCCCATGTCGAGCAGGTTGACGAAGAAGTCGTTGGTCAGCTGGCCCGGCCGGTCGGTCAGCACGCCGATCCTGTTGCCGTGCTTGGCATGCTTGCTCACCGCACCCAGCGCGCGCATCCCGCCGATCAGCACGGTCATCTCGGGGATCGACAGGCCGAGCAGGCTGGCCCGGTCGATCAGCAGGTCCTCGGTCTTCACGCTCGCCTTGGTCTTCAGGTAGTTGCGGAAACCGTCGGCGAAGGGCTCCATCGGCTCGAAGCTTTCCGCATCGGTCTGCTCCTCGCTGGCATCGCCGCGCCCGGTGGTGACGGGAACCTTGATGTCGAACCCGGCATCCTTCGCCGCCTTCTCGACCGCCGCCGAACCGGCAATCACGATCGCATCGGCCATCGAGATGTCATCGCGCAGTTCGTCGAGCTTGGACAAAACCTTGCCCAGTTCCTCCGGATCGTTGACCGCCCAGCTGCGCATCGGCTCCATCCGGACATGCGCGCCGTTGGCGCCGCCGCGATGGTCGCTCTTGCGATAGGTGCTTGCGGAAGCCCACGCCGCCTTGACGAGTTCGCGCACGCTTAGCCCGCTACGAAGCACCTTGTCCTTGAACAGGGTGACGGCGGTGTCGGAGACTTCGCGCCCCGCAGGCACCGGGTCCTGCCAGATCAGGTCTTCCGACGGCACATCCGGGCCGAGATAACGGACCTTGGGGCCCATATCGCGGTGGCACAGTTTGAACCATGCGCGGGCGAAGGCATCGTCGAGCGCGGCCTGATCGTCGCGGAAGCGTTCAGATATCTTGCGATAATCCGGGTCCATCTTCAGCGCCATGTCGGCGGTGGTCATCATGGTCGGCACCTTCTTCGAAGGATCGCGCGCATCCGGCGCCATGTCTTCGGGATCGGGGTCGACCGGCTGCCACTGCTGCGCGCCTGCGGGGCTCTTCACCAGCTCATACTCATACTTGAACAGCAGGCGGAAATAGTCGCCGCCCCACTGCGTCGGATTGGGCGTCCATGCCCCTTCGAGGCCCGAGGTGGTGATGTGGCCCTTCTCGATCTGCTCGGCATCGGTGGCCCAGCCGAAGCCCATCAGCTGCAGCGCCTCGCTTTCGGGCGATCCGCTCAGCTGGTCGGCGGGCACCGCGCCGTGGCACTTGCCGAAGGCGTGGCCGCCGGCGGTCAGCGCTACGGTCTCTTCGTCGTTCATCGCCATCCGGCTGAAGGTCTCGCGCATGTCGCGCGCCGACTGGAGCGGATCGGGATTGCCGCCGGGCCCTTCGGGATTGACGTAGATCAGGCCCATCTGGATCGCGGCGAGCGGGTTTTCGAGCGCCTTGCCCTCATCTGGAATGATCCGCGTTTCGACGCCCTGATCGACCCACTCTTCTTCTGAGCCCCAGTAGATGTCGTTCTCCGGCTCGTACACGTCCTTGCGGCCGCCGCCGAAGCCGAACACCGGCCCGCCCATGCTCTCGATCGCGACGTTGCCGGTCAGGATGAACAGGTCCGCCCAGCTGATGTGCTTCCCGTATTTCTGCTTGATCGGCCACAGGAGGCGGCGCGCCTTGTCGAGATTGCCGTTATCGGGCCACGAATTGAGAGGCGCAAACCGCTGCTGGCCAGAGGACGCGCCGCCGCGCCCGTCGCCCGTGCGGTAGGTACCCGCCGCGTGCCATGCCATGCGGATGAAGAACGGGCCGTAATGGCCATAGTCCGCTGGCCACCAGGGCTGGCTGTCGGTCATCAGCGCGTGCAGGTCTGCCTTGAGCGCTGCGTAATCGAGCGCGTTGAAGGCTTCGCAGTAATCGAAATCCTCGCCCATCGGATCGGGCGACTGCCCGCCTTGTGTCAGGATGTGCAGATCGAGCGCGTCGGGCCACCAGTCCTTGTTGGTACGCCCCAGCAGCGCGCGCACGCCGCCATCGCCATGAAACGGGCATCCGCCGCCCATCGAACCAGTCTTCGCGTCCATCATCCACTCCTTCTCTCGGGGCGACTCGCGTCGCCGATAAGGAGAGAGTGCGCTCGATCCTGTGATTGGTCCAATCGATTAATTGGCTTTGACTAATCACCCTGAGCGATGGTGCGACTCGTGCAAGCCCAAATGCAAAGCACCGCCATCCGGCTTGCGAATGGCGGCGCTCATGCGTTTGGCGTGGGCGGGTCTCAGGTCGCGGGTGCCACGTCCTGCGGCTCGTCGAGCACCTCTGCCTGCGCGGGATCGCCTGCCGCCGGTTCGACCGAGCCCACCGTCGCGCCAGTTGCCAGCACCCGGTCGATCACGCCCGCCTGCTGCACTTTGCGGAGCGCATCGACGAAGGCGGCATCCCACATCTCCTCGAACCCGCTGTTCGAGAATTTCGCCAGCGTGCCCGAGCCCTCGGTCGTCAGCGTTTCGACCACCTTCGCGCTCCCGCGATCGTAGAACTGCCATTCGACCTTGATGTCGATCGTGCCCTTGAAGCCGTTGACCGAGGAGCAGATGTTGATCGCTGTTGGCGACATCACCGCGCCCAGCAGGATGTCGCCCTTGTCGTCCGATTCTGCGGCAAACAGATCGTCCGAGTCGGAGACTACCGCGACTTCGCCGGTGCCCAGCGCGTCCGAAACCAGCCGGTCGTAACGCTCGAAATCCTGGGTCTTCTTTTCCTTGGGCAGCTCGATATTGCTCGGAAAGACGCACAGCGTGCCGCCCTTCACGCGCGCTTCGATCGGTGCGGTCTCGGTGTCGAGCACGACCTTGGCGAGTTGCAGCGATTTGCCTTCGGCGTGAGCCGAGGCGGGCACGGCCAACGCCACCAGCGCGCCCGCGAGCGCGCACTGACTGAACTTCATATTCGGATTTTCCCCCTGAACGATCCCGTCCGCGCCGAAGCCGGACGGGATCGAAAATACATCTGCCCGGAAAATCCGACAAGCAAAATGCGTTGCAGGGGAGGGACTTACGCGGCTTGCGCGATCTCGTCCGCCGGTTCGGTGCGGATCAGGTAGTCGAACGCGGTCAGGCCCGCCTTCGCGCCCTGGCCCATGGCGACCACGATCTGCTTGTAGGGCACGGTCGTCGCATCGCCCGCGCCGAAGATGCCGGGCAGGTTGGTCGCGCCGCGCTCGTCGGTGACGATCTCGCCGTGCTTCGACAGTTCGAGCCCGGAGTCCTTCAACCATTCGGTGTTGGGGACGAGGCCGATCTGCACGAACACGCCCGCCAGCTCGATCGTGCGCTCTTCGCTGCTGTCGCGGTCCTTCACGATCAGGCCGTTCACGCGGGCACCGTCGCCGGTGATCTCGGTCGTCTGGCCGTTGGTGACGATCTCGACATTGTCGAGGCTCTTGAGCTTGCTCACCAGCACCGCATCGGCGCGCAGCTGCGTGTCGAATTCGATCAGGGTGACGTGGTCGACGATCTTGGCGAGGTCGATCGCCGCTTCGACGCCCGAGTTGCCTCCGCCGATCACCGCGATCCGCTTGCCCTTGAACAGCGGGCCATCGCAGTGCGGGCAGTAGGCCACGCCCTTGTTGCGATATTCCTGCTCGCCCGGGACGCCGAGATTGCGCCAGCGGGCACCGGTCGCGAGGATGATCGCGCGCGCGGACAGCTCGCCGCCATTGGCGAAGCGGACCTTGTGCATGCCGCCCTCCTGCTTGGCCGGGATCAGCTCTTCGGCCTGGACGAGATCGATCTTGTCGATCTCGTTTTCCCGGACCTGCTCGTCGAGGTCGGCGGAAAGCCTGGGCCCTTCGGTGTAGGCGGTGCCGGGCAGGTTCTCGATCCCGAGCGTATCCTGCAACTGCCCGCCGAAGCGCTCGGCCGCGATGCCGGTGCGGAAGCCCTTGCGCGCGGTGTAGACAGAGGTCGCGACCCCGGCAGGCCCGCCGCCGATCACCAGCACTTCGTACGGCTCGCGCTCGTTGAGCTTGGCCGCAGCCTTTGCGCCCGCGCCGGTGTCGAGCCGTTCGAGGATCTGCGGCAGTTCGATCTTGCCGTTGTAGAAGCTCTCACCGTTGAGGAAGGTCGCGGGCACGGCCATGATGTCGCGCGCCTCGACTTCGTCCTTGTACGCGCCGCCTTCGATCAGCGTGGCGGTGATGCGGCTGTTCTCCAGCGCCATCAGCGTGAGCGCCTGCACCACGTCGGGGCAGTTGTGGCACGAGAGCGAGAAGAACATCTCGAACTCCAGATCGGTCTCGATCCGGCGGATATCCTCGAGCACATCGGCATCGACCTTGGGCGGATGGCCGCCCGCCCACAGCAGCGCGAGCACCAGCGAGGTGAACTCGTGGCCCATCGGCAGCCCGGCAAAGCGGACCCACTTTTCGGCATCGTTGCCGCGGCGGATGATGAAGCTGGGCTTGCGTTCAAAGTCGCCGCCCAAGTCCACGCTGACCAGATCGTGCAGCGCGGCGATCTCTTCGAGCAGTTCGCGCGTCTTGGCCGACGTCTCGTCGTCGCCCAGCGATGCGACGAGCTCCACCGGCTCGCGCAGGTTTTGCAGGTACTGCTTCAGCTGATCGGTCATCTGTGCGTCGAGCATGGGAAAGGACTCCATCGAAAAATTCGTCATTGCGAGCCGCTGGAAGCGGCGTGGCAATCCATCATCGAACGGGTCCATTCGCGGACCGGTTCGAACATGGATCGCTTTTCCGTCATCACCCTCGCGATGGCGAGGGCTGGAGGGTGGGGGGGAGCGGAGGCCCGGCGTGCACCGGGCCTCCGTTAATATTGCTTAGATCTTGCCGACGAGGTCAAGCGAGGGGGCCAGCGTTTCGCTGCCTTCTTCCCACGCGGCCGGGCAGACCTGGCCGGGGTTTTCGCGGACGTACTGCGCCGCCTTGATCTTGCGGGCGAGTTCGTTGGCATTGCGGCCCACGCCTTCGCAGGTCTGTTCCATGATCTGGATCACGCCGTCGGGATCCACCACGAAGGTCGCACGGTCGGCGAGGCCCATTTCCTCACGCAGCACGTCGAAGTTCTTCGACAGCGTGTGCAGCTGGTCGCCGAGGAACGGGAACTTCAGCTTGCCGATCTTCTCGGAAGTGTCGTGCCATGCCTTGTGGCTGAAATGCGTGTCGGTGCTGACGGCATAGACTTCCACGCCCATCTTCTGGAGCATGTCGTACTGCTCGCCGAGGTTTTCCAGCTCGGTCGGGCACACGAAGGTGAAGTCCGCCGGGTAGAAGAAGAAGATCGCCCACTTGCCCTTCACGTCCTCGTCGGTGACTTCGAAGAAGTCCTTGCCGGCCTGGAATGCGGTGGCTTTGAACGGTTTGATCTGGCTTCCGATGATACCCATGAATGTCTCCTCTAGGGGTTGAAACTCGACGCCTAGATAGGGACTGCTGCAACGCACAAAAGCGATTTGTGGCGATGGTCGCAATCGGAATTATCGATCAAATTTGTGGAACTTTTCGTAAGATGCCGAGGTGAGCTCTGAAGCTGTCCGCACAGCACCCTATGCCGGGCTGATTTCCTCCAGCTGCATCCATCGGGCCCCCACACCATAGGATACGATCTTCGCTGCGATGGCGGGCGAGTGGCCCTCGCGAAAGCCGAGCCGGTGCCAGAAGCTGTGTGCGCCTTCCACGGCAACCAGCTCCGCCTCGCAAAGCCCGCTGGCCCGGGCGGCGTCGAAAGCGCGCGCGACCAGTCGCTCACCCAGCCGAAGACCGCGCGCACCCGGCGCGATGGCGAGATCGTGGATATAGAGCACCTCGCTCGCCCCGGCGGGGCCCGTCAGAGTGCCGATCGCGGGCGGGTTCGCCCGCTCCCACCCATGTGCGATCAGATACCCGGCCATCGCGCCCGCCCGGCGGGCGGTGAAGCAAAAGGACGGCGAGAGAGCCAGCCGCGCGGCAAACACCGCGGCATCTTCCTGAAGGGACGCGGGATAGGCCTGCGCCTGGATCGCGAGCGCTTCGGCAATGTCGCCGGGCTCCATCGGCGCGATCTGCACCTGCGCCCCATCGCCGCCGCTCACCGAACGATCCCTACCCGCACTGCGCCCGGTGCAGCAGGAACTGGTCCGCCAGCACGCAGGCCATCATCGCCTCGACCACGGGCACGCCGCGGATGCCGACGCAGGGGTCGTGGCGGCCCTTGGTGCTGATCTGGGTCGCTTCGCCCTCCCGCGTGATCGTATCGACCGGGGTGAGGATCGAACTGGTCGGCTTGAACGCCACGCGGCAGGTGACCGGCTGGCCGGTGGCAATGCCGCCTGCGACGCCGCCCGCGTGGTTGGCGGTGAACTCGGGCGCGTCGCCACCTGCCGAAGGCCGCATCGGGTCGGCGTTCTGTTCGCCCGAGAGGCGCGCGGCGTCGAAGCCGTCGCCGATCTCCACGCCCTTGACCGCATTGATGCTCATCATCGCCGCCGCCAGCTCGCTGTCGAGCTTGGCGTAGAGCGGTGCGCCCCAGCCTGCGGGCACTCCGCTCGCCACACACTCGACCACCGCGCCGAGCGAGGAGCCTGCCTTGCGCGCGTCGTCGACCAGTGTTTCCCAGCGCGCCGCGGCGTCGGCGTCGGGGCACCAGAAAGGGTTTTGTCCGATCTGACCGGCATCGAACTTCGCCGGGTCGATCCGGTCGCCGCCGATCTCGGCCACATAGGCGAGAATGCTCACCTGCGGCACGACCAGCCGCGCGACAGCGCCCGCCGCGACGCGCATCGCGGTTTCGCGTGCCGACGAGCGCCCGCCGCCGCGATAGTCGCGGAAGCCGTACTTTGCGTCATAGGTGTAGTCGGCGTGGCCCGGGCGATAGGCCTGCGCGACGTTGGAATAGTCTTTCGATCGCTGATCGACATTCTCGATCATCAGCGAAATCGGCGTGCCGGTGGTCTTGCCTTCGAATACGCCCGAGAGAATCCGCACCGCATCGGGCTCGCGCCGCTGGGTGGTGAACTTGCTCTGCCCGGGCTTGCGCTTGTCGAGCCACCGCTGGATGTCGTCCTCGCTCAAGGCGATGCCCGGCGGGCACCCGTCGACAACCGCGCCGATCGCAGGCCCGTGGCTTTCCCCCCAGGTGGTAAAGCGGAAGACCCGCCCGAATGTGTTCCAGCTCATGACGGCAAGCGTTGCCGCAACCGGCGGTGCCTGTCCACGCCCTGTCATGGTGAGTGTCACACCGCGTGAATTTTCCTACTCGCGCGGCCTGCGGTAAAGTGCGCGCTGCTCTTTGCCATCGTCGGGAAGCGTCGCCTGCTCGCGTAATCGCTTCGCTCGATTAGTGGTGCCCCGTTGATCGATGCGGTTTGCGCCTCTGGACAGTGTGTCAGGTGTATCAGGCCCGCTGCGCCGATGTGGCAAATCCGCTCGCAGCGCTGGCAATGCGGGTCGGAGTAGGGCAGGAACAAACCATGATTGCAAAGCTCACAGGAACGCTCGACGCGACCGGCCCCGACTGGGCGGTGATCGACGTGGGCGGGGTGGGCTACCTTGTCCACTGCTCCACCCGCACGCTCGACGCGCTGGGCAGCGAGGGCGGCAAGGCGCGGCTGTTCACCGATCTTCAGGTGAGCGAGAACGACATGCGGCTGCTCGGGTTCGCCGAAGCGGCAGAGCGCGACTGGTTCCGCCTGCTCACATCGGTGCAGGGCGTGGGCAGCAAGGTCGCGCTGGCGATCCTCTCGGTCCTGTCGGCGGGCGAGGTGCAGGCGGCGTGTGCGAATGGCGACGCGGCGATGGTCGCGCGGGCGAACGGCGTGGGGCCCAAGCTGGCGGGCCGGATCGTCAACGAGTTGCAGGACAAGGCGGGCGCGCTGCCCGTGGCGCCGGGCGGGGTGGCGATCGCCGCTCCGAAGGGCGGGGCGAGCGCTGATGCGGTCTCCGCGCTGGAGAACCTCGGCTTCAAGCCCGCGATCGCGGCCAAGGCTGTGGCCGAGGCGATGGGCGAACTGGGCGAAGGCGCAAGCGAGGGCGAGCTGATCCGCGTGGCGCTGAAGAAGGCTGCGGGGTGAGGGAGATGGCTATGCGAGTGATACTGATGGCGGCTGTAGCGCTGGCGATCGGCGCACCTGCGGCGGCGCAGGAGGTTTCCTACGGGCCGGTGTTCACCGAGTTCGGCCCCGTTGCCGACGTGCCCGATGCCGACTTCGCCATTCCCGAAGACGCGAGCTTCCACGTCGCGTTCGACGTGTCGCGCGCTGCCGAGGAGGGCAAGCTCAACCGCGGCTTCGAGAGCGCGGCGCGGCTCATCAACATGCACGCGCGCGCAGGGGTTGCGCCGATGGAGAACCGCGCGGCGGTGGTCGTCCACGGGCCTGCGGTCTTCGACCTGCTGACCGACGCTGCCTGGTCCGCCCGCGATCGCGGCGAGACTAACCCCTCGGGCGCCGCGGTACGCGAGATGATCGACCAGGGCGTGCGCTTCATCGTCTGCGGCCAGAGCGCTGCGGGGCAGGGCGTGGCGAAGTCCGAGCTCATCCCCGGCGTGGTACTGGCCCTCTCCGCCATGACAGCCCACGCGCTGCTCCAGCAGCAGGGCTATACGGTGAACCCGTTTTGAGGGGGTTCTTGAGAGTTTGGTGGCGCGCAATCCTGGCCCTCGGCGTGCTTGTGGTTGGTTTGCTTCTCCTTGTCGCGGAGATGTCGGAGTGCGACGGAGTGAGGGTGGGTGGATCAGCAAGGATGGCGTTCTGTGTTGATTAGACCGCGTACCTTCCTTGGTCTCCCCGTCACCCTGAACTTGTTTCAGGGTCCAGCCTGCCGCCCGTCCGGAGACATCGGCTCTAAGCCCAAACCGACCGCAAGATCGCGCCAGTCTGGATTTTCGCGAGTAATGAGATTGAGCTTCCAGTCGCGGTGCCAGTTCTTGAGCTGCTTCTCGCGCTTGATCGCCGATTCCATCGTGTCGAACAATTCGAAGTGGGCCAGCCGATGCACGGCGTAGCTTTTGGTGAACCCCTCGACCGCACCCTCGCGATGCTGCCACAGGCGGGCGAGCAGATCGGAGGTTACGCCGATGTAGAGCGTGCCGAAGGGCTTGCTCGCGAGGATGTAGACGCAGGGCTGCTTCTCGATCAGCATGAGGTGGAGACTGCCGTTGGCTGGATGCTGAAACAAGTTCAGCATGACGTTATGGAGCCTTCGTGACCGACCAGCCCCTCCACACGCCCGAACGCCTGCCAGATGATCCCGATGCGGCGCTGCGGCCCAAGAGCCTCACCGAATTCATCGGGCAGGAGGCTGCGCGCGAGAACCTTGGCGTGTTTATCGCCGCTGCCAAGCGCCGCGGTGAAGCGATGGATCACACGCTGTTCTTCGGGCCGCCGGGGCTGGGCAAGACCACGCTGGCGCAGATCGTCGCGCGCGAGCTGGGGGCGGGGTTCCGCTCCACCAGCGGGCCGGTCATCGCCAAGGCGGGCGACCTCGCCGCGCTGCTGACCAATCTCGAACCGCACGACGTGCTGTTCATCGACGAGATCCACCGCCTCAATCCCGTGGTCGAGGAAGTGCTCTACCCCGCGATGGAAGACCGCGCGCTCGACCTGATGATCGGGGAGGGGCCCTCGGCGCGTTCTGTGCGGATCGACCTGCCGCCGTTCACGCTGATCGGCGCGACCACGCGGCAGGGCCTGCTGACTACCCCCTTACGCGATCGCTTCGGCATTCCGGTGCGCCTGAACTTCTACACGCACGAGGAGCTCGAGCGGGTGGTGACGCGCGGCGCGAACAAGCTGGGCCTCAGGATCGAGCCCGATGGCGCGCGCGAGATTGCGCGGCGCTCTCGCGGGACGCCGCGCGTCGCCGGCCGTCTGCTGCGCCGCGTGCGGGACTTCGCCAGCGTCGACAACGCGCCGAGCATCACCGCGAAGGTCGCCGACAGCGCGCTGACCAAGCTGGAGGTCGATTCGCTGGGGCTCGACGCGATGGATCGCCGCTACCTCACCATGATCGCGGAGACCTATGGCGGTGGCCCGGTGGGGATCGAAACGCTGGCGGCGGGCCTCGCCGAACCGCGCGATACGCTGGAGGATGTGGTCGAGCCCTTCCTCATCCAGCTCGGGCTGGTGGCGCGCACCGCGCGCGGGCGTTGTCTCAACGCGGGCGGGTGGAAGCATCTGGGCCTGGCTGCGCCCAAAAGTGATTCGCCCGATCTGTTCGCGGGGAAATCGTGAGTCGCGCGTAACCACTCTCCATACCGCGGTGCCAGCATGGGACAGGTGGGCACGCCGATCGGCAATGTCTTTGATATTGGACCGGTAAAACCGCATTTTCGTGGTTAACTGCATTGCGATCGCTGCGACCAGCAGCGCCTAATGCATACAGGCGCACTTTCACTCCGCCCGTCGGAACCGCCGACGGCAACAGTTTATAAAGCGCTCCAACTTAAAGAGCCTGGCATTATGTCTATAAAGATCGCCCTCGCAAAACTCTCCGCAGCCGCTGCGGGCACCGCCGTCATTGCCGGCGGCGCGCTCCATGTGGCCGAGGAACAGGTCGGCACCACCGATTACAAGTCGGTCAAGGACACTCCGGCGCTTCGCTACGTCAAGGAAGACCGCGTGGTCGAACGCGAGGTGCCGCGCACCACGCTTCGCAAGCGGCGCGTCGTGCGGCGCACGGTCGAATGCGTGCCGGAAAGCCTGGCAGGCGGGTCGGGCGTCGGGGCGGGCGAGAAGATCGTCTATGATGCGCGCGGCAGCTATTCCTATGACGACCGGGATCTTGCCGCTGCGGCGGACGCCTGCGCCCAATACGGCGATGGTGCCTCGCGCACGGTGGTTGCGGTTGCGCCTGCGGCGCTGCCGGTCGGCGGCGGTTTCGTCGGCGGCGGCGGTGGCCAGGGCGGCGGTGTGGCGGTCGCCGGTGGCGGCGGCGGCGGCGGCGGTTTCGGTGGCGGCTTCTTCGGCGGCTTCTTCGGTGGCGGCGGCAGCGGCGGCAACATCTCGATCAGCACCACGACCGGCGGAGTCGGGTCATCGGGCACGACCGGGGGTATCGACATCGACATCGATGTGGGCGCATCGACCTCTACCTCGACTTCGGGCGGATCGACCTCCACCTCGACCTCGGGGGGATCGACCTCGACCTCGACGGGCGGGCTCACCTCGACCACCACGAGCTCGGGCGACGTCTCCAGCAGCAGCTCGACCTCGGGCGATGTCTCGAGCAGTTCGTCGACCTCGTCTTCGGGGGACGTCTCGAGCAGTTCGTCCACCTCGTCCTCGGGCGACGTTTCCAGCTCGTCGTCGGGCGATGTGTCCAGCAGCAGCTCCGGCGACGTGTCGAGCTCCTCGTCGGGCGACGTCTCGAGTTCGTCCTCGGGCGACGTATCCAGCTCATCTTCGGGCGACGTGTCGAGCTCTTCGTCGGGCGACGTCTCGAGCTCGTCCTCGGGCGACGTTTCCAGTTCGTCTTCGGGCGATGTCTCGACCTCGGGCCACCCGCCCAGCTCCTCCGGCTGGAGCAGCACCGGCGGATCGGGCAGCAGCGGGCATCCGGTTCCGGCGCCGCCGGTCGGCCTGCTGTTCGGTGCGGCCGCCCTGGCGGTCATCACCCGCCGCAAGTGGGCTTCCAAGAACAACGACTGAACCGCGCTCCGGCGCCGTGTCGACAAGCGAACGGGGCGGCGCATTCTTGCGCCGTGACCTGGGCGGGGGCGGCTTGCCAGGAGCAGCCTCCGCCCTTTGATTTGCGCAGCGCATACGAAAAGGCCCGACCAAATTGGCCGGGCCTTTCGTTTGCCGTTGAGCCTGATGCTTACTGGCTGGCGAGCTTGCGGATCACGTACTGGAGAATGCCGCCGTTGCGGTAGTAGTCCAGCTCGTTCTCGGTATCGATCCGGCACTTCGCGGTGAAGCTGAAGGTGCTGCCGTCTTCGCGGGTCACGTCGACCGTCACGTCCTGTGCCGGCTTGAGGTCGGCAAGGCCGCGAATGGTGAAGCTGTCGGTGGCCTTGAGGCCCAGCGTCTCGCGCGTATCGCCATCCTTGAACTGCAGCGGCAGCACGCCCATCCCGACAAGGTTGGAGCGGTGGATACGCTCGTAGCTCTCGACGATCACCGCGCGCACGCCGAGCAGGATGGTGCCCTTGGCGGCCCAGTCGCGGCTGGAGCCGGTGCCGTATTCCTTGCCCCCGATCACGACCAGCGGCGTGCCGTCTTCCTTGTGACGCATTGCTGCGTCGTAGATGGCCATCTGTTCACCCTTGTAGGTGGTGTAGCCACCCTCGACGCCCGGGACCATTTCGTTCTTGATGCGGATATTGGCGAAGGTGCCGCGCATCATCACGTCGTGGTTACCGCGGCGCGAGCCGTAGGAGTTGAAGTCCGACTTCGAGACCTGGTGGCTCTTCAGGTACTCGCCTGCAGGGCTGTCTTCCTTGATCGAACCGGCCGGGCTGATGTGGTCGGTGGTGACCGAGTCGCCCAGGATTGCGAGCGGCTTGGCATCGTTGATGTCTGCTACCGGCTCCGGGTCCATCTTCATTCCATCGAAGAACGGCGGGCTGGCGACGTAGGTGCTGGTCGGGTTCCACTTGTAGGTGTCGCTCGGCTCCACCGTGATCGCGCGCCAGTGCTCGTCACCTTCGTAGACATTGGCGTAGCGGTTCACGAACATGTCGCGGCTGACATTGGCTGCGCGCAGGTCCGCGACTTCCTGATTGGTCGGCCATACGTCCGCCAGCATCACCGGCTTGCCGTGCTGGTCTTCACCCAGCGGCGTGTCGATGATGTCCTGCGTCACCGTGCCCTTGATCGCATAGGCGACCACCAGCGGCGGCGAGGCGAGGAAGTTCGCTCGTACATCGGGGCTGACACGGCCTTCGAAGTTGCGGTTGCCCGAGAGGACCGAGGCGGCGACGATGTCGTTCGAGTTGATCGCCTTGCTGATCGCCGGAGCGAGCGGACCGGAGTTGCCGATGCAGGTCGTGCAACCGTAACCGACCAGATCGAAGCCCATCGCGTCGAGATCGTCCTGCAGGCCCGACTTCACGAGGTAGTCGGTGACCACCTGCGATCCGGGAGCGAGCGAGGTCTTGACCCACGGCTTGGGCTTGAGCCCCTTCTCGCGGGCCTTCTTGGCGACCAGACCGGCCGCGATCAGAACGTCGGGGTTGGAGGTGTTGGTGCAGCTGGTAATCGCCGCGATCACCACGTCGCCGTCGCCGACATCGTGGTGCGTGTTCTCGACATCGACGCGCAGCGGTTCGGACTTGCCGTAGACGTCCTTGAGGTCGCGGTTGAACAGCTCGTCCACTTCGGGAAGCGCAACCTTGTCCTGCGGGCGCTTGGGGCCCGCGAGGCTGGGCACAACCTTCGACAGGTCGAGCTCGATCGTGCTAGAGAACACCGGCTCCACATCCGGGTGGACCCACAGGCCCTGTTCCTTGGCATAGGCTTCGGCGAGCGCGATCTCATGCTCGTCGCGGCCCGTGAGGCGCAGGTATTCGAGCGTCTTGTCGTCGATGCCGAAGAAGCCGCAGGTCGCGCCGTATTCTGGTGCCATGTTGGACAGCGTGGCGCGGTCCGCGAGGCTGAGCGATTCGAGGCCCGGGCCGAAATATTCGACGAACTTGCCGACAACGCCGTGCGCACGAAGCATCTGCGTGGCGGTGAGCACGAGGTCGGTGGCGGTGACGCCTTCGGCAAGCTTGCCGGTGAACTTGAAGCCGACGACTTCGGGGATCAGCATCGAGATCGGCTGGCCGAGCATCGCGGCTTCGGCCTCGATCCCGCCGACGCCCCAGCCGAGCACGCCGAGGCCGTTGACCATCGTGGTGTGGCTGTCGGTGCCGACGCAGGTGTCCGGATAGGCGACCATCTGGCCGTCGGGCCCTTCGCTCGCCCAGGTGCAGCGCGCGATATATTCGAGGTTCACCTGGTGGCAGATGCCGGTGCCCGGGGGCACGGCGGAGAAGTTCTCGAAGCTCTTGGAGCCCCACTTGAGGAAGTCGTAACGCTCCGCATTGCGGGCGTATTCGAGCTCCATGTTGGCTTCCATCGCCTTGGGATGGCCGAACTCGTCGACCATCACCGAGTGGTCGATCACGAGGTTCACGGGGACCTGCGGGTTGATCTTCTGCGTATCACCGCCCAGCGCCTTGATCGCGTCGCGCATCGCGGCAAGGTCGACCACACAGGGCACGCCGGTGAAGTCCTGCAGCAGCACGCGTGCGGGGCGATACTGGATTTCGCCGCCGGTCACCGGATTGTTGACCCGGTCCGCGATTTCCTTCGCATTGTCGACCGAGACCGTGTGCCCGCCGTCTTCGAAGCGCAGCATGTTTTCCAGCAGCACCTTGAGGCTGAAGGGCAGGCGGGAAACGTCGCCCAGCTGCTCCGCCGCCTTGGCGAGCGAGTAGTAGGCGTAATCCTTGCCTTCGACGGTGAGAGTGCTGCGGGTACCGAGAGTGTCCTTGCCGACCTGGGTCATAGCGTGGGCGGTCCTTTCATATTGCTTCTTGTGGCGGCCTGTCGTGCGACCAACGGGCGGGGCGCCGGTATGTGCCGGGAATATGTGCCGCGCGCTTGGCCCGAGCGGGTGCGAAAATCAAGCGCTCCCGCGAAAGAGGGCGGCCGGTTCAGGGTGCCGCAGTCTCCGCTCCGCCCGACGGACGGGCAGGCGCGCGGCCCGTGGTGACCGCGATATAGGTGCCCATCACGATCATCGCCACGCCCGCCAGCGTGCCTGCGCTCACTCTTTCGCCAAAAAACAGCCAGCCGAACAGCGCCGCCCAGCAGAAGCCGGAATATTCGACCGGCAACAGGGCCTGCGCCTCTGCCCGGGCGTAGGCCCAGGCGATCGTCATCGCGCCACCCACGGTGAGCAGCCCTGCGGCCAGCAGGCTCGGCTGGATGGCGACAGGCGGGGCAACCAGCAGCCAAGGGGCGGCAAGACCCAGCACCAGCGTCGATACGCCCCCATGAAACGCGGCGACCTCCAGCGGCCCGGCGCGCTGCGACTGCTGGCGGATGATGATGAAGTTGAGCGCGTAGAGCACCGTCGAGATCAGGATCGCGCCAAGGCCGACCAGCGCCTCATCATCCAGTCTTCCGCGCCCGAACTGCCCGCCCACGATCACCAGCGCACCGGCAAAACTGATCAGCGAGGCGAGCACCGCACGGCGGGTGACCGTCTCGCCCAGCAGAATTGCCGCAAGGTACAGCGCGATCAGCGGGGCGATGAAGGAAATCGCGATCGTCTCGGCGATCGGCAGCCTGGTCAGCGCGAAGAAGAAGCTCAGCCCCATGAAGGCCGAGCACACCCCGCGCAGCACATGCAGGCGCACGGTCCCTGCGTCCGGCCAGCGGGTGCGTCGGGCCAGCCATAACGGCATCGCGATGGCGGTGGACAGGCTGGCGCGTATCAGTGCGGCCGAATAGGCCCCGATCGCCAGCGATGCGTCCTTCATGAAGGCATCCATCAGCGAAAGCATCGCTACGCCTGCGAGCGCGACCGCGAATGGGGCAAGGGTGGCGGACCGGGACATTGGCTTCGCCCTATCCCAACCTCTGCCGACCGTCACCGATGTGCCGCAGATCGTGCGTAAATTCAGGTTGGATAAATGCTTGCAGCTTGATGATTGCACATAAATTCGCGAGGCTTCTGCCCGCCAAGATCCGTCGCTATATAAGGCGACGCGCTCGATAACAGGGTCTATCCTACGACATGAAAACGCTTGCCACTTCGCTTTTTGTCCTTGCCACCGCCACGCTCGCCGGGCCGACCGCGCTGGCCGCGCAAAACGCGCCGACCAACCTGCTGCCGGGTTCGCAGGACGAGGATGACAGGGCTGACGGGGATGCCGATGACGCGGTGACCTCCAGCCCCGTGGCTCCTTCAACCGCATCCGGTCCGGTCGAGATGGCGAGCGAGCCGGTGGTCCAGAAGTTCGACCCGGTGGTGCAGCAGTGGAACGTGGCGCAGGCAGAGGCGCTTGTCGCCGCGATCGAGGGGATCGGCACGCACGGCCTGATCCCGGCGGATTACGATCTTCCCGGCCTGCGTGCGGCGATCGCCGCCGGCCAAGGCGCGATGCTGGATGAAGAGGCCAGCCGCCGGTTCGTGTGGCTGGTGGAAGACATGCGCGACGGGCGCACGCCGATGGACCACCGCACCCAGTGGTTCGTCATGGACCCGGATGCGGACCGCTATCGCAGCGGCGCGGTGCTCAAGCAGGCGCTTCAGTCCGGCGATATCATGGGCGCGATCGAGGGTGTGGCTCCGCTGCATCCCGACTACGAAGCCCTCCGCAGCGAGCTGGCCAAGGCCAAGCCCGGCAGCAAGCGCTACAAGCTGGTGCAGGCCAACATGGATCGCTGGCGCTGGCTGCCGCGCGATCTGGGCCATCAGTACCTGATCACCAACGTGCCCGAATATCAGCTGCGCCTGACGGTGAACGACAAGATCATGCGCACCTACCGCACGATCGTGGGCAAGCCGGGGCGCACCGCGACCCCGCAGCTGGCGGAGAGCGTCGAAGGCGTGATCCTCAACCCGAACTGGACCGTGCCGCAGTCGATCGTGAAGGGTGAAGGGCTGGGTGAGCGTGTGCTCGGCAATCCCTCCTGGGCCGCCTTGAAAGGCTACAAGGCGACGCGCGGTGCAAACGGCTATATCAGCGTGGTGCAGGGCCCCGGGCCGGGCAATGCGCTGGGCCGGATGAAGCTCGACATGCCCAACCGGCACGCGATCTTCTTCCACGATACGCCTTCGCGCGGGCTGTTCAGCCAGGCCGACCGTGCGCTCAGCCACGGCTGCATTCGGACCGAACGCGCGACCGAGCTGGCACTGACGCTGGCGATCCTGCAGGCGGGCCTGACCGCGGACGAGGGTGTCGAGAAGCTCGCCTCGGGCGAGTACACCCGGGTCGAATTCAACAGCAAGATGCCCGCCTACATCACCTATTTCACGATGGGCACGACGATCGACGGCGAGATGGCGACCTTCAAGGATATCTACGACCGCGACGCGCCGGTGCTCGCCGCGTTCGAGGCTCCGCGCAAGGCGAACCGCAGCCGCGTGACCGACGAGGAAATCATCGAGATCGTCAACGATCCGCGCGACATTGCGTGATTGAAGAGGGGCGGTCCGCCGCCCCTCTTCACCTTCGAACCGGCGAGCGGGCTAGCCGCTAGTAAACGCCCGGGTTGGTCTGCTCGAACGTCTCCTGCCTCGGCTGGCGCAGGATGTGATAGCCGTTTTCGGGCTCGCCCACGATAGCCTGCGGCGGATAGGCCTGGGTGCCGTCTTCCTGCAGACCCAGCGCCTCGGCATAGAGCAGCCGCCCGCCGGACAGGTTGAGCAGGGCGATCTTGAACTGCTCCTCGCCTAGAGCGAAGCAGCCGTTGGAGCGGCCCAGCCGCCCCCAGCGCTCGACATGCTCGGGCTCCGCATAGCTGGCCCGGTGCATCACGATATAGCGCTGCAGCGCGTGGTTGTTTGTCGTGTCGAGCCCGCCCAGCCGCACCGAAGTGCCGAACTTGCCGGTGTACCATTCCCACGTGACATAGGCCCCGCGGCTGGTCGCGTTGGAGCCCTCGACATTGGAGAAGGTGTTGAGCCAGCCGTCATGTTCCGGGTCGGAGCCGGTACCGTGGCTGACATGGAAGCTCTTCACTTCCTGCCGGTCCAGATTGACGAAGTGGAAGCGGCGATGGGCCGAATGGAGCCCGAAATCGGCGATCCCGACGATATCCTTGCGCCAGATCACGTCGCCTGCCTTGTCGAGCTCGCGCTTGGCGATTTCGAAAAGCTGGCGGTCGCGCGCATTTCCGGCCATTGGTTGGGCGAACACACGGCTCGGCAGGGTCACGCCCGTGCCCAGCGCGATGCCGGCACCCAGCCCGGTCTTGATCAGATCGCGACGTTGCATATCGGCTATGTGCTATAACCGAGCTTAATGCTTGCTTGAAGCCGTTTCGCGGTTTCGCCCTTGAGGAGGTGCCAGGATGCGACAAGTCGCGCTGTGGGGAACGATTGCTGCGGCAATCTGGGCGGCGATGCCTGCGGGATTGGAGGCGCAATCGAGCGTATCGGACCCGGCGTTCTTGGAGGATCCGACCGAAATCCTGAGCCAGCGCGATGCAGATCGCCTGCTTTCGCCGGGTGGGATCACGCTGCAATGGATCGGCTGGGACGATCGCGGGCCGGTTTCCATTGCCCCGGACGAGCGCGGGGTGTGGCACGTCTCGGGCCACCAGACTGGTAGTGACGGCGGCGAACTGGAGGTCGATGGCACCATCCTCGAGATCGGCGAGGGCTACTTCACCTTGCGCGGAACGATCGCGATCACCGACGCTCCCGATACCGGGCGCGAATGCCGCGCGGACAAGACCTGGCATTTCGCGATCACGCAAAACCGCCGCTATTATCGCCTGCGCGAATTCGAATGGTGCGATCGCCTGACCGACTATGTCGATATCTATTTCTGAAGTGCGGCGGTGTGAGTGTGTGAGGCCGGCCACTCCCTCAGAACGTCAGTACCGGCAGCTATAGGTGCGCATGCAATAGTTGATGCACTGGGTCAGGACCATCTGGTCGCCGTCCGCATATCCGATGAATTCGCCACGCACTCTTCGAACTCGGTCGGCGCTGCCATTGCCGGAACGCTCGCGCTTGGTCAGCCGTCAGGAAGAGCGCGTGAACGCTGCGTTTTCCCGCGCCATTGCGATCATTGATCGCGCGTGCCGCTCTGCCACCACCCGCGGATCCGTGCCGTAGCCACCGCCCAGCGCGCTCGCGATCGGCAGGCCGCGCCCGCGCACGGTTTCCACCACGTAGCGATCGCGGCGCTCAAGCCCCTCGTCGGTCAGCGCGAGCCTGCCCAGCTTGTCGTTCTCGTGCGGGTCGACCCCTGCCTGGTAGAGCACGATATCGGGCGCGAATTCATCCACCACGCGCGGCAGGTGCGCCCGCAGAACATCGAGATAGTCGGCATCGCTCGTTCCATCGAGCAGTGCGATATCGAGGCTGGAACGTGCCTTGCGAACCGGGAAGTTCTTCTCCGCATGGAGCGAGAGGGTGAACACATCCTCGCGCCCAGCGGTCAGCGCGGCGGTGCCGTCGCCCTGATGGACATCGCAATCGACGATCAGCACACGGCGCGCGTCGCCTTGCGCGATCAGGCGATTGGCGCACACCGCCAGATCGTTGAACACGCAGAAACCCGCACCGGTATCGTAGAGCGCGTGGTGGCTCCCCGCCGCGCTGTTGGCGGCGTAGCCATGCCGCATCGCGAGCTGTGCGGCGAGCCAGGTGCCGCCATTGGTATGCGCCACCCGCTGCGCGATATGCGGCGTGACCGGAAAGCCGATCCGCCGTTCCTTCTCGTACGGAACCTGCGCGGTGAACACCTGCTCGACATAGTCGGGGCAGTGGACCGCCTCGAGCCATTCGCGCGGGCAAGGCTCGGGCGCGTGTTCGGTAATCGGATGGCCGCTTTCGCGCAGCGCGACCATTACCAGCTGATACTTGTCGAACCGGAAGCTGCCGCGCGTCGGCGCAGGCGCCATGTAGTCGACGTGATGGACGACGTGGAGCAAGCTACTCCGCGGCTTCTACCGCCGGGGCGGCATGCGGGTCGAAGGCGACATCCTCGCCCGCCTCGATCCGGGCGGCTTTCTCTTCGACCAGCCGCACGATGTGGTCGAGCATGCTCTCGTCTTCCACATGGTGGTCGGTCACGCCGCTCAGGTACACCATGTGCTTGCCCTTGCCGCCGCCGGTGATGCCGATGTCGGTCTCGCGCGCTTCGCCCGGGCCGTTGACCACGCAGCCGAGCACCGAGAGGCTCATCGGCGTCTTGATGTGCTCGAGCCGCTTCTCCAGCGCCTCGACCGTGCGGATCACGTCGAAGCCCTGCCGCGAGCAGCTGGGGCAGGAGACGACCCGCACACCGCGGGTGCGCAGGCCGAGTGCTTTCAGCATCTCGTAGCCGACGCGCACTTCCTGTTCGGGCTCGGCCGAGAGGCTCACGCGGATCGTGTCGCCGATGCCGGCCCAGAGCAGGCTGCCCATGCCGATTGAGGATTTCACCGTCCCGCCGATCAGCCCGCCCGCCTCGGTGATGCCGAGGTGCAGCGGGCAGTCGACCGCTTCGGCGAGCCCGTGATAGGCCGCGACGGCGAGGAACACGTCGGAAGCCTTCACCGCCACCTTGTATTCGTGGAAATCGTGGTCCTGAAGCAGCTTGATATGGTCGAGCGCGCTTTCGATCAGCGCTTCGGGGCAGGGCTCGCCGTATTTCTCCAGCAGGTCCTTCTCGAGGCTGCCGGCGTTCACGCCGATGCGGATCGCGCAGCCATTGGCCTTTGCCGCACGGACGACTTCGGCCATCCGCTCGCTCGATCCGATATTGCCCGGGTTGATCCGCAGGCAGGCCGCACCCTTGTCGGCGGCTTCAAGTGCGCGCTTGTAGTGGAAGTGGATGTCCGCGACGATCGGGACATTGGCCGCGCGCGTGATCTTATCGAAATGCCGCGTCGCGTCTTCGGTGGGGCAGGACACGCGGATAATATCCGCGCCCGCATCCTCGCACCGGCGAATCTGGTCGAGCGTCGCGCCGACATCTTCGGTCGGCGTGTTGGTCATGGTCTGCACGCTGATCGGCGCATCGCCGCCAACCGGCACATTGCCGACCATGATCTGCCGCGACTGGCGGCGTTCGATATCTCTCCAGGGGCGAACGGACATGAGGCCTGTATAGGCACTCATGTCCGCCGGGAAAAGCCGAATGGCCCCTTTGATGCGTCAGCGCGTCAGAAACGCGCGCCGAGCGAGACTGCGAGGATATCCGCGTTGCCCGAGCTGTCGGAGCGGATCGTGGTCGGGACTTCCGCGGGAGTGCCTTCGAAAAAGGCGTCCGTCCGGTCGAGCGGCGCGTCGTTCACGAACACGTGCGAATAGCCAAGGTTGGCGGAGAACCGGTCGCTCATGTCATAGGTCAGGCCCACCGAAGCCCACACACGGTCGGCATCGGGCACACGGGCGGAACGGTACGCATCGGTGATCGGCGATTCGTCGAAGGCCGTCCCGGCGCGCAGCGTCAGCTTGTCGGAGACGTCATATTCGCCGCCGAGCGACATCGACCAGCTGTCCTTGTAGTTCTGTTCGGAGATCTGCGGCGGCACCCCGCCTTCCGGATAGATCGCGATCTCCTTGAAATCGCTCCAGTTGTAATAGCGCCAGGTGCCGAAGACGCGCCACGGCGTATCCGTGCCGAGCTGGATGCTGAGGGTTGCGATATCGGGCAGGGTCAGCGGCGCGGTCGCGTCGACCGTTGCGTTATTGCCTGCGAGCGGGCCGAGCAGGCCGGACAGTTCGAACGTGCCTTCCAGGTTCTGTTTCACCTGCGAGCGATAGTGCGCACCGATCCGGATGGGGGCGAAATCGACCATGATGCCCGCGTTCCAGCCGATCGAGATGTCGTCACCCTTCACCCGGGCGAAACCGTCGGGCGCGGTGGGGGAAAGATTGGGCACGGCATTGGTCAGCTCGACGTCGATATACTGCACGTCGACGCCCGCGCCGACGGAGACATTATCGCCGATCTTCACCGCCAGGCTGGGCTGCACGTTCAGCGTGAAGACGTCGGCGCGCAGCGTGTCGTAGCGGCCGAAGAAGTCGTCGTCGTACTGCGCGATCAGGCCGAACGGCGCGTTGACCGCAAGGCCGGCCCACACGTTGTCGCTCAGCTGCGCGCTGATCGCGCCCGAGGGGACGAGGAGCGGCTGGGGGAAGGGGTTGCCGCCATTGCTGCCGCCGGTGGGGACCGAGACGGGCAGGCCCGGCACGCCGCGCGTGCTGCCCTGATCTTCCTGCGAGGCGGTGAGGAACAGGAACTGCGAGGCTGCTTCGACCTGCACGCCGTCCAGCTTGGTCATCGATGCGGGGTTGAAATAGATCGAGGCAGGGCCGTCGGCTGCCACGGCTGCGCCGGACAGCGCGCGGCCGGTTTCCTTGGCGGATTGTTCCTGAATGAGAAATGCGCCTGCGAATGCCGGATTGGCGGAGCACAGGATGGCGAGGGCGGGGAGGGCGCGAAGGCCGTAAGTGAGGGGTTTTGTCATGCCGCGCCTGTTGCCCCGTTTGGAATGCGGATCAAGGGAATTGGCGCAGTTATCGATAAAATTGAACGATTTGGCATTGGGGTGAGCCGGGCGATCCTGCCGGGCGTAGGAATCGGGTCGGATCTGGGGCACATTATGCAGCATGAGTGAAGCGACAGACACCGAACCCGGCACGCCCTTGCTTTTTGCCCGCGTGCTGGACGGTACGGGCGGCGGCCGCGCGATCGACTGGGCGGGCATCCAGGAGTGGGAGCCTGCACCGGCGGGGGCGGGGCCGGGCGATCAGGTGCTGTGGATGCACCTGTGCCGCAACACGCCGGGCGTGTACGAGTGGTTGCAGGAGCGGATCGGCATTCCCGAGCCGACCGCCGAACTGCTTACCAGCGATGACACCCGGCCACGCGCTTTTCGCGAAGGGAACACGCTGGTCGCCACGCTGCGGGGCATCAACTTCAATCCCGGGGCAGAGCCCGAGGACATGATCTCCATGCAGGTGTGGAGCGACGGGGTCCGGCTGATCACGCTGCGCCGCCATCCCTTGCAGACTCCCCGCGAAATTCTCGCGCAGATCGATCGCGGGTCGGGCCCCGGCGATGTCGGCGCGATCGTCACCGCGCTGACCGAGTCGATGGTCACCCGGATGAGCCAGTCGATCGTCGACATGAACGAGCATATCGACCTGCTCGAAGACATGAACATGGACGACGATCCGGAGGACATGCTGACCAAGATCGCGACCATCCGCCGCAATTGCCTGGGTCTTAAACGGCACATGGGCCCGCAGCACGTCGCGCTGGAGGCGATCAGCCGCGATGCGCCCGAATGGTTCGAGGAACACGACCGGCGCGAGATCGCCGAGACGATCGACCGGCTGCGCCGCTATCTCGACGATATCGACGTGAGCAAGGAAAGCGCGGTGGTGCTGATGGACGAGCTGCGAGCCCGCGCGCTCGCCAGCAATGAACGCGCGACCTACATGCTCACCATCGTGGCGGGCATCTTCCTGCCGCTCGGCTTCCTGACCGGGCTGCTCGGCATCAATGTCGGCGGGATGCCCGGCGTGAACGACGGCCACGCCTTCTGGTGGGTGACCGGCATCTGCCTGGCGATCATCGCGGTGCTGATGGCGATCTTCAAGCGGTTGAAGTGGCTGTGAAGATCGCCCTCCAGCCCTAGGACGCCTGCTTGTGCGCAGGGATGAATTCCTCGCGGACCGCCTTGGCGATCAGTTCCAGCGGGATGATTCCCTGGGCGAGCAGGAAGTCGTTGAATTCCTTCTCGTCGAAATCCTTGCCCAGCGCCAGCTCGGTCTCCACCCGCAGGTCGATCAGCTTGCGGTAGCCGTAGTAGTAGGCGCCCGCCTGCCCGGGCATGCGGAACTGGTAGCGATCGAGTTCCTGCTTGGTCATGCCGGGCGAGAACAGCGCTTCGTCGCGCAGCACGTATTCGGCTTCGTCGCGGGTCATCAGGCCGAGGTTGAGCGCGGGGTCGAGGAAGGCGCGCGCCGCGCGCAGCAGGCGGAACTGCTGGGCGATGAACTGGCCTTCGATCGGCTCGTGCGGCATCATCTCCGCCTCGGCGTAGAGCGCCCAGCCTTCCACGTTCACGCTGTTGAAGGCGTAGAGCATCCGGGCGAGCGAAACGCCCTGCTCCACCAGCGCGGCGAACTGCATTTCGTGGCCCGGCCGCGCTTCGTGGGCGCTGAGCGTCCAGGCGGCGGCGGGGTGGTTGAAATCGTCGTATGCGTCGTCCGCGCTGGCGGTGGGATTGCCGACGGTGAGCACGAAGGTGCCCTGTTCGCCGGTGTTGCCGATCAGCCGGGGCGGGCGCATGTGCGGGGCGGGCTGGGCGGCGCTTTCCGCCTCGCTCGCGACGCGCATCTGAAGTTCGGTATCCGGCACGCTGACGATGTCGTTCTCGCGCACCTTCTCTTCGAGCTGCCGGTTGATGTCGCGGTAGAAGGCCTCGATCTGGTCGTTGGGAATGGTCTGCGCCTTCAGGCGCTTCATCACCCCGGCCATGTCGGTCTCGGGCCAGCCGTTCTTCTCCGCGATCTGCGGCGCGAGCGCCTCCATCTGCGCGCGGATCTCGTAGAAGCCGCGGCGCGCCTGGCTCATCGCTTCACGCGGGTCCATGTCGATGCCGACATTGCGCAGGCTGAGCGCGTAGAGTTCTTCGGGCAGCCGCGCGGTATCGCGGGCCTCGGGCAGCACGGTTTCGCGGGTCCACTCGCCGTAATCGGTGAACTGCGTTTCCATCGCGTCGAGCGCTTCCTCAGCCCCGTCGATCTCGTACTTGTCGAACAGCTCGCGAATCCCGGCGACGAAGGTCGGGATCTTGCCGATCGATTCCTCGACCTCGACCCGGTACGGCCCGATCTTACCGTCGCCCCGGCTGGCTTCGAAATGAGCCTTGGCCTGCTCGGTATAAGGTTCGTAGCCGTCTTCGACGCCGGTATATTTGCGCAGCAGATCGACCGCGGAGGCGCGGCGGTTTTCCGCCGTCTGGTCGGACAGGATCGCGCCGATCGAATAGAAGATGCTCTGCGGCAGCTCGTTCCATTCGAGCATATACTTGTCGCTCAGCTCGCTCGACTCGATGCTGCGGTCGAGACTGTCGATCAGGATCGCGAGGTCCTGCTTCACGAAGGGATTGCTCTCCCGCGCCATCGCGGCGGTGAATTCCGCTTTCAACGCCTTCGCCCCGGCGACATAGCGCTCGTCCGCGTCGAGCGAATAGTCGAAGGTCAGCCCGTCGTACTGGTCGTAGCCGGAAGACGAGGCACCCTCGGGGTAGAACTGCGCTTCGAAGTCGATCAGCTTCTGCGTATAGGCATTGCTGGTCTCGACCCAGTCGGGCTGGGCGGGCATGCTCTGCGTGGTTTCGGCCTGGGCGAAAGCGGGCGCGGCGGGCAGCAGCGCGACGAGGGCGATGGCGGCGGCGAAGGTCTTCATGGTCAGGTATTCCCCCTGGATATTCTGCGGGCGAGGCGTGCGCCTGCGGGCCGGGATTGGCAAGGGTGCGCTCGACGAACGACAGGCCGGGGCGGACAGCCGAACGGGCCGCTAAAGCCTGAGTTCGTAGAGAAATTCATCATCGCGGTGATTGCCGACCCAGAAGTCTATGTCTGCAATCTTGGCGAAGCCGTACCGCTGGTAGAACCGCTGGGCGCCGAAATTCTCGCTCCACACCGATAGCTGCACCGCATCGTGGCCGCGCTCCCGCGCCTCGGCCATCGCCCAGTCCATCAGCGCGGCGCCGATGCCCTGCCCGGTCAGGTCCGGCTGGGTGTAGAGCTGGCCGAGCGCGATCGGGTTCGCCGCGTCCGAATACCCGGCATATCCGCTGGGCGCGCGCAGCTTGACGTAACCCAGCAGCCGTTCGCCATCATCGGCGAGGCGGTGGATGTGGACATCGTCCGCGATTTCGGCGGCGACGGCGTTTTCCGCATAGGCCTGTTCGAGGAAGGCGGCGAGATCTTCGGGATTGTAGAGATGCTCGAACGCCGCGCAGAAACTCTCCCGCCCCAGCGTAGCGAGTGCGGGTGCATCTTCGGGTGTGGCAGGGCGCAGGATCATGGCACCGACCTAGCGCGCACCACCACGCAGGGGAAGCTGGACCGGGCGGGGCAAGCGCGGCATTGTCTCGCCCGCATCAGGAGAGATTTTCATGCGCGCCATCATCGCACTCGCACTCGCAAGCTTTCTGACCGCTCCGGCGCTGGCGCAGGAGGACTACGAGCCGGGCGAGCCGCGCTGGTCCTTCGCGATCCACGGCGGCGCGGGCACGATCGAGCGCGCGAACATGACGCCCGAGCAGGAGGCGGAGTATCGCGCCGCGCTGGATGCCGCGCTCGAAGCAGGTTCGGCGATCCTGCGCGATGGCGGCAGCGCGATGGACGCGGTGACCGCAGCGATCATCCTCATGGAAGACGACCCCAAGTTCAACGCGGGGCGCGGTGCGGTGTTCACCTGGGACGGCACGATCGAGCACGACGCCGCGCTGATGGACGGGCGAACCCGCGCGGCGGGCGCGGTCACCGGCATCGGCACGGTGCGCCACCCGATCCTGCTGGCGAAGGAAGTGATGCGCGACGGGCGGCATGTGTTCCTTAGCGGCGCGGGGGCGGAGACCTTCGCCGACGGCACCGACCTGGAGCGCGTGCCCAACGAATGGTTCCGTACCGAGAGCCGGCTGCGGTCGCTCGAAATGCTGAAGGCGGAGCAGCTTTCCGCGATCGATGTGGACCACAAATACGGCACGGTCGGCGCGGTCGCGCTGGACCTTGATGGCAACATGGCTGCGGGCACCAGCACCGGCGGGCTGACCGGCAAGCGCTGGGGCCGGATCGGCGATGCCCCGGTGATCGGCGCGGGTACCTATGCCGACAACCGCAGCTGCGCGGTCTCCGCCACCGGCGCGGGCGAGTACTTCATGCGCGTCGGCGTAGCGCAGGAGATCTGCACCCGGCTGCGGGTCGCGTGGGACGATCTGCTGGAGGAGGCGGAAGCGAGCGTGCCGCGCGACGAACTCGGCTTTCCCGAATATGTCGTCCACGCGAGCGAGTTGTGGCTCGACGAAGCGACGGTGCGCGCGGTGGCGGACGAGGTGCTGGCCGAGGTCAAGGAACTGGGCGGCGATGGCGGCGTGATCGTGGTCTCGCCCTTCGGCCCTGCCGTGTTCAGCTTCAACACGCCGGGCATGTATCGCGCCCGCGAAACCAGCAAGGGCGTGAAGGAAGTCGCGATCTTCGGCGAGGGCGAGTGATCGCAGGCGCGCGACGATGGGTGACACGTGTCACCCTGAGAAATTTCATATCTCTCAAGAGCTTGGGGTGCTCCGGGTGACGCTTTGCGGATTCTGGGCCGCGCGGGTGAGCGAGGGGACGACGATGGGAAAGAGCCGTCGGCACGCTAGCGCGAGCGGTGCGTGTAGGACAGCAGAGCGACCGTCAGCTTCCTCCCCGTTTTGCGCGGAGCGCCAAATGGGGAGGTGACAGATGCCGCCAGGCATCTGACGGAGGGGCGGGGGCACGGCGCGACGTCTCAAGATCCCCTCCACCCCCGGGCCTGACGGTCCGGCGGTCCCCCTCCCCACTTGACCCTCAGGGAAAAACGGGGAGGATCTGCGTTGTCGGGGAAAGAGTTCAGCCCGCCCGCGTCGCGCGGCGCAACACGTCGCCGAAGCCGTAGGCGATGCAGTCGTGGTCGCGGTAATAGCCGCGCTCTTTGAGCAGGTGGTGCAGCCGCGCGAGGCGATAGGGCGGCACGCCTGCGAAGATGTGATGCTCCAGATGGTAGTTCACGTTGCACGGGGAGAGCAGCAGCGCCTCCCACCAACGCGGGATCGTGGTCCCCGTGTTGATCCGCGCGTCCATCGCATCGCGGTCCTTCGCAACGCCATGCTCGGAAATCTGGCGCAGCCGCATGGTCAGCGGATAGACGAAGATCCGCGCCGCCCACCACATTAGATAGGCCCACGGCGCCCCCACCGCGAGCAGCGCCACGAACAGCAGCGTGTGGAACAGCACCGACGGACCGGTCTGGCTCCACTTGAAGTTTTTGATCTCGCCAAGAAGGTCGCGAAACCCGGTCTGGCCGGTGATGTCGCGGATCAGCTTGCGCTTCAGCGAGGCGCGGGTGACCGGATAGGCCTTGACCATCCACTTGTCCGGATCGTCGGGCGTGCCGGCGAACTTGTGATGGTCGAGGTGGTAACGGCGATAGAGATCGAGCGGGACGTGCGCCGCCGCTCCGCTGACCCACTTGCCGACCAGGACATTCAGCTTGGGCGTGCGGAAGAATGCGCCGTGCGCGCAGTCGTGGGTGATGATCCCGAAGGCCTGAATCCGGCCACCCAGAATGATGATCGCGGCGAGGATCGTCAGCGGGTTGGGCCAGAGGATCGCGAGCGCGAAGGCGGCCACGGCGAGGCCCGCCTGAAACAGCACGATCGCCGCCGCGCGCGCATCCGATTTGGCGCTGAGCGCGGCGACTTCATCGCGGGTGATGTAATCGTTGATCGCGGGGGCGTGTCGCATAAGTCTCTCCGATCACAGACAATACCGGATCGGCGCGAGTCGGGCAATCAGCGCAGGGGTGGCCCGCCCCGATCGACCTCGGCGTGCTTGTCCGCCTTGCGCTTGCCGAAGCGCATGTCGCCTTCCAGCTTGGCCCGCAGCGCGGTGTAGAAGGATTCGAGGAAGGCACGCTCGTCCCCCGATCCGGCCTGCCAGCCGATCTTGCGGACGATCGCGGCATGGACTGCGGCCAGCGTCTCGTCGTCGCCATCGCGCAGCACGCGTTCGAGCGATTGCAGCTCGTACTCGCCGTAGACCTCCAGCTCTTCCGGGCCGAAGCGATAGGCCGCCTCGGCCGCAGGCTCGCTCTCCTGCCGCAGCGACAGCGCCTCGGCCAGCTTGCGGCGCGGTGCCTCGACCACCCAGGTGCCTGCGACCACGTCGCCCGCGCGCAGAGCGTCGCGGTTGAAGAAGGGGAACAGCATGAACACCGCGAACCACAGCGATCCGACCAGCCATGCGGGGCCGGAGCCTGCCTCGCCCGCGGTGCTGAAGAAGGTCAGCGGCAAAAAGATCTCGATCTGGCGCAGCAGGTTGCGCGCGATGATCGCTTCGGCGGTCAGCCGCTCGCCCGACTGGCCCTGCGGCCTTGCGGCGACCCTGATGCCCACCGCCCGCTTGCCCAGCGTGGCGCCGCGCGGGCCCATCTCGAAGAAGATGAAATAGCCGTTGAACGCCAGGAACAGCACGATGAAGAACACGACCACCAGGAACTCGCCCGCGCCCGTGCCCAGCGCGTCGAGCTGGCCGAGATTGATCCCGACCAGCAGCAGCGCGAGCGCGATCAGGAACAGGCCGACGAACATGATCACATAGTCGAGGATCAGCGCGATCAGGCGCGAGCCGCGCGTGGCGAGTGTCACGCCCAGCGGCACGCCTTCGGGCGTGACGATCTGCCGCTGCCGCTTGGCTTCGAGGGATTTGCTCGCAGTGCTCATGGCGCGCTCGCTCCCTTGCGCTCACGCCCCACCAGCACGAACAGCGCTGCCCACGCGATCGCCATGAACGCGCCGATGATCGCGCGCGCCTCGGGCCCGGCGAGCTGGCGCGGGAAGGCTTCGAGGATCGCGGCGAAGATCAGCATGAACACGCAGCCCAGCATCACCAGCGCGGCGCGGCGGCCTGCCTCTGCCGTCGCGGACAGGATGCTGGCATCGCCGGGGAAGGCCATCCGCCGCCCGACATGCACGCCTGCCGCGCCCGCCAGCAGGATCGCGGTCAGCTCGGTGGTGCCATGCACGCTCAGCCAGGCAAGAAAGTCGGGCAACAGGCCGACCGAGTTGTACAGCCACGCCATCGCGCCCAGCAGCGCCATGTTGTAGATCAGCAGCAGCAGCGTGGGCACGCCGAAGGCGAAGCCCAGCGCGAAGGCGAGGATGCACACGCTCGCATTGTTGTAGAACAGCTGCGCGGCGAAGGCGGAGAGGCCGCCCGCGCCATCGGCAATCGCCAGCGTTTCGGCCAGCTGCGCGCGGCTGGCACCGGGAACG
Source organism: Erythrobacter sp. YJ-T3-07 (assembly GCF_015999305.1). Classification (NCBI taxonomy): domain Bacteria; kingdom Pseudomonadati; phylum Pseudomonadota; class Alphaproteobacteria; order Sphingomonadales; family Erythrobacteraceae; genus Erythrobacter; species Erythrobacter sp. YJ-T3-07. Next base: position 2,958,508 of record NZ_JAEAGP010000001.1, on the reverse strand, counting down.
CGGGCGTCCGCCATCGAGCCGGGGACCAGCGCGAAATACCATTCGACATTGCGCGCGACCAGCAGCCAGCCCGCCGCAACCCCGGCGGCCATCGCCGCGAAGGCGAGCAGGATGTCGAGCCAGATCGCCCGCACCGCGCGGCTCCACCCGCCCCGCAAGAACCCGCCGAGCCAGCGCAGCAGGCCGCTGCGCGGGCCATAGACCTGATACCAGGCGCGCTGGACCAGATCCTCAAGGAACCGCAGCGTCGCCGCGTCGAGCGATGTCTCGCGCGCGACCGCCAAGCTCGATGCGGCCTGCCGGTAGAGCACGGGCAGGTCCATGATATCCTCGTCCGACAGGCGGAAGGCGAAGCCGCGTTCGAGCCGCCGGACGATCTGTTCGAGCCGCCGCCAGTCGCCCTCCCGCTCCAGCCGGAAACGGTCGGACCGAAGCGCTGCCGCCTCGATATCGGGTTGTTCTGGCAAAGGCTGGGCCGCAAAGGGGTTGCGGATGGTGGGGGCCTTCATCCGGCGATCGCCTCCTGCGTGCGCAGCGACAGATAGCGGTCGATCACCGCGAAGCCGAGCTTGTCGTAAGGTGCCTCGATCACGTCCACGCCCATCCGCCGCAGCCGGGTGAGCACCAGCTGGCGCTGGCGCGAAAGCGCGTCGGCGGTGACCGCGCGGGCGACATCGTCGACGCTGTCGGGCGCGGCATTGGTGAATTGCGCCAGCTCGCGATCCTCCAGCGTGACGAACACCACCGCGTGGCGCTGGCTCAACCGCCCGAGGCTCTCGATCATCAGCTCGGCCGCGGTCGTATCGCTGAAGTCGGAGAACAGCACCACCAGCGACCGGCGCTTGAGCCGGGCGGACAGGGTGGCGAGCGCGAGGGTGTAGTTCGCCTCCTCCCCCTGGCGGTAGTCGAGCCCCGCCGCCGCCTGCTGCAACCGCGCGAAGGCGCGCGTCTCGCCGACGAAGGGGCTGGCGAGCACGGGCCGCCGGGCAAAGCCGAACAGCATCGCGCGATCGCCGCCCTTGAGCGCGACATAGGCGGCGGTCAGCCCCGCGCTGATCGCGCGGTCGAGCCGGGGCACGCCGTCGATCGGTTCGCACATCGCCTGCCCGCAATCGAAGGCGAACACGATCTGGTTGTTGCGCTCGGTCTCGTTCTCGCGCGCATAGAGCGCGGCGTGGCGGGCGCTCGCGTTCCAGTCGATCCGGCGCTTGTCCATCCCCGCCTCGTATTCGGTCAGCGCTTCGAACTGGGTGCCTTCGCCGCGCCGCCGCCGGGCGATCAGGCCCAGTTCCGCATCGCGCAGCAGGGCCTGCAAGGGGCGCGAGCGGATCGGCGAGAGGTCGGGCCAGATGCGAATCTCGCGCTCCAGTTCGATCCGCTGCTGGCGGCTGCCGAGGCCCCAGGGGCCGTCCCAGGCGAGCCACAGCGTGTCGACCGGCGCGGTCCCGCGGCGCTGCGGCACCAGCTGCGTCTGCGCGGTCCACACGCCCTGACCGCGTTCGAGCATCAGATCGGCGCGCCCGCCCGGCGCGAGTCGCGGGTCGAGCGACACGGCGGCGCGCACCGCTCCCGGAGTGCCGCGGATGTCTGCCGACACGCTGAGCGGGGCAGGCTGGCCGATCTCGACATCGCCGTCATGCGCCATTGTCCATTCGCCGAGCGTGCCTGCACGCGCGGCGTCGATCAGCACCAGCACCAGCAGCACCCCCGCCGCGACCGGCACCGCGAGCCACGCCTGCGGCGCGAGCAGCGCGACCGCCAGCGCCAGCGGCGCGGCCAGCGCGACGATCCGCGCGGTGCGGATGGTGGGGAGCAGGGAGGTCACGCCGACATTCCTCCCCGTTTTCGTGAAATGCAAATGGCGAGGTGGAAGACGCCGGAGGCGTCTGACGGAGGGGGAGCTGCGCGCACGGCCCCTCCACGACGACACCTGCGGTGTCGCGGTCCCCCTCCCCGCTTGGCCTGCGGCAAGGCGGGGAGGATCTCGCGGTGAAGGTTCACCGTGGCGCCTCGGTGCTTTCGATCAGGTCGTCGACGATTCCCTCGACCTCGCGCCCCTCGATCTCGGCGGCGGCGGAGAGGATCAGGCGGTGGCGCAGCACGGCGGTGGCGAGCGCCTTGATATCGTCGGGCACCACATAATCGCGCCCGTCGAGCGCGGCGCGCACGCGCGCGGCATTGCCCAGCAGCACGGCGGCACGCGGGCTTGCTCCGGTCGCAAGGTCGGCATGGCTGCGCGTCGCGCGGACCAGCCGGACCACGTAGTCGACATTCTCCGGCGCGAGCGTGACCGCCTTTACCGCGGCGATCGCCTGCTGCAGCGCGTCGCGCCCCGTCACCGGCTCGATCCCGAAGGCCTCGGGCCGGGGCGGGCCCTGTTCTGTGCCGAATCGCGCGACGATCCGCGCCTCTTCCTCCTCGCTGGGATATTCCGCGAGCAGCTTGAACAGGAAGCGATCGAGCTGCGCCTCGGGCAGCGGGTAGACGCCCTGGCTCTCGATCGGGTTCTGCGTCGCGACGACCATGAACCGGTCGGGCAGCAGGTGGGTCTCCCCATCCAGCGTCACGCGCCGTTCCTGCATCGCCTCCAGCAGCGCGGCCTGCGTCTTGGGCGGGGTACGGTTGATCTCGTCCGCCAGCAGCAGCTCGGTGAAGATCGCGCCGCGTGTCAGGGTGAACTGGCTGGTCTGGAAGTTGAACAGGTTGGAGCCCAGGATATCGCCCGGCAGCAGGTCGGGCGTGAACTGGATGCGCCCGTAATCGAGGCCCGTGGCGCGCGCGAAGCACTGCGCGAGGAAGGTCTTCGCGGTCCCCGGCGGCCCTTCCATCAGCACGTGGCCCTGCGCGATCAGGGCGATCAGCAGGTGATCGACCATCGCCTCCTGCCCGATGATCGCCTTGCCGACCTCTGCCTTCACATCGGCGGCCAGCGTGCGGAGCGGTTCGAGTTCCTGGGTCATAGGGTCCTTTCGAGATCGCGGAGCGCGCGGGCGGCGCGCAGCAGGTCTTTGCGGTTGCTGGCCGAGGCGAGCGCCTCCAGCGCAGGGTCGAGCGGGGGTGCGCCGCGCGCGGCGAGTGCGCGCTCGATCCCCTCGTCATCGCCCGGTTGCAGGCCGAGCCGATGGGCAATCCGCGCGCGCATCAGCGATGCGTAAGGATCGCGCAGCAGGCGCATGCGGCCGCTGCGGGCGATCACCTGCGCGCCATTGGCGACCAGCTGGCTCTTGCCCGGGGCAATTGCGGGGGCGGGCCGCAGCGCCGGGCCGAAGCGGGTGAAGGCGCGCCACATCGCGATCGCCAGCGCCAGCAGCAGCGTCAGCGTGGCGGCGAGGAAGGGCGGCTCAAACGCGAGCGTCAGCAGATTGCGCGATCCGCCCATGCCGTTCAGCGTCAGGTCGAAGCGGACCGGCCCGTCGGTCCCCTGCCGGGCGATGGCGATCAGATCGAGCGCCAGCAGCGCGCGCTCTTCCTCGGCCATGCCCCAGTTGTTCATGAGATCGGGTTCGGCGACCAGCATCACGCCATAGACCGGCGCGCTGTCGCCGCGTTCGGGATCGAGATAGAGGTCGCCGTCGAGATAGCTGCCATCGTCGGCGAGGTAGGCGGCGAGCATGCGCCCATCGCCGTCCTCCACCAGCGGGGCGAGGAAACCGCTCTCGCTGCCCATGTTGTCGCCGGCCGCGTTGCTCTCGGCGTCATCCGCTTCGATGTCGACCGCCGCCAGAGCATCCTTGCTCGGCAGGGTTCCGCTCAGGCCGAGGCCGCGCCAGCGCGCGGTGCGGTCCTTCAGGTCGATATGGGGGAAGGAGAGCGTGCGGCCTTCGATCGTCATCGCCCAGTCTTCGCCCGCGCCCAGCAGATGGACCCAGCCGGGCTTGCTGTTCCTGTCCCCCTGCGCGGGCATCGCGAACCACTTGGGCGCGATGATCATTGTCGGGCCGATGGTCCGGCGGCGTTCGATGATCTCGGCGAATTCCTGCTCGTCGATATTCGCCGGGGGGGTGAGGACCAGCAGGCCGGGATCGTTCAGCGCACCGCGATCGCGTGAACGCTCGACCCACACGCCGTCCTCTTCCAGCAGGCGGGTGAGCCCGGCAAACCCGGCGAGCCCGGTGCCCGCCGCGTGGGCCTGGCCATTATTGCCGCTGCCTTCCAGCCCGCCTCGTCCGATCAGGAACAGGAAGGCGATGAAGGCGAGCACCGCGAACAGCACCAGCGCGAAGGTGCCGCGCTTGCCGAAGGTGCCGGGTGCCTGTGCGCCGGCCATCTCAGCCACGCTCCAGCGCGAAGTCGGCATAGGCGGCGCGCGCCTCGGTCCAGTCGCGCTCGGTCAGGTCTTCCAGCGCAAACAGCGCGCGTTCCACGCTGCGCGCAATTGCGGCGAAGGCGCGCCGACCGGCGTCGGGCAGGGCTTCGAGGCGGGACAATTCGCGCGCGGTGCTGGACGGGTGGACCAGATCGGGGCGGCGATTGGCGATCTGCCCGATGCTGCGCGCGAGCAGCAGGCGCACCGCCTCGCCATAGCGGCCCTGCGCGGCGAGCGCGTCGGCATCGCTCAGCAGCGCCTCGGCCTCGGCGCGATCGGGCAGAGTATCCTCGGCCTGGTCGGATGCCTTGCTGCGCCGTTTGAGCACCGGAATGTCGAAAATCCGGAGGATCAGCAGCACCAGCAGGGCGACGCCGATCGCGATCAGCACCCACATCAGCACCGGCCATGCGGCAACGAACAGTCGCGCTACCGGCCCCAGCAGATCCACCAGGAATTCGCCGAGCGCGCGTAGCCATTCGGGCGTCTGGGGCGGATCGGGCTGGGCGATGGGCGCGAACTGGATGTCCGAATCGCTGCGCACCGCGCGCCAGGCGTCCACTGCCCCCTCACTGGTCGCTGCCCCTGTCGTCACGCGGGCGGGCTTGGCATGGCCTACACGGGGCCGCAAGCCGTCGCGTTCGCGAATGGTTCGTTTCGCAACGCCAGCGTGGCACTTGCGCATATCGGGCGCTCTGGCTAGATCGCGCGCGCACCCTTCCTGCAGTCTCCCATTCCAGCAACGGCCAGGCACATTTCGATGAAAGACAATCGCAACACCGCATTCGGGTGGATCCTGTTTTCCGGCGTCATCGCGCTTGGCGCGTCGAGCATCAGCTCGATGTACTTCCATGCCGACGATAGCGAGCTGCCCGAAGGGGCGGAGCCGGGCTTCTTCATCCAGGCGGACGAGGAAGAAGGCGCCGCCGATGCGGGCCCGCCGTTCGCCAACCTGCTGGCTGCGGGCAGCGCGTCTGCGGGCGAAGCGATCTTCGCCAAGTGCACCGCATGCCACACGATCGCCCAGGGCGGCGCGAACGGTATCGGTCCGAATCTGTGGGGCGTTCTGGGCAAGCCGATCGGCAAGCACGCCGCCGGTTTCGCCTACAGCTCGGCTCTGTCGGGTCATGGCGGGGACTGGACTTACGAGAACATGGACTCCTGGCTGACCAGCCCGAAGGCCTTCGCCAACGGCACCAAGATGAGCTTCGCCGGGCTTTCCAAGGCGGAAGATCGCGCCAACGTGATCCTCTATCTGCTGGAAAACGGGGGCGGCCCGCCGCTGCCCGCACCGGTTGCCGAAGACGCTGCCGAGGGTGAAGAAGACGCCGATTCGCCGGGCGAAGGCCCCGGTGCGGTCGAAGGCGCGGAAACCGGCGAAGCCGAGGCGGCGAGCGCGATGGGTGCCGACCAGCCGGTGGCGGAAGACGCCGCTGCAACCAATCCCGAAGGCTGAGGGCTGACGGGGCGGCGCTCGGTCGCCCCGGAGCAATCCCTCGGACAAGGGCCGCTAGTCGCGGCCCTTAAATCCCTGAGCGACGACATACCACTCCGACGAGCCCTTGCGGCTCGCGGGTGGCTTGGCGTGCTTGACCGTCTTGAAATTCTTCTTGAGCAGCGTGAGCAGTTCCACGTCGGTGCCGCCTGCGAGCACCTTGGCGAGGAATTGCCCGCCGGGCGCCAGTGTCTGGATCGCGAAGTCCGCCGCGGTTTCGACTAGCCCCATCGTGCGCAGGTGATCGGTCTGCTTGTGGCCCACCGTGTTGGCCGCCATGTCCGACATCACCAGATCGGGCGGCCCGCCCAGGTGGCCCATGATCGTCTCGGGCGCCTCGTCCGCCATGAAATCCATTTCCAGGATCGTCACCCCGTCCAGCGGCTCGGTCGGTAGCAGGTCGATCCCCACGATCGTCGCCTGCGGGCGCTTCTTCTGCGCGATCTGCGACCAGCCGCCCGGCGCGATGCCGAGATCGACGATCCGCTCCGCCCCGCGCAGGATACCGAACTTCTCGTCCAGCTCGATCAGCTTGAACGCGGCGCGGCTGCGATAGCCCGCCGCCTTCGCCTCTCGCACGTAGGGGTCGTTCAGCTGACGCTCCAGCCAGCGGTTGGAGGATGCGGTGCGCCCGCGGGCGGTCTTCACGCGCTTTTGCGGGTCGCCCCGGCTACGGCTCATTATGTTCGTGTCCCACGGTCCAGGTCGCCCGACATGAGGCTGCGCAGAATGCCTTCGCGAATGCCGCGATCGGCAACGCCCAGACGTTCGGCTGGCCACAGGTCGAGGATCGATTCGAGAATGGCGCATCCCGCCACAACCAGTTCGGCCCGGTCGGTGCCGATGCACGGCACCTTGGCCCGGTCCGCCAGGCTGAGGCGAGAGAGATTTGCGGAAATTTCGCGCATCGAGCGCGACGGCACGATCAGCCCGTCGACCGCGCGGCGATCGTAATGCGGCAGTTGGAGATGCAGGCTGGCGAGCGTGGTCACCGTGCCGCTGGTGCCCAGCAGGCGGATATCCTCGGCCGACGGAGCATCGCCGATTCGCTCGGCAAAAGGTGCGAAGCTTTCGTCCACCGTCCGGCGCATCGCGGCGTAGAGGTCCAGCCGGCCCTGTTCGTCATCGGCCTGTCCCGCCGTCATGCCGCCCATCACCGTGTCTGTCAGCGAGACGACGCCCCATGGCACGCTCTGCCAGTCGAGAATGCGCGGGATCGCGCCTTCGCCGGGGCCGACCAGAATCAGCTCGGTAGAGCCGCCGCCGATATCGAAAATCAGCGCCGGCCCGTCCCCCTGTTCGAGCAGGACATGGCACCCGAGCACCGCCAGCCGCGCCTCTTCCTGGGCGGAGATGATGTCGAGCACGATGCCCGTTTCCTCGCGCACGCGATCGATGAATTGCGCGCCGTTGACCGCCCTGCGGCAGGCTTCGGTGGCGACCGATCGGGCGAGGAAGACGTTGCGGCGGCGCAGCTTTTCCGCGCAGACATGCAGCGCACCCAGCGCGCGGTCCATCGCCTCGTCGGACAGGCGGCCGGACAGGGCGAGCCCTTCGCCAAGGCGTACCACGCGGCTGAACGCGTCGATCACGGTGAAATCCTGCCCCGATGGCCGCGCGATCAGCAGGCGGCAATTATTGGTCCCAAGGTCGAGCGCGGCATAGGCCTGCCGTCCGCCGCGCGCGCCCTTTTGGCCCGGTGCGGACGTGCGCTTGGCAGCGGGATTGCGTCGCCTGCCATCGGACTTGCGGTGGCGTTTGGGAGAATTCGTGGGCTTCGGAGGTTGGTGGTAGCGTTTCTCTGCTACCTCGCCGGACATTTTGCCCTCCGTCGGGTAAGCCCCTTTGCTGTCGTCCGGCGGCGCGAAGTCCGCCATAAGTACTTTTCCAATCCACCCGCAGCGAGATCCCGCGGGCACCTGACCCGGACGCTAAACGCCTGGGCGCATTTGAGCAAGGCTGGCCTGAGCGGATGAGTGCTTGACGCTGCGGTCTCGGCTTTCTAGATGCGCCGCTTCGCGAACGTGTTCCGCCCGCTCTGCGGGCCCGTCGCAATGCTATTGCCCCGTCGTCTAATGGTAAGACTACGGACTCTGACTCCGTCAATTGAGGTTCGAATCCTCACGGGGCATCCAGCTTTTTACCGAAAACACACACTGGCCCGGCCGCGTCCGCAGCGACGCCCGGCCTGCGCACATCCCTGCCAGGCGAAGGCGCCTCATGCCGCATGCGCGCGGCGCGAATCGGCTCTGTCGGAGTGTCGGGGGAGGCTGCGGGCGCCGCATCTGCCCGGCTGGCTCGCCGGGGTTCCACGTTTCCCGCAGCCGATTTCGGATTATCGGCGACTGATGCCCGCGCTAGCGGCGCGCGAGCACCGCTCCGGCCTTTTCGGCCAGCAGGATTGCGACCAGCGAAACGCCGAACAGCGGCAAGAGGATCGCGAGCACGGCGACTACAGCGATCAACTCGCGAGGCAGGCGACCGCCGCGCGGCGGCGCTGCCAACTTCCCCGTCGGCCTGCGCTTCAGCCACATGAGCACACCGAGCACGGACAAGGCGATCAGTGCCAGCGCGATGATCAGACCCATGATCTGGTTGGCGAGACCGAACAGGGCCCCTTCGTGCCATGCGATCCCGACATTGATCGCCCGGTCGATTGGATGCTTGTCCGCAAAGGTGCTGCGCGAGACTTCCTCGCCGGTTTGCGGATCGAAGGTGACCGTGCGCATCAGCGGCCGGTTCTGCGCTTCGGATTTCACCGTCCAGACCTCGCCGGTCGGCGGGCCGAAGCGTTGCGGTGCATGGGGTGGCAGGACCAGCACGGGGAAGGCCATGCGCTCCGCCTCGGCGCGTGCGACGAAAGCGGACAGCCGCAGGGACTCCGCGGGTGCCTGCGGTCGGGGAGGCGAGGTGTGCGCCATCGCCCCATGGTCGTGAGCCACGGGCTTTTCCGCGCCGATTTTCCAGTCCTGCGGCCCTTCGATCAGGCCCAGCTCGCCGCGCGCCCATTTGAACGCACTGCCCCATGCGCCCGCCCAGGGCAGGCCGCTCGCCAGCATCACCAGCACGGAACCGGCCAGCCAGAAACCGATCACCCGATGGAGGTCCTTCATCAGCGCTCGCCCCTTGAGCGACCGGCGCGGCCAGAGAGTCCCGGCGGCGCGAAACGGCCTTGGCCACCACAGGTAGAGCCCGCTCAGGATCATCACGACGGTCCAGCTTGCGGCGAGTTCGACCAGCCGGTCGCCCCAGTCGCCCAGCATCAGCGATCCGTGGAAGCGGGATATGGTATTCGAGATTCGCTGGGCCGGGTCGAGCGTGCCGAGAACCTGCCCCTGCGGGGAGACATAGATTTCGGCTGGCGCGCCATCGGGCAGGGTCATCTGCACCATCGCCGCATCGCCGGGGCGTTCGGGCAGGCGGTAATGGTTGAACGATCCATCCGGGAAGGCCGTCTTCACAGCCTCCAGCTGGCGGTCGGCCGATACCGCGCCCTCCGGCGAGAGGCCGCGATAATCGCGTTCCTCCCACCGGTCGATCTGCGGCTTGAACAGATAGATCGCGCCGCTGACCGACAGCAGCAGTACGAAGGGGAGCACGAACAGCCCGGCGTAGAAATGCCAGCGCCAGATCGTGCGATAGGTCGCGGTATCGGCCATCGTCATCCCTCCGTCAGAACCGTGCGCGCACGCCGCCGAAGACGGCGCGACGCTCTACCGGATAGAAGATCGCCGAGGCGGGCGTTGCGGTGATCGCGGCACTGATGTCGCCCACCGCCTTCTCGTCGAAGAGGTTGCGGGCATCCAAGAACAGGTCGATGCCATCGGTCAGCGTCGCCCCGGCAGTGATGCCGACCAGCGCGTAGCCGTCGGTCTGCAAGCTGTTGCTGTAATCGGCAAAGGGCCCGTCGGGCACCCATTCGACATTCGGTGCGATGTGCAAGGCGTCCGTGCCCAGCCGCAGCTCCGCCCGGTAGACGTGTTCGGGCACGACCGGCAGGCGGTTGTCGCCATATTGCGCATCATCCTCGAAGCGGAAGTCGCTGTAGGTGTAGACCTGCCGCAGGCGTGCCCACGGGGCGAGATCGATCGACAGCGCCGCTTCGATACCCTGATGGAGGGTGTCGCCCGCATTGAAGGTGGAGGCCGGGATGTCCGGCCCCACGTTGAACTGCAGCAGCTCACCCTCGACGTCGGCGCGATACGCGGCGAGATCCCATTCGAGGATGCCGGCGCGCCCGCGGGTGCCGATCTCCGCCGTCCACGCCCGCTGCGGGTCGAGGTTCACGAAGCTGGCCACGTGCGCCACTTCGGCAAAGCCCGGAAATTCGACTGAGCGGCTGTAATTGGCGAACAGCTGGATGTTCTCGTTCGCTTCGAACAGCACGCCGAATTTGGGCGAGAATCCGTCGAAATCGGCGCGTCCGGTGACATCGACCGCGCCCCCGGCAAAGCCGTCGAACAGCAGGTGCTGCTCGCGGAAGCCATCGGCATAGATCGCGCCTGCGATCAGTTGCAGCGGTTCGACCGGACGGAAGCGGACTTCGCCATAGATGTTGGACGTCGCAGCGCGCTGCTCCGCATTGTAGGTCGGTGCGCCGCGTTGACCGCCGACGTTCACGAAGCGCTTCGCATCGGTATCGCCATGCCGCGTCTCGCCGCCCAGCGTCAGCTCGAACGGACCCGTGGCATAGTCGAACCGCGCATAGACGCCGCGATCGGTCGATTTGTAATCGAGCACCTGGAAGATCGGGTGGTAGAGCGACTTGGCGTTGACGAACCCGCCGACATCGAGCTGGCCACCGTCGAACGAGAACCGCGTGCGGTTCTGCAGGCGAATCGAATCGATGTCGCGCCCCTGGTCACCTGCGAAATTGCCCGTCTCGGGCGCGGTCAGCGCCGTGGTCTGATCGAGCGCGCCCGGCAGTTCCTGATCGATCGAGTTGACGCTGGCGTAGAAGCGGTTCTCGATATTGTCGGTGATCTGGAGGCCGACATTGCCGTGGAAGCGTAGCGATTCGCGCTTTGCATGCTCGCGGTCGCCGTTGGAGCTATCGTAGCTGATCGCCGCCCACGCATCGCCCGGCCCGCTCTGGATGCCGTAGGAGGCAAGGCCGCGAAAAGTCTCGAAGCTGCCCGCATCGCCGCGCAGGTAGAGGCCGCCGGCGGTTGCGCCCGTGGGCGTCACGCCATTGATCGCGCCGCCCAGCGTGCCCGACCCGAAGCGCAGCGCGTTGGCGCCGCGATAGACTTCGAGATACTCGAAGAAGATCGGCTCCAGCTCCTGAAAGTCGCCATTGTCGTCGGCCAGGTTGATCGGGACGCCGTCCTGCAACAGCGTGAGGCCGCGCATGTGGTATCCGCGCGACAGGCCCGACCCGCGGATCGAGATGCGCACCTCCTGCCCGTAACGCGGCTGGAGGTAGACGCCTGGCGACAGGGCAAGCGCATCGCGCAGCGAGACGAGCGACTTGTCCGCATACTCGTCATAGGTGACGACATCGGTGCCGCCGGGCGTCTTCGCAGCGCGTTCCTCCGCCTCGCTTGCGGCACGCTGGCCGGTCACGATGATGGTGCGCTCCGCGCCGTCGGCGTCGGAGCTGTCGGACGCTTCGTTGGCGATCGTGTCTTCGGTGTCGGCGGCTTCGGTATTGGCAAAGGCAGGCGAGGCGGCAGCCAGCATGGCTGCGCCCAGCGCAAGATAGGAAATCTTCACGGTAATTCTCCGATGCGCGGCGCGACCGGGCAAGGCTTCCCGGAGCGCGGCGCGCGTGATCTGAATGGATTATCGGTGTCAGATCGCCGGAGGGGGGCCGCGCAATGGTGGGCGCAGATGCGGCGGCGCACGAAGCGCCAGCGGACGGATCGCCTTGAGGCCGAGCAGGACAGCATAGGCCATCTCTGCCGCCAGCAGGGCTTCACCGGGAGAATGCAGCGCGAGCTTGGCTACGCCCGCCAGCGCGCAGTGCCCCTTGTCGGTCGCGGTCGGGGCGGTGCCATCGTCGCTGGCGTGGCCCATCGCGGCGTGATCGACGACCGTGTGACCCATCGCGGCATGGTCCATCGCCATGCCATCGTGCATCCCGTTCCGCTCGCGCGACGCTTCGACAGCGCGGGCGAGCGGATGCGTTTCGGGGCAGACCACGACGGCGGGCAAGCCGCCCTGCGTCCGCGCGATCATGTAGCCTGAAGGGGCCAGCGCATTGAGGACGAAGGCCAGCAGCAGGATGGATATCATCCTCCAGGGCGGAGACCGCCGAATATGCTGTAACGCTGGCATCGGGCGGGCCCTTACGCTCCAATCCCGCCTGCGTCACCCTGCAACGCGCGCGTCGGTGCGCTCGGTCCTTGCCGGGCGCGCGATTGCCGCCTATCGCCGCTTCAATGAGCAAAGATGGTGGTGTGCGCGATCTCTACGATCGCCGGTTTTACGGGGCGCAGGAAGAGGCGGGTTTCGCCGAGGGCGCCAGCAGCTTCGATACGCCGCAGACGCGGCACCCGGCCTACAAGCTGGCTTTCAGCGACGAGGAGTTCCTCCTCAAGCCAGAGCTGCGCCCGGTCCGTTTCCAGCTTGAGCTGCTCAAGCCGGAAATGCTGCTGGATCAGGCGGGCGTGGGCAGCACGCTGGTCATGTACGGCTCTGCGCGAATCCCCTCGACCGAGGATGTCGAGGCGATGGAAAAGCGCGCCGAAAGCGAGCCCGAGGATGAAGCAAAGGTCACCCGGAGCCTGATCGGCAAGGCCAAGTATTATCAGGAAGCCTACAACCTCGCCCGGATGGTCACCGAAAAGGCGATCATCGAGAATGGCGAGCGGCAGTTCGTCGTCACCACCGGTGGTGGCCCGTCGATCATGGAAGCGGGCAATCGCGGCGCAAGCGACGCGGGTGGCGAGAGCATCGGCCTCAACATCGTGCTGCCGCACGAGCAGGCGCCCAACACCTACGTCACGCCCTATCTCAGCTTCCAGTTCCACTACTTCGCGCTGCGCAAGATGCACTTCTTGCTGCGCGCGAAAGCGGTTGCGGTGTTCCCCGGTGGGTTCGGCACGTTCGACGAGTTCTTCGAACTGCTGACGCTGATCCAGACCGGCAAGATGAAGCCCATGCCGATCCTGCTGTTCGGCGAGGATTTCTGGAGCCGGGTGATCAATTTCGAGGCGCTGGCCGAGGAAGGCACGATCTCCGCGCGCGATCTCGACCTGATCACCTGGTGCGAGACCGCCGATGAGGCGTGGGCGGCGATCGCGAAGTTCTACGACCTGAAGGTTTAGCGGGCGCGGGCGGCTCTCGTCGCGAGGACGCCCGGCCTATAACTCTACAGCTTGCGCACCGCCTGATGGCCCATCGGGCCGTGGCCGTCGCCGAAGCCCGGCGCGTTTTCGATCGCCGCGCGGGTGAACTTGCGCGCGAGGCGAATCGCATGATGCAGCGGCTGTCCGTGGCCGACCAGCGTGGCGATCGCGGCGGACAGAGTGCAGCCCGTGCCGTGCGTGTTGCGCGAATCGATCTTCGCATCGTCGAACTGCATCAGGAAACCTTCGGGCGAACACAGGATGTCGATCACCCGCGCATCGTCCGTGTGCCCGCCCTTGGCGAGCACGTGGCAGTCATTCGCCTCGGCCAGCGCGATCGACGCCTCCACGATCTGCCCGGTATCGGTCAGCGAGCGTCCGGCGAGGATTTCGAGTTCGGGCAGGTTGGGCGTGAGAAGAGTCGCCAGCGGGAACAGCTGCTCGCGCATGATCTCTACCGCATCTTCGCGCAGCAGCCGCGCGCCCGAGGTGGCGACCATCACCGGGTCGAGGATCAGTGGCACACCCTGCGCCTCGGGGAGGGTGGCGAGGCCCTTGGCGACCTCGGCGATGATCCCGGCATCGTGGAGCATCCCGATCTTGATCGCGTCCGCGCCGAAATCGGTCAGGCAGGAATCGATCTGCTCGACCACGAAATCGCCGCTCAGTGGAGTGATCCCCTGCACGCCGCGCGAATTCTGCGCGGTGATCGCGGTGATCGCGGTCATCGCATAGCCGCCGAGCATCGTGATCGTCTTGATGTCGGCCTGGATGCCGGCACCGCCGCCCGAATCGGATCCGGCGATGGACAGGATGCGGGGAGGGGGCTTGTCGCTCATCCCTTGAACTTACGCTCGGTGCTGGCGGGGTATTTCTCGAGCAGGTCGCCCGTTCGTGTCGGGCGGTCCATCAGCTCGCCCCCGCAATTGGGGCACAGATCGTCCAGCGCCTCCGCGCACTGTGCGCAGTAGGTGCATTCGAAGCTACAGATGAAGGCGCCCGGCCGGGGCGCGGGCAGATCCGCACCGCAGCGTTCGCAATCGGGCCGCATGTCGAGCATCAGGAGGCCGCCCTGACGGCGTCGCACACCGTGTCGACCACCTGTTCGACCTCGCCCGCATCGTCGCCCTCCGCCATCACGCGGATCAGCGGTTCGGTGCCCGAAGCGCGGATCACCAGCCGGCCCTTGCCCGCCAGCGCCCGCTCCGCATCCCTGATCGCGGCCTTGACCGTTTCCGCGTCGAGCGGGCTCGCCCCGTCGTAGCGCACGTTCTTGAGCAGCTGGGGCACGGGCTCGAACATGCGCAGCTCTTCCGAGGCAGGCCGCTTCGAGCGGACCAGGCTCGCGAGCACGCGCATCGCCGCGACCGTGCCATCGCCGGTGGTCGCATGATCGAGCAGGATCATGTGGCCCGACTGTTCGCCGCCGACATTGAACCCGCCGCTGCGCATCCGCCCCAGGACATAGCGATCGCCGACCTTGGTCCGCTCCAGCGTCAGACCCTTGCCTTCCAGATAGCGTTCAAGGCCGAGGTTGCTCATCACCGTGGCGACCACGCCGCCACCGCGCAGCTGCCCCTTTTCGGCCATGCGGGTCGCGATCGAGGCCATGATCTGGTCACCGTCGACCGCCTCGCCCTTCTCGTCGATCACGATCAGGCGGTCCGCATCGCCATCCAGCGCGATGCCGATATCGGCACCGGTCTCGATCACCTTGGCCTTGACCGCGTCGAGCGAGGTCGAGCCGACCCCGTCGTTGATATTGGTCCCGTCCGGATCGACGCCCAGCGTGATAACCTCCGCGCCCAGTTCCCAGATCGCGCTGGGGGCGACCTGATAGGCCGCGCCATTGGCGCAATCGACGACGACCTTCAGATCGTCGAACCGGGTCTTGTCGCTGACCGACTGCTTGACTGCGTGGATATAGCGCCCGCGCGAATCCTCGATCCGGCGCGCGCGGCCGATTTCGCTGGCGGGGACCAGTTCGGGCTCCTGATCGATCAGCGCCTCGATCGCCGCCTCGTCCTCGTCGGACAGTTTGAAACCGTCGGGGCCGAACAGCTTGATGCCGTTGTCCTGATACGGATTGTGGCTGGCCGAGATCATGACCCCCAGATCCGCGCGCATCTCACGCGTCAGCATCGCGATCGCGGGGGTGGGCAGCGGGCCGGTCTGAATCACGTTCACGCCCATGCTGGTAAAGCCCGCGACCAGCGCGTTCTCGACCATATAGCCCGACAGGCGCGTGTCCTTGCCGATCACCACCCGGTGGCGATGGTCGCCCCGGCGGAAATGCGCGCCCGCGGCCTGTGCGACGCGCATCGCCATGGCGGCGGTCATCGCGCCCTTGTTGGTCTCTCCGCGAATTCCGTCGGTGCCGAAGTATTTGCGTGCCATGATCGAGGTCTTCACACCCTTGCTTGTCGTCTGTACCGAGGCGATCCCGTGGGGCGCGCTTGTGGACGCGTGCGCACGGCGATGGAAGGGGGCAATCGCGCTTGTCGGCACCTGAGACAACCCGTCCCGCACGGCTGGTGACGTTGCGTCTGCCGGTCTGGTGGACCTTCGGCGGGCTCGTCGCCGGGCTGATCGCCGGATCGCTGATCGCCGGGCGACCAGTCGCGGACAGCATTCTGCCGGTCACCGCACCGGCGGGCGCGCTGTGGCTGCGCGCCTTGCAAATGACGATCATTCCGCTGGTCGCCGCACTGCTGGTGCTGGGCATCACCCAGCTTGCCAGTGCCGCGCGCGCCGGGGCGACCGCGCGGCGGATGCTGCTGCTGGTCGCAGGCGGGCTCGTGTTCAGCGGGGTCGTGACGCTGATCGCGATGCCACTGCTGCTCGACGCGGTGCCGCCGCCTGCGGGCGCACGAAGCCTGCTGGCCGCGAATGTCGAGCCGCAGGAGGTGCCGGGCTTAAGCGAATTCATCCTGTCGCTGATCGCGCCCAACATCATCGCCGCCGCGGCCGAAACCGCGATGCTGCCGCTGACGATTTTCTTCGCGCTGTTCGCGGTCGCGATCACCCGCCTGGCGCCCGAGCAGTCCGCGATCCTGCGCAGCTTTTTCGAAGCGGTCGCTAATGCGATGCTGATGGTGATCGGCTGGGTGCTGTGGGTTGCGCCGGTCGGGGTCTTCGCGCTGGCGCTGGGGGTCGCGGTGCGCGCAGGCGGAGACGCGGCGTTCCTGACGCTGATCCACTATATCGCGACCGTAGCGGCGATGGGCGGGATCGTGCTGGTCGCGGCCTTCGTGGTCGGCGCGGTGCGGCATGGACCGCTGCGCTTCGCTCGCGCGATGCTGCCCGCGCAGGCGGTTGCCATCTCCACCCAGAGCTCGCTCGCGAGCCTGCCCGCGATGCTGGCAAGCGCGCGGCGGCTCGACATAAGCGAGAATGTCGCGGATTTCGTCCTGCCGCTGTCGGTCGCGATCTTCCGCGCGACCAGCCCGGCGATGAACCTCGCGGTGGCGATCTACGTCGCGCATCTGTTCGGGATCCAGCTGGGCCTCACCGCCATGCTCGCCGGGCTGGCGGTGGCCTTCGTGATTTCGATCGGGTCGGTCAGCTTGCCCGGCACGATCAGCTTCGTCGTCTCGATCGGGCCGATCGCGCTGGCGATGGGCGTGCCGGTCGAGCCGCTTGCGCTGCTGGTCGCGGTGGAGATGATCCCCGACATCATGCGCACGCTGGCCAACGTGACCGCCGACGTCGCGCTCGCCAGTGCGACCGATCGAGAGGGCGCAAGCGAATTCCTGAACGAAAGCGGCGAAAATCTTGCAACGGATGCCGCGCCCGCGCGTTCACTTACCGACAGCTGAACCACAAACCCAAAGAATGGGAGACAACACACATGGCTTTCGAAGTTACCCCGCTGCCCTATCCGGACACCGTGCTGGCCCCGGCGGTCTCCGCCGAGACGCTCAGCTACCACCACGGCAAGCATCATAAGGCCTATATCGACAAGACCAACGCGGCGATCGAAGGTACCGATCACGCGGACAAGTCGCTTGAGGAAATCATCGCCGCCGCGCGCGGCAGCGACCAGGGCCTGTTCAACAATTCGGCGCAGAGCTGGAACCACGGGTTCTACTGGAACTCGATGGCGGGCGAAGAAACCTCCGCCTCGGACGAGCTCAAGAGCATGATCGAAAGCGCCTTCGGCTCGGTCGATGCGCTCAAGGAAAAGCTGCAGGAACGCGGTGCCGGTCACTTCGCTAGCGGCTGGGTCTGGCTCGCCGAAAAGGGCGGCAAGCTGACGATCGAGGAAACCCATGACGGCGACACGCTGGCCGACAAGGATGGCGTCAACCCCCTGCTCGTGATCGACCTGTGGGAGCACGCCTACTACCTCGACCACCAGAATGCGCGTCCGGCCTATCTGAAGGCGCTGACCACCGAGAAGCTGAACTGGGGCTTCGCGAGCGAGAACCTCGCGCGCGGTGAGACCTGGAAATATTCCAGCTGATCGGACGAGCTATCGTCAACGATTGAAAAGGGGTCGGGCCGCGCTGCGGTCCGGCCCCTTTTTTGTCAGGTCGGGCGTTAGCCTTTGGGCGGCGGCGTGAGGGACTCGTCCGCCTCTTCGATCAGCGGGGTCTGGAACAGCGGTTCGCCGAAGATGAAACCGAGCAGGTTGGGCCGCCCGACATGGTCGAAGAACGCGGTCAGCATCAGCAGCAGCGGAACCGACAGCAGCGCGCCGATCGCCCCCCATATCCAGGTGAAATAGGAAAAGGCGAGCAGGATCATCACCGGGTTCATGGTGAACCGACGGCCAAGGATCGCGGGCGTGATCGCATTCGCCTCGAACACGTGCAGCGTGATGTAGGCGACCGCAGGGATCATTCCGAGAAAGACCGAATCCGCCGTGCCGAGCCCGAACAGCACCAGCAGCCCGGTCATCGCCAGCGGGCCCACATAGGGGATGAAGTTGAGGAGGGTTGCAAGGCCGCCCCACATGATCGGTGCGGGCAAGCCCATCGCCCACGCGCCCAGCGCGACGACGATGCCGACGCCCAGATTGATCCACGCCACGGTCAGGATGTAGGCGGCGACGCGATCCTGCACCTCGCGCAACACGCGCGCGGCCTTCACGCTGGTGCCGAAGCTGGTCCGCCCGAACAGGATGTTGCGCCGAAGTCGCCCGCGCGCCTCGACCATGAAGAACGCCATCAGGAAGGTCAGCATTACTTCCAGCAGCAGCACCGGCGCGCTGATCGCGACCTGCTGGAACACCGAGGGGCCCGCCAGCGTGACTTCGGTCGCCCCCGATCCGCCGACCAGATCCGCCAGCCGCTCGTTGGCATTGGCAAGCCAGGCGAACTCCTCCTGCATCTCGCGGTAGCGCGATCCGATCTGCTCGATCAGTTCGGGCAGCTGGTCGAACAGAGAGAAGGCAGGCTGCAGGATCGCGCTGAATGCAAGCACCACGATCGCGACGAAAATGACCAGCGCGAGCACCGAAGCAAGCGTGTTTGGCACACCCCAGGACGACAGGCGATCGGCCAGCGGGGCAAGCAATACGGTCAGGAGAACGGCGGCGGTGACCGGCAGGAACACCACAGAACCGATCGATAGGACGAAGGGCAGGGCGAGGAACAGCCCCACGCCCAGCAGCAGCACCAGCGTGCTCAGCAAGCGCAGTTCCTGTTCGGCCAGCAGTGTGCGTTTCTTGGAACCGCCGGTGGAACGTGGCGGCTTGTCAGGCCGACGCTCCGCTTCGCCCCCCGGCTCGCTCATCGTGGCGATCCGGCGATGCGGCGTGGGGTCAGGGCGCGCCCGGGCAGGGCGCGGATGCCATCAGCTGCGCCCATTGGTCGGTTCGGCCAGACCATTGCCCGCCGCGACATCGTCCAGCTCTTCCAGAATCGCGCGGTGGGCGGTGTCGTCGTCGATCGAGCGCCGTGGAATATCGCCATCGGCAAGCATCGCGTTGAGCGCGGCGCGGGCGCGGCCCACGCGGCTCTTGATCGTGCCGACCGCGCAGCCGCAGATATTGGCCGCTTCTTCGTAAGAGAAGCCGCCCGCGCCCACCAGCAGCAGTGCCTCGCGCCGTTCGGGCGGGAGGGTCAGCAGCGCACGGTGCATGTCGGACAGGTGGATCGGCTCTTCCTGGCCCGCAGGCGCGGTCAGGATGCGTTCGGCGACATTCTCGTCATATTCGCCGCGAAAGCGGTTGCGGCGCATGTCGGTGAGGTAGGCATTGCGCAGGATCACGAAGGTCCACGCGCGCATGCTGGTGCCCGGCTCGAACCGCTCCTGCGCGGCCCACGCCTTCATCAGCGTTTCCTGCACGAGGTCGTCGGCCATATCTGGCCTGCCGCACAACCCGCGCGCGAAAGCGCGCAGGTGCGGGACCACACCGGTCAGTTCACGCTTGAACTCGACCGGATCGGCGGCTGGTGCGGGGTGACCACTCATGACTTGCCACCGCCCTTGTCGGCGTCCTTTTCAGGATCGTCGAACTGAGCGAGCAAATCCTTGAAGCTGTCGGGAATCGGTTCGTCGACCACGGAGTCGTACAGGCTTCGCAGGCTGTCCGCCCAGCGAGGCTCTTCCATGCTCGCGCCATCCTTGCCAGTCGCCTTGGCGTGCTGGCCCTGCGTATCCGGTGTGTGTTTTTCGTTCATGCCTGTTGGCTTACATGGGGTATCGATAGCCGAAACCCAAGCCTGCCCTTCCCATAATCGATCCAAGACAACAGGAACGTTGCTGCCCGCGCGTGGTTCCCTTGCTAAATCCGACATTCACCAGGCCGCCGGACGCGCGGCCCGAACGATATTCTAGCGGAGCAATAGTGGCGTCCGATCCGACACTTCCGACACGGCGATTCAGGCGATGGCTGGTCCATTACCCCCGTGCCGTGCCGGTGGTAATCTTCCTGCTGATCACCGCGATCACTGCGCTGAGCGTCTATGCGATCGAACGCGGCGAGCGGCGGCGCGAGCAGGCGCAGCTCAACGAAACCGCGCAGGTGATTGCGTCCTCGCTGGACCGGCGGGTCAATACCAGCGGATCGTACCTGATCGCGGGCGCAGCGCTGATCACCACGCTCGACCGGGTGCCCGCCGACCTGTTCCGCCGCTTCGCCACCGAATTGCGGTTGGACGCCGATTATCGTGGGGCGGAAGGGATCGGCTGGGCACCGATCGTGCCGAGCGGGCAGATCGGCAGCTTCGAGCGGATGGTTCAGGCCGATACAGGGGAGCCGTTCCGGATCACGCCGAGGCCTGGGCCCGACAGCAACTTCGCGGTGCCGGTGACCTTTCTTGAGCCGATGAGCGAACGCAATGCGCGCGCGCTCGGCTTCGACATGTACTCCGAGGCGACCCGCCGTAGCGCAATGCAGAAAGCGATCGAGACCGGCCGCCCGACCGCGAGCGGACGGATCGTGCTGGTGCAGGAAGGCCAGGGGCAAGATTCGGGCTTCATCATCTACATGCCCGTGTTCGAGCCGGGGACGCGCGACGAGCTGATCCGCGGCTTCGTCTACGGCCCGTTCAATTCGCAGGTGTTCCTCGATTCGGTGCTGACGCGCGAACTGGTCGGCCAGCGGGGCGTGCGGCTGTATGATGGCGAGCCGGTGGCCGCCAATCTGGTCGCGGCGCACGCGCCTGGACGGCGGACCGGGCGGGTGACGCGGATCGAGGTCGATCTGGCCGATCGGCCGATGACGGTGGAGGTGGAATCGGCACGCGGCGATGCGCTCTCGCTGCTGTCGATGATCACCCTGCTGTTCGGGATCGCGGTCGCCAGCCTCTCGATGCTGGTCGCACGGCTGCTGACCCAGCAGGCGCATGAGGACCAGGCGGCGCTGGATTTCTATGCCGAGCAGAACTCGATCCGCAATTCGCTGACCCGCGAGCTCAACCACCGCGTGAAGAACACGCTGGCGAACGTCCTCTCGATCGTCGCGCTGACGCGCCGCCGGGCGCATTCGCTGGAGGACTTTGCCAGCGGGCTCGACGGGCGGATTCGCGCCCTGTCCGCGACGCACGATCTGCTGACCCAGTCCGAATGGGGCACCACGCCGTTACGCGCGGTGCTGGAGGCGGAGCTCGCGCCCTACACAAATTCCGCTGAAGCGATCCTCAAACTCGACGGGCCCGAGGTCGATCTTGCGCCCAATGACGCCCTCTCGTTCGGCCTCGCGATTCACGAGCTGGCGACCAATGCGTCCAAATATGGCTCTCTCTCGGTCGAAGGCGGACAGCTCGATGTCACTTGGCACCAGCTGCGCGACAATCTGGTCGAGGTGCTGTGGCAGGAGCGCGGCGGGCCGCCAGTGGCGAGCGAGCGCCCGCGCGGCTTCGGCACCGAGCTGATCGAAAAGATCGTCGCGCACGAGCTCAAGCACCCGGTCGAGCTGGACTTTGCGCCGCAGGGCGTGCGCTGCGTGTTGCGGGTGCCGGTGCGCAAGCCGACCGAGTTCAGGATGCGGGCGCGCAATCGCCCCGCCGGCGTGCAGGCGCGCGAGGCAGGGGCTGCGAGCGGGCGCTGATCGGGGGGAACTGATGCCCCGGCCCGCCGGGGCGCCTTCGGACGAGACACAAAAAAGGGCGCCGCAATCGCGACGCCCTTTTTTGTGTTCGGTGAGATGTTGCCTCAGGCGGAGGCGTTCTCGTGGCTGGCGTTGAAGAACAGCGCCTGGCTGATCGCCGCGCGCACGGTGGCTTCCTGGAACGGCTTGGTGACCAGATAGGTCGGCTCGGGCCGGTCGCCGGTCAGCAGTCGCTCAGGATAGGCGGTGATGAAGATCACCGGCACGCTGCCGATGCTCAGGATATCGTCCACCGCGTCGAGGCCCGAGGAGCCATCGGCGAGCTGGATATCTGCAAGCACCAGACCCGGGGTCTTCTCCGCGACCACCTGCTGCGCCTGCGTGCGCGTGGCGGCGGTGCCGCAGATGTCGTGGCCGAGGCCGCGTACGAGGTCTTCCAGCTGCATCGAGATCAGCGGCTCGTCTTCGATAATGAGCACGCTGGTGGCCGATTCGCGATCGATTTCGGCGATCGCATCCTGGACCATCTTTTCGACGTCCTGCGGCGCGATCTCCATGATCTCCGCCGACTGCTCGATCGTGAAATCTTCCAGCGTAGTCAGCAGCAGCGCCTGCCGGTTGAGCGGCGTGACGGTTTGCAGCCGGTCGGCGCTGATCTGGTCGGGCAGGTCGGCATTGTCTGCCCCCCGGTCCGACACTTCGAGATAGGCGCTCGACCATACCTTGTTGAACGCCCGGTACAGCGGCACGCGGCCGCCTTCGAGCGAGGACTTGAGCTCGTCGTCGGCCAGCGCCGCTTCGAGCGTGGCGCGCACGAAGGCGTCACCAGTCTGCTGCGATCCCGTCAGCGCGCGCGCGTAGCGACGCAGATAGGGCAGGTTTGCAGCGACATTTTCTCCAATGGACATGTAGTATCTTTCCCGTCTGAACCTCTCGCCAACGTCCGGCGTCGAGGCAGGTTCCAAGCCTGCGCAAGTTCGCTTGTAAAGCGCCCCCAAGGTGGTTTCGATGACGTGATGGTGAAAGGGGTGAAAAAAAATTTGCGGGGCGAGGAACCGGCTTCGGGTCGGGGCATTCTCCCTATGTCACCGCCGAGACCCCCCTCCCGTCCAAGCGGCCGGTGATACGATCCCGAAGGCCTTCGTTCCGCACCATGCGGATCGAAGGCCTTTTTTTGTGCCTGATGGCGCGCGCGAAAGGCGCAACCCGGGCGCGCCGAGAGGCGCGCGGAAGAGCGCTCAGTCGCGCTTGAGGCGGGAGAGGAAGGAGGGCCGCTCGGGCTTGCCGACATGCGCCAGAAGGTCGTCGAAATCGTACGGCTTGCCCAGCACCGGGCCCAGATCAGCAACGTGGGCGGGTATTTCGTCGGGCGATCCGGTCGCGAAGATGACCTTGGGTGCATTGGGGCCGAGCGCCCGCAGCACTTCTGCAATTGCCCAGCCATCGCCACGGTCGGCCAGATGGACGTCGAGGATTACGGTTTCCACGTCGCCATCGCGCAGCCGCTCGATCGCCTGTGATGTCGTTGCGGCGATCGCGATGTCGCGCGCGCCCGCCTCGATCAGCGCGTCTTCCACCGCGAGGGCAAGGACGGCATCGTCTTCGACAATCAGGACAGGCCCGTAATTGCGGGTCTTTCGGGGGCTGGCGCCGTCCGGCGGCATTCGTACGTATCCTTCGCGAGGGCCGGGGTCGGCAAGTGGGGATATGCAGCAAACGCCGCGGGTGTCCCTCGCGTTCCGGAGCGAATGCGCGCGCTTACAAATCCTTCTCGTAGATCACGTATTCGCGGTTGATGCTGCTGTCGATCGCGTCGGCGATGGCGACCATTCCCTGGTTGTCTTCGAGGATCCAGCCGACCTCGCCGCGGTCCGAGTGGAACACGCCGCTCGCCGACTGCCTGATCTGGCTGATCATCATGAAGGCGAGCTGGCTGGCGAGGCGGGAATTGTGGAGCCGCTTGCGCACACCCATCAGCGGCACCCGCATCCCTGCGTGCATCGGCTTGCGCAGCCAGCGCAGGGTCGCAAGCCAGCCGAACGGGAACAGCTTGCCGCGCGTGCGGGCGAACAGATCGTTGACGTTGGGCAGCGTCATCATGAAGGCGACCGGTTCGCCGTCCAGTTCCGCGATCCGGTTGATCTCCGGGTGGATCAGCGGGCGTAGCTTCTTGCCGGTATAGGCGACCTCCGCCTCGGTCAGCGGGACGAAGCCCCAGTTCTGCGACCATGCATCGTTGAGGATTTCGAGAACGATCTCGATCTCGCTCTCGTAATGGTCGAGGTCGATCGGGCGCACCCGGATCCGGTTGTTGCGCTCTCCCGACTTGACGATCCGCTGCACCAGCGGCGGGAATTCCCGGCCGACGGGCAGATCGTAGGTATAAAGGTGCTTGGCAGGCGTATAGCCAGCGCCCGCGATGTAGCCAGCATAGCGTTCGGGATGGTGGCCCATCATGATCATCGGCGCATGATCCTGCCCCCGCACCAGCAGGCCGGGCTCTTCCCAGATGGACATGGAGATCGGGCCGAGCACCCGGTTCATCCCCTGCGTGCGCAGCCAGTCTTCCGCCGCCGTGAGCAGCGCGCTGGCGACCGCTTCATCCTCGGCGTCGAAATAGCCGAACATGCCCGTGCCGGGGCCCATGCCCTGTTCGGCAGGCACCTCCAGCGCCAGCCGGTCGATATGCGCGCTGATCCGGCCTACCGACTTGCCGTCGCGATGGGCGATGAACAGCTGCGCTTCGGCATGGCCGAAGAACGGGTTCTTGCCCGGATTGATGAGTTCGAGCTGTTCGGCCCGCATTTGCGGAACCGAGTGCGGCAGCTGCGCGGCGAAGCGGCGGCCCAGGTCGACGAAGGCCGCACGGTCGCGGCTTTTCGTCGCATCGAGCGGCGAGACGGTGATGTCGGTCATAAATCTCTGGGCATTTCAGCCGGCCGGCCTGCTGGTGAGCGCAAGATGGGCCATGATGGTGTGGTGCTGGAAAGCGCTGACGATCGGCTCACGCAAGGTCATGCGATCAAGATCGTGGCTGGGCTTGCGGAACGGCAGATCGGCTTGGGCTTTCGCGGTGTGCGGTCCCGACACGGGCAAATTCCTGTTTTGCGTCCCCTTGGGTGTTTCTACGCTTTTGCGAGAAGGTTGCAACACCAACACAAACGGCCCGAACCCCGCGTTTAGCACGACAGAAGGCAGTTGGGGGCAACCCTCTGAATGCGCGGTGCATTTAGAGATTGTTGCAAACCAGTCAACCAAGCGCGCAGGTCATCGCGATGCGCGCTTCGGCGGGCATGCCCCGCTCCGCCTCGGCCGCGAGTTCGCCTGCCAGACGCGGGTTGTCCGCTGCGGCGATGTCGACGAAGCCCATCCGGCGATAGAACGGCGCATTCCACGGGACCTCCCCGAACGTCGTAAGCGTGATCGCGGTGAAGCCCGAATTGCGCGCGTCGATCATGCATCCGCGCAGCAGCGCCGAACCGATCCCGCGGCCCTGCCAGTCGGGATGCACGCTGAATTCGTATGCATGCAACTCGCGCCCGAAGGGTTCGGTCACCAGAAATCCGACGAGGTGCTCGCCGGCCTGCGCCACAAGGCAATGGCCGCGCGCAATATAGCGCTCCAGCCGGTCGACCGGCACGGGTGCCTGCCCGGCGACCCACGCCAACCCGTCGATTCGTCCGAACATCCTGCTCGCTTCACGCTCGATCGCGGGCATCGCTGCCGCATCGCCGCGCCGCGCGAGGCGGATGTGCCAGTCGTCGGTCTGTGCGCTGTTCACTCTTCGGTGCGAACGAGCACGGTCTCGCCGATCATCAGGAACAGCAGGAACGGTGCCCACGCGGCGAGGAAGGGCGGATAGCCGCCGAAATCGCCCATTGCGAGCGCGGCATTGTCGATCACGAAATAGGCAAAGCCCAGCGCCATGCCGATCAGAGCCCGCATGAACAGCTGCCCCGAACGGGCGAGACCGAAGCCTGCGACGGCGCCTAGAATGGGCATCAGCACCGCGGCGAGGGGGCCTGAAATCTTGTGCCAGTAATTCGCTTCCAGCTCGTCCGTATCGCGGCCCGCCTGCCGATAGGCCTCGATCGAGCTGCCCAGCTGCCAGAACGGCTGGGTGGTCGGGTCGATCTCCTGCAGCTCGATCGTCGCAGGGGTGATCCCGGGGGCGACGGTCAGCTGGGTCGGTTGCGCCAGGCTTGCCGTGCCGACGGTGAACACGCTCGGGTTCTGCATCGCCCAGCCATCGGGCCCGCGAACCGCCATCGGCGCGTCGATCTTCTGGGTGATCTCGGCCGACGGACTGCGCCGGTAATAGGTCACATCGCGCAGGGTCGGGGCGGGGCCGCCACCGGAATAGCTCCGGGCGGTGAGGATGTTCTGCCCGTCCTCGAGATAGATGCTGCCCTTGCTCTTGGGCTTGTCTGGCTGCGCGCCGAATTCGGTCGCCTCCCACGCGGTCAGCTGTGCGGTCGCGCGGGTCACCACGCGTTCGTTGAAGGCGAAGCTGATCCCCGCCACCAGCAGCGCGGTCACGATCAGCGGGGCGAGCACCTGATGCGCGGACAGGCCCGCCGCCTTCATCGCGATCACCTCGCTGTTCTGGTTGAGCGTGACCAGCGTGATGATCGTCGCCAGCAGTACCGAATAGGGCAGAAACCGCTGGATCAGCATCGGCACGCGCAGCGAGGCGTAGAGCCACAGGTCTGCCTCGGTATTGCCCGGCACTTCCAGGATCTGGCCGCTGTTGGACAGCAGGTCGAGCATCATCAGCACCAGCACCAGCATCACCAGCACCGCGAAGATGCGCAGGCTGAACATCTTGGCGAGGTAGAGCGTCAGTGTGCGCGACGGGAAGAAGTCGAAGGTCATATCCCGACCGCTCAGCTAGCCTGTTCGACGCGGAAGGCGTCGGCCCGGCGCTTGGGACGTAGCAGCTTGCCGATCCGTTTGAGGATCTTGGCGAAGGCGCTTTCCAGCGCGCCGATCGGCTGGCCGCCGGGGACATGGGCGATCTGCCAGTACCACCACAGGATCAGCCCGGCGAAGATCGCGAACGGGCCCCACAGGCCCAGCGTCGGATCGACCCGGCCCAGCGCGGCGAAATCCTGCATGTACTGATTGACCTTGTGATAGGCGACCACGAGGATCACCGCGACGAACACACCCAGCGCGCTGGTCGACCGCTTGGGCGGAATCGCCAGTGCGACCGCCAGTAGCGGCATGAACAGCATCATCGCCAGCTCCACCATCCGGTAGTTGAAGCTTGCCTGACTGCCCAGCCGCTGGGCCTCGGTGGTCTTGTCGCTCCACCCCATGCGCAGCAGTTCGGGCAGGATATATTCGCGCTCCGCCTCGCCCCGGGCGCGGAACTGCTCGATCGCGGGCAGGTCGATCGGCAGGTCGTGTTCGGTAAAGCTGAGGACGCGCGGGGTTTCACCCGGCGGGTCCTGCACGATCGTGCCGTCGGACAGGCGCAGGATGACCGTGTCGGGATTGTCGCTGGTGGAAAGGAAGCGTCCCTCGCGCGCACTGATCGAGAGTGTCTGCCCGTCCTCGGCGTTGATCCGCGCGAAAATGCCCTTGAGCTTGCGGCCCGAATCCTCGCTCTCTTCGACCCGTAGCGCCATCCTGTCGGCCAGCGTGGTGAACTCCCCGACCTTGATCGAGGCACCCAGCGCGCCCGAGCGCAGGTCGAAATTGAGCTCTTCGTAGTAATATTTGGAGACCGGCTGGACGTAGAACACGATCGCGGCGTTGATCGCCATCAGTGTGAGGGTGATCGCGAACGGCACCCTCAGCAGCCGTCCGTAGCCAAGGCCGACCGCGCGCATCACGTCCAGCTCGCTCGACAGCGCAAGCTGGCGAAAGGCGAACAGGGTACCCAGCAAGAGGCCAAGAGGGATCGCCAGCACCGCATAATCGGGCAGCAGCGTGCCGAGCATCTGGAACACCACGCCGACCGGGCCACCCTCGGTCGAGACGAAGCGGAACAGCTTGAGCATCTGTTCCAGCATCAACAGCGTCGCGGCGAGCGCGAACACTCCGATCATCGGGACGATGGTCAGGCGAAAGATGTATCTGTCGAGACGCGAAGAGAAGGGCAAGCGTGGTCCCGCGGCTAATTGGACGGTCGTGGTCGCGCTGCCCTAGCGGCAATGCACGCAAACGTCATGTGGCTTGTGGTACGTTGCCCGGTTCAGGCTTTCTCCAGCGTGCACTGGAGCGGGTGCTGGTTCTGCCGGGCGAAGTCCATCACCTGGTTCACCTTGGTCTCGGCGACCTCGTAGGGGAAGATCCCGCATACCCCCACGCCGCGCTGGTGGACCTGCAGCATCACCCGCGTCGCCTCGTCGATATCCATCCGGAAGAATCGCTTGAGCACGATGACCACGAATTCCATCGGGGTGTAATCGTCGTTGAGCATCAGCACCTTGTACTGGCTCGGCTTCTTGGGCTTGGCGCGGGTCTTGGTCGCGATCCCGACATTGGGATCGGCCGGGCGACCGTCATCGCCTTCGTCCCCGCTACCGGCTGCGGTTGGCGCGCGCGAGGGTAGGGGCGCAGCATCGCGCGGGCGAAGGCTGGCGTCGGGCGCGCGGAGTGTGGCGGGATCATGCATGGCAGAACAATATCGTAACGCCGGGCCGATCTGCAAGGGACCGGCGATGGCGAGGGGGGGAATGCAAAAGGGGCCGGGCGACATCTGCGCCCGACCCCTCGTGACTTGTCGTGACCTGGTCCGTTACCGGACCGGCGGGGCATTGCCGAAGGCAGGCCCGCTAGAATCGCAAGCTCAGGCGGCGAGCTTGTTCATCTTGTCGACCGCTTCGCTGACGCGGCTGGTCAGCGGCGCGAAAGCGTCGTTGGTCAGCTTGATCCACGCTTCGGTGTTCTTCGAGCCGGTGGCGACCGCGTGGTCGAACGAGCGGCGCATGATGTCGCCCTGCAGCTTGACCAGTTCGGTCGGCGACTTGGCGGCGGCCATCAGGCGCGCATCTTCGCTCATCTGGTCGGCAGCCTTGCGGGTTTCTTCCACGGCGCCGCGGGTCATGTCCTGCATGCCGGTGAAGAGGATCTTGCCGGCTTCGGCCATTGCTTCGGCATTGGCGCGCTGGAAGGTGACCATTTCGCCGGTCATTTCGGTGCCCTTTTCATACATGCCCGCGAGGCGGGTCTGCATTTCGGCGGCCATGTCGTTCGTGAAATTGGGGGCGAAATTGGGGGTCTTGGTTTCGGTCTTGGTAGCCATGGTGGTGTCCTTCGTCTTGGGGGCGGCGGCGGTCTTGGGGGCCGCCTTCGATTTGGTGGAGGTGGCCTGCTTGCGCTTGGCGGGGCCGGCCTTCTTGTTCTTCGCGACGGGGGCCTTCACGGCAGGCTTCGCCGGTGCGGTCTTCTTGGCCGGCGCCGCTGTCTTGGCGGTCGCAGGCTTGGTAGTTGCCTTTTTCGCAGGTTCCTTCGCCGTCACGGTCGGGGCGGGCGCTTCAGGCGCCTTGACCGATTCGGTCGCGGGCTTGCGCTCGCTGTCGGACTTCGCGGCAACGGCGGACTCGTAAGCCTTCTGCGCCGCGGCGTCGCCCTTGTCGGTGGTCTGGTCAGCCATCTGAACGGAAACCTCTTACTACTTGCTGCATTGCACAAATAGCGATTGTGCAATGCGAATTCAAGCAATTTTTGTGCAGTGCACAAATCGCGGTTTACCGAGGGGAAATGGGCCCTCTACCGGGTTTTTACGTAGCGCCCCGGGGCAGGTTCGATTACCGTGTCGGTCTTGCCGCTGCCCGGCTTGCGCTTGCCCCGCGCGGGGATCTCCCTGTCGTCATGGCTGCGGATCCACTCGATCCAGTCGGGCCACCAGCTGCCCGGATGCTCCGTCGCACCCTTGCGAAACTCGTCGAGGCTGCCGACGCTTTCGTCCTCGTTGATCCAGTACTGGTATTTGCCCGCAGCGGGCGGATTGACGACCCCGGCGATGTGGCCCGATCCTGCCAGGACGAAGCGCGTGGGGCCGGTGAAATGCTCGGTCAACTTCCAGACGCTGGTCACGGGCGCGATATGATCATCCTTGCCTGCCTGGATGTAGGTCGGCACGTCGACCCTGGTCAGGTCGATCGCCTCGCCCAGCGCCTCCAGCCTGCCGGGCTTCACCAGCAGGTTGTCGCGATAAAGATCCTGCAGATAATTGCGATGCCACTTGGCGGGCAGGTTGGTGACATCGCCATTCCAGTGGAGCAGGTCGAACGCGGTGTGATCCTCGCCCAGCAGGTAATTGCGCACGACGTAGTTCCAGATAAGGTCGTTGCCGCGCAGCAGGTTGAAGGTCGCCGCCATGTAGCGCCCGTCGACATAGCCGTCGCGCTCCAGCCCCTTGATCGTGGTCAGCTGGTGATCGTCGATGAAGTGGAGCAGATCGCCCGCATCGTCGAAATCGACCTGCGCGGTGAAGAAGGTCGCGCTCTTGACCTTGTCGGCCTCACCCTTCGCGGCCATCACCGCGAGCGTCGCGGCCAGCGTGGTCCCCGCGACGCAATAGCCGATCGTATGGACGGCGGGCTGGCGCAGACGCTTGCGGACATGGTCGATCGCCTCGATCTGGGCGGCGATGTAATCGTCCCATACCACGTCCTTCATCGAAGAGTCGGCCGATTTCCAGCTGACCATGAACACGGTCAAACCCTGGTCGACAGCCCATTTCACGAAGCTCTTCTTCTCGTTGAGATCGAGGATGTAGAACCGGTTGATCCACGGCGGGAAGATCACCAGCGGCACCGACAGCACCTTTTCCGTGCTCGGGTCGTACTGGATCAGCTGGAACAGCGGCGTCTCGTAGATCACCTTGCCCGGCGTGGTCGCGATATTCTCGCCCACCACGAAGGCCTGCGGGTCGGAATGGGTCAGCTGGCCCTTCTGCAGATCCTGCAGCAGGTTCTGCATCCCCTTGACCAGACTTTCGCCGCGGGTCTCCATGATCCGGTCGAGCACGATCGGATTGGTCGCAGGGAAGTTCGCGGGGCTGAGCGCTTCGGCCATCGCCTGGGTCGCGAATTTGAGCTGTTCGCGCTTGGCCGGATCGATGTTGTCCATCTGCTCGACCATCGTCTCCACCCGCTCGCTGAGTAGCAGATAGGTCTGGTGGATCAGCGCATAGACCGGCTGTTCGCGCCATCGCGGATCGGCGAAGCGCCGATCTTCGCGCGGCAGATTCGGGCTCGCCGCCCCGGCCTCGCCGCCCTGATCGCCTTGCGGAAGCATCAGCGCCTGCCACAGCTGCGCGCTTTCCGCCCACCAGCGCTGCTGTTCGGCAGGGTCTGCGAAGGGGAGCTGCTGGGTCCAGCTTTCGAACATCGAGAACCACTTCGCGGGCCACTGGGCGGGATCCCCCGCCATCATATCGCTGGTCGCCTCGATCGCGTGGGTTTGGCAGAATTCTAGCCACATGGTCTGCAGCCGGGTCGCGTTCTCCGCCCATTTCTGAAGATCGGCGAGCGCGGGCGGCGTGTCATCCGCAGCGCCATCCGCATCGCTGTGGTCCGGGGTGGCGAGCGGCGCGAGCATCATCTGCGTCCAGCGCGCCTGCGCCTCCAGCATCGCGGAGAACATGTTCCCCTCGGCTGGATCGGATGAATCCTTGGCCATCGCATCGGTCCTTCTGGTCAATTTCCCGCCAACCGCATGCTTGGGCGTGCAAAGAAATTTCTGGGCGTCCTCTCTCAAGCTTCAATTGCACAGAAGCGCGCGGCGTTCCAGAAAGGACGAAACGAACCGAGCGAGCGGGAGCACAGCTTGAGCGACGAGCAATTCTACCGGATGCGGCGCCTGCCGCCCTACGTGATCGCCGAGGTCAACGCGATGCGCCATGCGGCGCGCGCGGCGGGCCGCGACATCATCGACCTGGGCATGGGCAATCCCGATCACCCCCCGCCGCAGCATGTGATCGACAAGCTGTGCGAGGTTGCGGGCAAGGCATCCGCCCACGGCTACAGCCAGTCGCGCGGCATTCCCGGGCTGCGCAAGGCGCAGGCTAATTACTACGCGCGGCGATTCGGGGTCGAGCTCGATCCCGAGCGCGAGGTGGTGGTGACGATGGGCTCGAAGGAAGGCCTCTCCTCGATGGCGACCGCGATCGTCGCACCGGGCGACGTGGTGCTGGCGCCGAGCCCGTCCTACCCGATCCACACCTATGGCTTCATCATCGCGGGCGCGACGATCCGCTCTGTGCCGACCACGCCGAACGAGGAATACTGGGAAGCGCTGGATCAGGCGATGGCCTACACCTCGCCCCGGCCGAGCGTGCTGGTGGTCAACTACCCGTCCAACCCGACCGCCGAGACGGTCGACCTGGCGTTCTACGAACGGCTGGTGAAGTGGGCGCGGGAGAACGAGGTGTGGGTGCTGTCCGACCTCGCCTATTCCGAACTCTATTACGACGGCAAGCCGACCCGCTCGATCCTCGAAGTTTCGGGCGCGAAGGAAGTCGCGGTCGAGTTCACTTCGATGTCGAAGACCTATTCGATGGCCGGGTGGCGGATGGGCTTCGCGGTCGGCAACCCGACGCTGATCGCGGCGCTGACGCGGGTGAAATCCTATCTCGACTACGGCGCGTTCACGCCGATTCAGGCGGCGGCCTGCGCGGCATTGAACGGCCCGCAGGACATCGTCGAGGAAAACCGCCTGCGTTACCAGCGGCGGCGCGACGTGATGGTGGAGAGCTTTACCCGTGCCGGGTGGGAGATTCCCTCTCCGCCCGCGAGCATGTTCGCGTGGGCTCCGCTGCCACCGGGCTTCGAGCATATGGGCAGCCTCGACTTCTCCAAGCAGCTGCTGGAGCAGGCGGGCGTCGCGGTCGCAGCAGGCATCGGCTACGGCGAGGAGGGCGAGGGCTACGTCCGCATCGCGATGGTCGAGAACGAGCAGCGCATCCGGCAGGCCGCGCGCAATATCAAGCGCTTCCTCCAGCGATCGAACGCCTAGGGACCGTCGCCCAAGCCTGAACCGGTATACATCCGTTCCGGAGTGTTCCTGTTTTCCAATAAGGTAAACTACGTGCCACGGTGCATGTCCTGGTGGAGGCAGCGGGCGGCAGGGGCGCGTGCACGCAGCGCAGCAATTCATTGCGAGGTGGATGGAGGCGGGTCCGTTGCGGCTCGACCTGTTCCATCGCGATGCGCATGTGCGCGACCGTTGGCTCGCGCTGCACCCGCGCGAGTTTGCGCTGCTCTGGCGGTTGGCGGAAACGCCGGGAGCCACGGTCAGCCAGCGCGCGCTTCTGCAGGATGTCTGGCGGCTCCCTTTCGAGCCCGGCACCAACCGCGTCGCAGTCCATGTCGCGCGGCTGCGGCGCAAGCTTGAGACCGTCGGCCTTGCGGCGATGATCGCCACCGATGGGGCGGGATACAGGCTGGACAGCGCCGCGCCCTTGCGCAACGAACCATCCGAACGGTTTCAAACGAGCGAACAACGGGAGAGTTCAGGCATGGCATCGCAGGTTGAGGAACAGCGGGTCGCGGTGGAGATCGGCGAGGATGGCGTGGCGCATGTCCGCCTCAACCGGCCGGACAAGATGAACGCGCTCGACCCGGCTATGTTCGAGGCGATCATTGCCGCGGGCGAATCGCTGATGGAGCGCAAGGATGTGCGTGTGGTGGTGCTGTCTGGCGAGGGGCGCAGCTTTTGCGCCGGGCTCGACACTTCCAGCTTCGCCCGCGCTCCCGATCCGGACGAGCCCAAGCTGACCGACCGCACGCACGGCGATTCGAATAAATTCCAGCAGGTCGCGACCGTCTGGCGCAAGCTGCCCATGCCGGTGATCGCGGCGGTGCACGGGGTGTGCTTCGGCGGCGGGATGCAGATCGCCAGCGGGGCGGACATCCGCGTCGCCGCACCCGACGCGCGGATGGCGATCATGGAAATGAAGTGGGGGCTGGTCCCCGACATGGGCGGATACCAGTTATGGCGCGGACTGGTGCGCGACGATGTGCTGCGCGAGCTGGTTTACACCAACCGCGAGTTCTCGGGTGAGGAGGCGCAGGTGCTGGGCCTCGCGACGCATGTGTCGGACGATCCGCTGGCCATGGCCAAGGAGATCGCCGCGACCATCGCCCAGCGCAACCCGGACGCAGTGCGCGCGGCCAAGCGGCTGCATAACCGGATGCACGACGAGACGGGCGAGGACATGCTGATGGCCGAAAGCGAGGAGCAAGCCGTCATCATCCGCCAGCCCAACCAGATCGAAGCGGTGATGGCCGGGATGGCCAAGCGCGCGCCGAACTTCACGGATGCCGCGTGAACCTCTGTCCTTGAGGCTGCAAACTCCTCCCACTTGAGGGGGAGGCTGGGAGGGGGTGTACTTCGGCCGATGGCTGGCCCCCCCCCCGCTAGGGAGGGGAGCTTGCGGTATCTCAGCCGAACACCGCGGCCGCCTGCTGGCTGATCATCACTAGGCGCCCGTCGGCGTCCCACAGGCGCAGCCGTTCGCTCGAATAGCCGTGGTCGGCGTGGTCGCTCGCGGCTTCCGCGATCCACCAGCCGTCGCGCGTCTGCGCCAGCGGATCGAGCAGGTTGATCGCCCAGTTCATCGAGCTGACCGGGCCGGGGCGCTGCATCGCGCGCATTGCGCCGGGCGGCATGGTGTCGCCGATCAGGATCAGGCGGCTGGTCGGGTCGAGGTCGTCGCCGCCCTTGAGGCGCAGCCAGCGGCGGACCAC
This sequence comes from Erythrobacter sp. YJ-T3-07, assembly GCF_015999305.1. Taxonomy (NCBI): domain Bacteria; kingdom Pseudomonadati; phylum Pseudomonadota; class Alphaproteobacteria; order Sphingomonadales; family Erythrobacteraceae; genus Erythrobacter; species Erythrobacter sp. YJ-T3-07. Next base: position 2,924,208 of record NZ_JAEAGP010000001.1, on the reverse strand, counting down.
CGGCCCGCCTTCACCGCCCGACGGCGCTGCGCGGCGGAGTTCGTAATTGTTCTGGATGAAGGCCGGGCCCTGGCCCTCCATCAGCCGCTCGGCCTCGTCGATCGGGATCGGAGCGGGGGCGATCGGCTCGGCGGCGTGGACCGCATTGGCCTCGCGCGAAGCACCGAACAGCCAGAAGGATGTCAGCGCGGGGCTGCCCTCCACCAGCAGGTCGACGCGCACCTGCGTGACGTTGCGCCCCTGCCGGATGATGCTCGCATGCGGGGTCACCTCGGCGCCGACCGGGGCGACGAACGCCACCTGGGCAGAGCGCAGCGGGGGCAGATCGGGGAAGGCGCGGATCGCTGCGGTGTACGCAATCAGCGCGCTCGCCCCGCCATAAAGCGTGCGCCCCTGCATCCACTCGTGAGCGGGGAGGGTTACGGTCTCGCCGTTGCCGGCGATCGGTTCAAGCATGGCAGCGATCGTCATGGCGGCTTCCTTATACAAGGGGGCGGCGATGTGAAGACACCCGGCTGCGGCCATAGAAAGGGCGGGCGCGACATTAGAGACCGAAAGGCGATTGAACTGCCGCGATCATCCCGCTAGATGGCCCGCTTCGCGCCAAGCCCGTGAGCAGCGGGGCCCGATGGCGGAGTGGTTACGCAGAGGACTGCAAATCCTTGCACGCCGGTTCGATTCCGGCTCGGGCCTCCACGCGACTATCATATTGCACCAAGAGCCCCTCATTTTTGCAGAATGAGGGGCCTTTCTTCTAAATTGCGTCAGCTTGGTGAGCGACGGGGTATCCGGACTGAAAGACCAGGAAATATCTCGTCCTCGTCGAGGATGCGATCTCGGTTGGCCTCGTAGATCTCGGGCCATAGCTCGGCATCGCCATAGTGCTTATGGGCAAACTTGCTGAGGGAATCGCCGATACCCACTTTTTCTTCCGTCACTAGGTCGGTGGGCGGCTCGAAGCTCCAAGGACCCAAAGCGTTAAGTTCCTGCTTCACATTATCGAGCGTGCCGGGTCGGTAGGCTTCGCCACCTAATGCACTAGCGGGAATTTGCCAGCGGCGGATGGCGCTATTGGATAGCTGCCATAGATGCTGCGGACCGTCACGGTCGCCCTTTATCAACCCAGTTACACTGAACTCCGGATCTGCTTCGTTGACCAACGGCGCGAAAGGGTCTGGCCGCAAGCCGTGAATCCTGGTTCCCCGGGCGGTGTCCAATCGCAGTCCGGCTCTCTTCGCACCCGTCAAGACCCACATGAGAGCGTCATCGGAAAGTCCGCGGATGTCGCCACCGCCACCGATCGATCCGTGAACACCCGGAAACCACCGCTCCTGATAAGGAGCGTCGTCGCTGCTGCTATCGAAGCCGCGGCTCGCATTAAGCTGATCAACATCGTCAAAGCGAACGACAGGGAAGAGCTTGCGACGTTCGTCGATCGCAACCGCATGGCGCGCGCTCTCGACGAAGGTGTCCAGTGATGCGTCATGATAATCGTATTCGCGATTGAACCAGTCGCTTCCGGGAATGATCTCGGGAATGCCCATGGCCTCGACCGTATCCCAGACGCCGAGATACTTGATGGTCATGAGCGGAGCGCTCCCACTTATGTAATCAGGAACATTCGAACAGCGCCAATCTTCATCACCTTGTCCGATGCACACCTTGTCGGAATATGTTGAGCGAAACTTTCGCATGGCCTCGGCAGAGCCATCTTTTCCCTTCAGACGATCTTCGTAGAGGCCAACCGCTTCGTCGATCCGACCGACATGGAGACGGTGCAATGGGCCGACGTGTCTGATGAAACCGATGAAGGTTCGCGCGCTGAAAGCACCGCGCGAGAACCCGAAAACGAATATCTCGTCGCCAGGATCGTAGTTGAAAACCAAGAAGCGATAGGCCTCGCGCACATTGTCCATAAGCCCGTAGCCGAACATCCCGCCACGAATCTGCTCGAGGTCGCCTGTTCCGACGCCTTCGTCATAATGGATCACCTGCGGGACGCCCGCCGGATCAACACGGTCAATGCTTGCCGCGGTCAGGACCACATTGGTCGCGACGTCGGGCAACAACTTGTTCCAGGTCCCGTCGAAACAGAAAATCAGGCGCTTCATATTCATCCTCTTTCATGGCCAACATGACCAGAAGCCGTTGTTGGTTCAGTTTAGGGGGCAGAAGACACTCGCTAGCTCACCGCTCCCGACGCTTCGTCGACGAAGATTTCAGGCAGCATCGGGAACTCGCGCACTTCCAAGTGTCGAGTATACGTTGGACCAAGAGGGCGATGGCCCGAGCGATCCCTGCTCACGGGCCACCTGCTGCGCGAGGTCGTCGAGTTCGCTGGAGATCGCGAGCAGTCCGCTGTGCTTGGCCTCGGTATCCAAGATTCGGCGAAGTCCGTCCGGTGTGGTCAGCCGACCAGCATCGTCCTTATTTCGATAGCACCAATCGAGGAAACGCTGTGCCTCCGACAGGATATGGAGTTCATTGACATAGCCGGCTTTCAGGCTGGTCTCATCGGCGTGATACATCAGTGCAGCGATGTCAAAGCTCGGAAGCTTCGCAGCGGTCGACTCATCCGAAGCGTCGTTCTTCACGTTCTTCACGAGGCGGATCGCTTTCTTCAAGCCTCCGAAATACGATTGGTCGCGCTCGTTCACTCGCTTGATGTGCTTGAACGGAAGGTTCGAGAAGGTGTCCGGAATCTTCTTATCAAGAATGTAGACGCCGCGTTCGTGCTCCAACCGGGATGCCTGATAGTCAACCGTATCATGCCAATGGGACGGAACCACATCGACCGGCCGTTCGAAGCTACCACCTGATAGCGCAATGCACTTGCCGCCGTCGCAATCGACATCCGCCCCCCAATAGCGCCGCTTCAACAATTCTTCGCACTCGATGCGCAGGTCGCGAAGCACCGACAAGGACGTTTTGCTCGATGGGCTATACCATCCGCTCGTGGCCAACGCGCCGAAGGTGTCATAACGCAGGAAATCGGTCCGGATGACCAGGAGATCCACGTCGCTGACGCCTCGAATATGGACGTCGAGCGGAACCGAGCCCTGCAGTCGCATCTCAATCGGAATGGACAATCCACTGCGCAGCTGCTTTGCCACCCTATCAGCCTCGTCGTGGCTCTTCTGCGTATAGGCGGGGTCAACCGCCTGCATGGCGCCGAGTGCATAACGAGTGTAAGGTTGTTCAGTGGCACGGCGTTGCCAGGATTCCTGGATCACGCTCTTGCGCAATACCTCATCGGCAACCGACGCCGTCACCCGGCCAGATCGGGCGGCGTCGACCCCCTTACGGCGGATGCGAAGATTCTCGAGGCGCGTATTAATGTCCCGGGGCATCAGGCAACTCCCTTCACGAGCTTCATTGTTCCGAAAGTAAAGCGGCCATGGCCGTTGAAATATTCTCCCTCCGCCGTTGAGCGGTCAGGGGAAAAGACGAGTTCGGCGAATCCCCGGTGGGTCTGCAATTCGGGCTTTCCCACCCGCGGATCGTTCCGGTAGTTGTAGAGAAGGCGAAACCCATCTGCCTCGTCACACACGAGTGCTGCGGCCAGGCTGTTGGATCCGGATGTCGAGGTGGTCAGCCGCACGCGGATCTTGTCCCAGCTCTGCACGATCTTGACCGTTCCGGACCACTTGAACGCCACCGAACCGTCAGGAGCCAGCGTTGTGCCCTGACAGTCCCATTCGCCGCTGAGGTCGGGCGCCTTGAGCCAGCCGCCGACCGGTGCCCATTTCCAGGCATGCCGGTCAAGGAACCAATACAGCACGGTGAATATCGAACCGGCGCCGATCAGCGAAAGGACCGCAGGCGGAATGTTCGGCGGCAAGCCAAGCGCTTTTGCCACATCCCACAACGCCAAGACGCAAAGCATCACAAGCGCGGAGATCGCGGCTGCCGCGACACTCAGATACCGGCCCACCTTCGCCCGGTTTATACCGCCGAGCAGCGCATATTCGTGATCGTGGATCACAACGCGCACCGTTCCAGGCAGAATGCTGTAGCCATGTCCCTCATCACAATCTCCATCGCGCTTCCGGTCGAAGCACGACTGATCTAGTGAAGGTGTTGACATATGTCAACGCTTTCTTATCTTTTGCTCGTTACGCACCCTCTGGCGGTTGACTCATGTCAACGCGGCCCATATCGCGGCCAGATGGCGCGACCGACACACCCAGATAAGGACATCGAAGATGCATTGCGGGATTTCGAAAATGCCGGATGGAGTGTCGAAAAGAGCGGTGCACGAGCGCACATCTGGGGCCGGGCAAAGTGTCCGGCGAACCGGAGGGGTGCCTGTTCCGTCTCGGTCTATTCTACCCCGAAAAGCGGGCAGAACCATGCGAAGAACCTGCGCAGAGCGTTGAGGATCTGTGAGTGTGTGACCACCACTCGAAAGGAAAAGACATGAAGAGCTTCGAATTCACCATCGCGGCGACCGGGCTGCCGCTCGACACCGATGAATGGGAATACGCTTTCTATGAAGCCGGCTGTGATGATGCGACTGTTTCGCTTCAGCGAGGTGTCTTCATCCTGTTCTTCGATCGGGAGGCAGAGGATTTCGAAAGTGCAGCAAGAAGTGCCTGTGACGACATCCGGAGCGCCGGGGCGAAGGTCCTGCGGATCGAGCCTGATCCCCTTGTGAGCAGCAGCGACATCGCGGAGCGTGCCGGCATCACGCGGCAGGCCGTGTCGCTCTACACCACCGGCGGAAGGGGGGGCAACTTCCCACTCCCGGTCGCGGGCATCACGAGCTCGCGGCCCCTCTGGTCTTGGGAAGAAGTCGCACGTTGGTTAGCCGACCGCGGCAAGCTCGCGCCTGAGGCTATCGAACAGGCTGAATGCATTCAGAGGCTGAACTTCGAACTTCAGGGAAGTCCTGTGGCCATCCCAATTCAGACCGGAAAAATGGAGGGGAGGGAGACAGCGGCCACCGCAGTGTCGGCAAGGCCATTCACCCGATACGAGGATTATGCCCGCGAAAGGGCCGGTAAACCGCAGGGGGAAAGGCGCAAACCGAAATTCCGCGGTCCCTCACGCCCACACAAACCGTTCGACCTCCGGCCAGAAATGACAATGCACTGATGTTCGTTACTACATTCTATTCCTATAAGGGCGGTGTCGGTCGAACGATGGCGCTTGCCAACGTCGCGGCTCTGCTCGCCGAAATCGGGCGCCGGGTGCTCGTGGTCGACTTCGATCTCGAGGCTCCGGGCGTTCCCAGCTATGGATCACTGACCGCGGCTGCAGGAAAGCCCGGCATAGTCGACTACGTCTGCCATTACCTCGACACGAACGAGGTTCCGGAAGTCGCTGATTACATCGTCCCGTGCCAGTTGGACAACGGGCGCGACATCTGGGTGCTTCCCGCGGGTGACAACACTCGCCCCGAATATGCCGAACAATTCGCCAAGATCGATTGGGGCTATCTCTACGCGGAGCGCGAGGGAGCAGAACTGCTCGATGACATGAAGGTGCAGTGGGAGGAGTTCGACGGCCAAGGATTCGACTACGTCCTGATCGACAGCAGGACCGGGAACACGGACATCGGTGGCATCTGCACGAGACAGCTGCCTGACGCTGTCGCGATCCTGTTCATGCCGACACGACAAAACACCGACGGCCTCGTGCCAATCGTCGACCTTATCCGCACAGAACGCAAGCGGAGTGGCCGAGAAATCGATCTGATCTTCTGCCCATCGAACATCCCCGATCTCTTCGACGAGAACCACATTCTGGAAGCCGCTCTGGACCAGGCCGCAAAGGTTCTAGATTACGGGCAGAAAGACCGGCTGGAGCCGCCGGTGGTGACCATCAGCCATTGGGTCAACTTGAACCTCCTTGATCTACCGCTGATCGTCGAGGCAAGAGAGAACTCCCGGCTGTCCAGTGAATACCGCTATCTGATGTCGGCCATCATCGGTCAGAACATCACTGATAGAGAGGGGGCTAAGTTCACTCTCAAGCGGCTGCCGGAAGTCTTCAGGACTGCTCGCAAAGAGAAGAAAGCTAAGACAGCGACGGATGTAAAAGACCTCGCGAGCGAAATTGCCGCCACCCATTCTGACGACGGGAGGCTGGCGTTCCTTGCCGCCGAGGTATTTTCGGAAGCGAAGGACTACGAGAGCCAGGAATCCAGTCTCAGCGATGCAATTGGCGCTGGTTACGAGACCGTGGCGGCGCGGACCGTGCGAGCCATAGTCCGAATGCATCTCGGCAAGAAAGACGAAGCACTCAGCGATCTGAAGGAGGTGCTGACATCGCCCGAGGGAAGCACGTTCGAATTCCGCCCCGCAGCCCGGATGCTCAGAAGTGCCGCAGAAAATCCCGTCCAAGTCGCACTCGACATCTTTCAGCAGCAAGGCGTGAAGATGAGGGCCAAGTTAGAGCTGGCGCCATTGCTGATGCAGGACCGGCAACACCTCGATCTCGTGGCTGATACATTGATCGAGCCACTGGATGACCTCGAGATAAAACCCGAACAGGCAGAAGACGTCATCATGACGGCCGTGCTGGCGCTGATCGGCTCGGGCCGTTTCGACGAGGCCCTCACTCTCACCAGCGACAGGGAGTTTCAGGGCACCGAAGCGGTCGAATTTAATCGAGCCATCGCATATTGGGGCAAAACGGGCCAGCCGCCCAAGCACATGTTCGAAAGTCTAGCCGACGCCCTGCCTCGCATGGAGGTCGGCGATCCCAATGTGCATCAATGCACCGCCTTGGCATATGCTATCGTAGGCCAGAAAGATCTGGCCCTGAAGGAACTGGACAGCGCGATTGAGCGGGTCGTCCCGGGCCAACTGAACTTCAGTTGCTGGACCTTCCTGCGCAAAGAGGCCGAGGAGTTCCGTGCAGATGTCGAGGAGATGTGTGCGCTCATGGCTGCCGGAGAAGCCCTGAAGCCACCTTTCCTTGATGAAGTTCGCAAGGGGGCTATATAGCGTTGCAAGAGCTATGAGAGTGGGATAGGGCGGCAAACAAGGAACGAAAATGTTCACCATCGCTTAAACAAGTTGATGCTATCTAGAACCTGTAGGAGATACCAAGATGGTTCATGATTCCGGAACAGACATCTGATCTGCAATCGACCTTAAGGTCATAAGGCCCGGCGAGTGATCGCCGGGTTTTTTATTGCTTACAGGCACATCGCTGAGATCCGCCCCAATGTCTCCGCAGTGAGCTTCCCTGAGCACCTCGGACGACGCCTCGAATTGGATCACTCTTCAAAGTCCATCGAAGCCAGCAAATCCCTCGGCGACGAATCGATCGCAAAATGCGAGCTTCATGAAATGCTCGGTCAGGGCGCGAGCGCCATCACGGCTGACCATCTCGCTCCATTCATCCCAGCGATCGATGCGCTCGAGCAGCCAGAGGTAGAAGCGGTCGCGCGCGCGACGGTCGCCATCGGGCCAGGTCATCGTCCACAGTGTGCTGCGCACAGGGATCTCGCGGGTGATCCGCAAGCCGATCAGCTTCACCACCGGATCATTGCCTATCGAATCGGTAGAGAAGCGGTGCGCCATGCGCGCAGCGACGCGCTCCCGCCGTTCAATCTCCTCAGCAGCAGCCTTGCGCTCGGAATGACTCGCCACCGACCGGTTCGCCAAGATCCAGTCGAGGCCTACATCCTCCGCGGCATCCTCTCGCGTTCGCGTAGCAATGAGCATCAGCAGCACAGAGCGCCCTTCAGGCGTCGGCCTTCCGTCCGTGTCGTTCACCAGCCCAGCAGCCAGCAGGTAGGCTCTGAAGAACTGATCGAGGTGACCATCACCTAGGAAAATGTCCCGGACACGCTCCTCCGGCGGAACGAAGCGACCGTCGGCAATTGCGAGGTAGCTCGCCATGAATTCCATGATCCCGTTCATCCACCCGGAATGGATGGCGGGCAGACCGAGGCGATCGATCCAGAATGCCTCGCGCACCGATCCCCACTCACGGCCGTCCTCATCGACCAACGGCGGTTCTCCCGGCACCGATCCGCTCGAAACCATCCAGTATCCCCAGGGTAGATCGGGATGCCGATCATCGCCGTAGCGTTCCTTACCGGCACCGAAAGGGTGAAACGAGCTGACCATCACTCACCCTTATGCTCGGCGGGCGCCGGAAGGCCGAGTGGCTCGCGGGTCGGCGTATCCATGGCCGAACCCTTCTCGGTCAGCGATTTCAACTTGCGCGCCAGTTCGATGCAGTTCTCGTAGACGAAGGACTGATCGCGATAGACGTCACCCTTGCGACCTTCGCCGTATCGACCGCCCGGAACGAGGTCGCCCGGATGATCGGTATCGAAACCCAGCCACCACAGATCATTATGGAACTCGTCCTCGGTGGTCTGCACCGTGCGATAGTCCTGGACCGTCCTGACCAATGTCGTGTGGCACACGGTGTAGCGCTCCTGACGCGGCTTGCCGTAGGCGCGCCGTTCGAACCGGTTGACCTCGCAGGCCTTGCCGTAGGTCACGCCGCCGTGAACCGTGTTGGAAACACCGACCGGCACAGCGTCCGCCTCATAGCCGAAGAGCGGATGCTCGGGGCTCACCCCCACATAGCCAGAGATCGTCCCGTTCTTCTGGCGAAGCATGATGCAGCCGAAGCCGGTCTCGTTGTCGATCCAGGACACCTTGTCCGCCTCGTTGTTCCAGGGACCGTCGCCCGACGGTCGGCGATCGGGATTGTGATACACCTGCAGGGCCGTGATGCTGGTGTCCGCCACCTGGTAGGGAACCGGTGCGGCGTTCAACAGGCCGTCCGGCAGCGTCGCTTTCGTGACCTGCTTGCCGGCAGTCTTCCGCTGGGTCAGCTTCCTTGCCATGTTCGGTCCTCCAGAGCTGGTTTTTCTGGGCATCGATCAATCCGGAGTATCGAGGCGATAGCGGCTGTATGCGTCTCGGCGCGTCATCCTGGGGCCAAGGGCTCGTGCGCCCTTTCCGTTCGCGTAGACCTCGCTGGCCAACCACGCCTGTTCCTCGAGAACGCGAAACTCCATGACCTCACGCCACCAGACCTGCGCCTTCGGATCCCAGCGGTAGCCGCGCATCCGCAGAGCATCCTTGGTCGAGAAGGCCGAGCCGACCGCTTCGATAACGAAACTATCGCACGAAGAGCTGCCATCGAGCTCGTAGAGCAGCGGACGACCGTCGGTCCGCTCGTGCCGCAGAAGCTGGATGAGCGCGTCGACATCCCCCTGCGCTCGGTGCGCATCATAGAACCATCCTGCCTGCGCGCAGAGCCAGCCGAGCGACCTGCCTTCAAAGCCAGCGGCGGCCCAGTCGATCTCCACGCAGGAGCAAGCCCACTGCTTGATCGGCAGGTCAGTAAGGCGCTTCTCCACCATGGGACGATCGAACGCCGCGTTGTGGGCGATGACGACATCGGCGGACGAAATGATATCGGTCGCGATCCGGTCGTCTATTCGCCGTCCAATGAGGTCCTGATCCGTGATGCCGGTGATCCGGATCACATCTTCCGGCAGCGGAACGCCGGGATCCTCGCGCCAGCACCACGCCCGGCCGATCTCGGTGATGTTCCCGCCGGGATCATACCTGAAACGTCGCACTGCCAGTTCGATGACCCTGTCGCTTTCGGGATCGAGCCCGGTGGTCTCCACATCCAAAACGGCCGCGACACGTTGGGGATCGTCCGGATCCCCGAAGCCTGTTTCACCTACGTGAAGATCGACACGGCGGAGCTGCCGGATGTCGGACTGCGCCGGTTCAACCACGTCCGGTCTCCGAGGATGGCGAATGGTCGAAAAGCAATTGATTGATGACCGTTGGATCGGCGTCGAGGCCAAGGCCCAGGCCGTGAAGGAGGATCGCCTTTGAGCACGCACTGCGCTCCATGCAGGCTTCGATCGGCGGGCGGCCTTCGAATAGCTCGAGCGGCGAGACCATCCAGTCGACGGGATCCTCCGCCAAGCCGTCCCGCTGCATTCTCGCCCCGGTCTCTGCAGCCACGCATGCGATCCGGACGAGCGCGACGCGCCGAATAGCCAACATGCCGCCACTCTCGTCCTCGAGCGGGTCGAGCGCCCAGTCCTCCGGAGCCCGCTCGAAATAAGGGTCGAACTCGTAATCCGCGGTATCGCTCATCGCACCGCTCCCCACGTTCCGCGCCGGACCTACCAGCGCCTCGTGACGCAGCACATAGCATGAACAGAAAATACTTCAATAAGTAATGAAGTATTGAATTAACTTGTCGGTAGGGATTGCTGACGCTATCTGCAGGAGAATGGAAAAGATGGACGCCGTCGCGAAACTCAGTGCCTTGGCCCAGCCAACCCGGCTGGAGATATTCCTGGCCATAGCGCGAGCGGCGAACGGCATCACCTCGAGTGAGGTCGCCGAGCAAACGGATACGATGCCTAACAACACTTCTGTCCACCTGTCCGTGCTGCGCAACGCTGGTTTGGTTTCGTCTACGAAGGAGGGCCGGTCGGTGACCTACAGGGCGGAACGCAATGCGTTGCGCAGCTTGGCGGGCTTTCTCGTGGAAGCCGCAAACTGATCTGCGGCTCGCACTTCGCGAACGCTCGCGATCCCAATCCTTAAGTGATGTTCCGGTTATCTATTGCTTGGCGAAGGGCGTGATCCATCCCCTAATTCCCAAGTCGTTGAACAGTTACCCGATCATTTATCCATGCGCCGCCTTCCAGGCGCCCATCGAACCCAGATACACATCGAGATGGTCGAACCCGTGCGCATCGAGCCAGCCGGCGGCCACAGTCGCGCGCATCCCGCTTGCGCACAGGAGTGTATGGCGTTGGCCGGGGTCGAGGTTTTTCCACTTCTCGTTCAGTTCGCCGACGTAGATATGGCGAGATCCTTCGATCGCCCGCGCTTGCCGCTCGTCGGCATCTCGCACGTCGAGCAGGGTCCAGTCGCCGGGCTTTTCCTGCAAACGGCGCTCGACTTCCTCCGTGCCGATCATCGGGATCGAGCGCATGGTTTTCCCCGAGGCTGCGGCTGGAACCACACCGGCATAACCCCCGACGATGTTGTCGAGCGCAATCCTCACCAGATGCTCCATCGCGGTTGATAGCTGGCCCTGCGACGAAGCCACCAGCGCGAGCTTCTCGCCTTCGGCAATGAACCATCCGGCAAAGGCCGGGATCATGCCGACCGGCAGGTTGATGCTGCCCGGCAGATGCCCCGCCGCATAGGCAAGCGGCTCGCGGACATCGATAACCCTGTCGGCATCACAGGACGACAGTTCGCGAAGGCTCATCGGTTGGGGCTTGAGCACGCGCGGTGCGGCGTCGCCGCCCACCAGGTTGAGGTGTTCCATCAACCGGAAATAGGGCGGCTGATAGTGGTTTTCGTTGACCTTGCGGTCGATGAACGTGTCGCGATCCTCGATCTGGAGCATGGGGTTGTTGCGGCGCTCGTGACCGACCGTCGAAAACTCCCTGTCCGCCATACCCGATCCGCACACTGAACCGGCACCATGTGCGGGATAAATGATCGCTTGGTCGCCCAGATCGCAGATCTTGCGAAGCGAGTCGAAAAGGAGGCCCGCGACTTCGCGCTTGCGATCGGGATAGAAATCGGTTCGGCCAACATCGCCGACAAACAGCGCGTCGCCGGTGAAGACGCCGACTGCCTTGTCAGGATACTCGCTATCGAAGATGGCATAGGCGAGGTGGTCGAAGGTGTGGCCCGGAGTTTCGAGGACGCGGATTTCGAGCTGTCCGATCGCGTAGCGGTCGCCTTCTCTCGTGGTCTTTGCGTATTCCACCTCGCCGTCCGCGTTGGGGCCGTGAAATACTTCCGCCCCGGTCAGCTCAGCGAGGATGGGCGCACCGGAAACCAGGTCTTCGTTGCGGTGGGTCTCGAAAATATGGGTGATCCGCAACCCCTCGTTTCGCGCCTTCTCGATATAGATCTCGCAATCCCTGCGAGGATCGATGACGGCGGCCTGACCGCCCGATCCGATCAAATAGGAAAGGTGCGACAAACCAGGTGTCTTGATCTTTTCAAGCAGCATGCTCTCTCCTTTCGCTTTGCTGTGCGCGGGTGCGGGGGCGCTATTCCGTCATTCAAGCGCTATCCCCTGCGGATTTTGGAGTGCTGCGCGCAGCAAGCTTTAGTGCAGCGAGTGGAACCACAAGCCACATGGCGATTGGGATCAATCCGATGTCCCACAATACGGGCATTCGGGCAGAGTAGTTCCAGCCCCATGGGACGCGCAGCGCGACAAATTCGATGGCAATCGTGATTACCTCACCGGTCAGCAGAAAGGCCGCTAAGGGTTTCCATGTCGCATGGTGCAGCCACTGCCTATTTCGGGCGATAAGCGCAGCGACCGAATATGCAAAAACCATGATTCCCGCATCGCCAAAGCTGGCGAGCGCGCAGCGCGTCGGAACTTGCCAAGCCGTCGACGCGCCCATCTCGTAGAATGGCATCTGGAACATCTCCCAGACGAACGCCACGAGAAAACCATGGAGTGCCAGCCAAACCTCGGGCTTATTGAATTTTTCTCCCATACTGCGCTCTTCTTGGAAATTCGGCTCGAGGGGATCAGCAGTTAACGTAGCCCCTATAACCCAGTTCGTCCTTCGCCCCCGGCGGAACGACGATCAGCTGCTGCGCCTGCAGACCAGCATTCCCTCGGTCATCGAGCGCCCGTGTCGTGATCAACAATTCCCCGCTGGTAAAACGATCTGCTTCATCAGCTTCGACCTGTATCAGCTTGCCATTGAGCTTGATGAAACCGGCCCCGTTCTGCTCGTAGACAAAGGTTGGGAATCCAACTTCGGTCAAGCGGAACACACAGCGTCCTTGGTCACCGCCAATTGCGGCGATGTCGGCATCGGTCATCGTCTCTGGCTTCACCAGGGCAGTTGCCACTCCCTGCAAAGCGCTCGAAGCAGACTCGATCGCAGCGGCTTCGGCCGGCGGGTCGAGATGTGCTTCCCGGTCGTTGCCGATGGCGGTGTTCTGGTTGCACCCGGCCAGGACGGCAGACAGGCTCGCCATTAAGATCAGTCGCTTGTTCATTGTCCTGCTCCATTCTCGGATGTCTCAAGCAATTCCGGTGCGGGTGATGGTGGGGCAGCGCGCGGTGTCTCGATCCCCTCCGGCAGGCGCTCTTCCGTCCGCACGCCGTTTTCTTCAATGTCCGCGATGAGATACTTCATCTGTGCGATCTCGCGTCGCTGGGCGAGAATGATATCGTGGGCGAGCTTGCGCACCCGCGGGTCCTTGATGCTCGCACGCTCGCTGGTCATAATCGCGATTGAGTGGTGCGGGATCATCGCCGCCATGTATTCCTCGTCGTCGACCGTCGTCTGACTGCGCACGAGCCAGAGGGCGAGCGCAAAAACGATTGCCCCAACGCCCAAGATGATGAAGTTCTTCGTCCGGTCTTTATACATGCCCCACATGAAGAGGAGCATGACGACCATCATCATCGCGCCCATGACGAACATCATCCAGAAGCGGGTTTCGCTCCAGAAAAGGTGATCGGCATCGAAGGTGTTGGCATACATGAGGAAGAACATGATGACGGTGGAAGTCGAGACCATCGCCATGAACCGCCAGTAGTTACCGCCGCCTCCCTCGTGCTTGTGTTGCTCGCCGTTCGCCATATCATTCCTCCTGTTTGCTCATCGTTTTATAGACATATTGCGCGGTGCAGCTGATCATCAGGAAACCTGTCAGCGCCGCGATCCCAGAAAGCGCGCGCATGTGGCCCGCTGGGAGAATATCGCCGAGACCGACGGTCGAAATCGTGATCAACGCGAAATAGTAATAGTCCATCCAGCTATCGATGACGTCCTTCTCAAGGCTGCCGAGGCCCCACGCCGATGCGAGATACATGCCTCCCGCGAAAATCCCTGCGATCACCAAGTGGCTAACGAGAACGAGGCTCGACCCAGCCAGCAGACGCAGATGACGGGGATCTTTGTCAGGCGGCGACACGGCCTTCGCTCCGCGCAGCATCCACATGTGGAAGTAGAGCGAGATTGCGAACAATGCGAAGCCGAGAAGAAGTGCCAAAATCATAGGACGACCGATCCAAGCGCCTTAGCGCCCATCCACAGGCCCATTCCGATCATGAACAGGTTCTCGGTCAGCGAGACAAAGCCCAGCGGCACGTTGCTGTTGCCGCCAACGCAGGCGCACTTGAGTTCGCGCTTGTCGATGTAGACCGCCTTGAACACGCTGACCGCGCCGACCGTCCCGATGAACAGCGAGACCGGCACCGATATGATCGGCAGGGCATGGGCGACCATCAGGACCCCAGCGAGTCCCTCGCCGAACGGATAGACGAAGCCGTAGGGCACCCAGCGTCGCGCGAGCAGGTCGTAGTTCAGGAACATTGTCGAGAAACTGCGCACGTCCTGCAATTTCTGGATCGCCAGCAAGGCCATCGAGAGACTGACGAACCACTCGATCGCCTCAACGGTGAAGATGGTATCGAAGACATACCAGCTGATCGCCAGGCCGAGCAGGAAGGCCACGCCGAAGATCGCGATTACCGGCTGGTAGCTCGTCTCGCCCTCTTGCGGCTGGCTGCGCGATTTCCCGAAGTGTTCGCGAAGATCGTCGTAGCCGCCGATCCGCTTGCCATCGATGAAGGTCTGCGGCGTGGTTTCGACGCCGTGCTTCTTCTTGAAGGCGTCGGTCTCCTCGCGCGTGGTCAAGTGATGATCCTCGACCTCGAAGCCTTCGCGCTTCAGCAGGTCCACGGTCTTGAGGCCGTAGGGACACAGATGGTCGGGCATAACCATCCGGTAGACGGTGGCCTTTTTCGAATGATCGGATCGAGCGCTCATGAAGCGCTCTCCGGATAGCTTGCCCATACACTGCTTCCTTCAGGGCCAAAGGCGATCACCTGATAGGGCTGCACTCGTCCACCTACCTCCATACCGGGCGAGCCAAGTGGCATGCCGGCAACTGCGAGCCCTGTCACTTCAGCTGGCCGTTCTTCGAGTAGACGGGCGATCTCGCGAGCTGGGACATGGCCTTCGATAATGTAGCCATCGACTCTCATTGTATGACACGAAGCGAGCGCATCCGGCACGCCCAGTTCGGCCTTGACCTCAGCCATGGGGCGGTCCTCGCGCGTCTCAACCTCATGCTCGAGACCCGCATGCACGTGCTTCGCCCACTCCTCGCAGCATCCGCACTGAGGATCGCGGAACATGACGTAGGGACTGGCCTGCACCGCGCTCGTGCAGGCGGCTAGCAAGACCATTCCGCTAGCGGCCAATGCCCTTCGGGTCCGGTTCCAAGCTTTGGTAAAGTTTTGCTGGCTCATCATTCGCCCCTCAATCGTTGTCCATTTCGTGGCCGGGCATTGAATCCATGTCGTGCCCGGCGTGCTCGTCTGGTGGCAATGCGTCTGCATCTTTAGGAACAGCGCTTGCGGATGGTGGAACGGTAGGTGGCGCCGAAGGTCGTGACGACTGCTTCGACATCCCAGCCGGATCGTTTCGGGCCGCTGGTTCCGCGGGCATCACCGTGTTGCCCGTTGCCGGTTCCGGGTTCTCTATAGATGCGGCGGGCTGGGTGCCAGGCACCGTTTCGGGCTCGGCCACCGCGGTAGCCTCGTCCTCCTCGATACGATCGGACGGTGCGTCACAGGCCGCGAGGCTCGTCATCAGAGATGTTGCAAACGCCAACGCGATCACGTTGACCTGCTTTTTATGCGTCATAGCTACCTCGTTCACGTAAGAGACAATCCAAGATGATCTGGCCCATGGGCCAGTTCGCCGCCCAGATACCCTTGGGCGATGACAAGCACAGCAATGACGACTAGACCGGACCGCAGCAGAATTCGGCCACCCTCATCCCGATGCGTGATAAGAGATAAGCCCACTCCCAGGACGGCGATCAGCATGCCCATCCAGCGGTGGAGCTGCATGGTCGTATCGCCACCGAACCAAAAACCGGTATGTATCCAACCGAACGACGCCGCTACAATTGCACCGATTGTTCCCGCGTAGATCAACAGCCGAACTGTCGGTTCAGACCTTTCAACCATGCCCATCGCAGCTACCAGTTCGACAAAGGCCGCGGTCAAAATCAGGGCAATGGGGAAGTGAACTGTTGCGGGATGAAGCGTCTTTAGGAACGAAATGATACGGTTCGTTTCGGCACCATCGCTGCCTTCGGAGGCGCGGCCATGAGCACCTGCGGCTTCGTCGTCCGCTTCAGTGGCGGGCGCGGCGGCGGAGCCGTCGTCATTCTTGTCAGCAGCAGCCCTAGTCATCTCGCTTTGGTGTGCATTATCACCGTGGGCGTAGACCGGGCCGGTGGCCAGAACGGCGGCGAACAGCAGCATCAGGGAAAACAAAAACTTCACGAGGGCCTGCCAGCTTTCACGAACGGTTAACGGTTGTCATGCCGTCTGCTACGCAAGCCGAGGCGCTTTCCCGCAAAATTATTTCCGTGAGGGATGGATGCGCTTGAGGCGTATCGTGAGAATGACCGCGCTATGAGGCTTGGAACGAGACGATGACACAGAGGCTAGACCCTATTCTTGACGCGCTAAGCCATGAGGCCCCCGGCGGTATGCGCGACGATTTTATGGAAGGGGTCTGGGAGCGGGTCGGCGAACTGGCTGCAAGACGTGATCGAACGATGCGGAGTTTCTTGTTCGCGGGACTTCTGACCATCGGTCTTGGTGCTGGGGCACTCACCGTTCAGGCGCCCGGCTACAGCGAAGACACACGGTATACCTTCCTCGACCAGACCCGACTCTCTCCTGCCGATCTACTGCACGTCTCACGATGAAGAACACCAAGTTCCAGATTGCCGTCGCCGTTGTGCTCGCCGCGTTTGCGGGATGCCTTGGAGCGCTCGGTGCCGAACGCTGGCTCGGATCAAAAGAACCGGTTGGGCTCCACGACTTCGTGCACGAGCGTCTGAATCTTACCGCGGATCAGGAGGAGGAGCTCGACCTTCTCGAGGAACGTTATGCGATCGAGAACGCACGCAGAGAGCTTGAAGTGCGTCGGGCCAATGCAACGCTCGCTGCCGCGATGGACAGCGAGCATGAATACGGCCCCGAAGTTAGCGCGGCGATCGACGAGGTGCACACCGCGATGGGTGAGCTACAGAAGGCCACCGTCCGGCACGTTTTCGCGATGCGCAGTATCCTCGACGAAGAGCAGCAGCGTGAGTTCGACCGGCAGGTCTCCCTTTCCCTAACCGGTCCGCCACCGGAATGATTGCGGAGTGCCGACCGAAGTCGACAGTCAAGAACAAGCTCTCGTCGCCAAGGTGGTTGCCGGCGATCGCCGTGCGTTCACACGACTGGTCGAACCGCACATTCCTAAATTGCTGACGACCTCTACCCGGATGCTTGGGATCCGCGAGGAGGCCGAGGACGCGGTGCAGAACGCCTTGGCTTCCGCATGGCTTACCCGTGCGCGCCTCGATCCATCGCGACCGGTGTTACCATTGCTCACGACAATCACCCTCAACAAATGCCGTGATAAACTGCGGCACCGCAAAGCAGCCCGCTTTCTTGGCTTTGGCACCGCCCCCGAGCCGGAGTTCTCGCCCGACCCTGCTCCCTCACCGGAAAGCGAGACGGTGGACCGACAAATCTTGAGTCGGACGCAGTTGGAGATCGATCGCCTGCCGTTACGACTGCGCGAGGCGCTCATACTCGTTGCCATCGAGGGGCACAGCCAGCGCGAAGCGGGAGAGATGATGGGTGTCTCGGAAAAGGCAGTGGAATCGCTGGTCTATCGTGCCCGAAAGAGGCTGAAGGAAAAAATTTCGCTCGGGTGAGGGAAACGAACGCCGGCTGCGTAGAAGGGGCAAAAGCTATTCACGCAGGACCAACGATGCAGACTGTCACTAGACGTAGTTTTCTCGGATCAAGCTTGGCGGCAGGTGGTATGATCGGGGCCGCGGCCGCGATACCGGCTTGGGCTCGCGGTGCCAATATGAACGGTCCGGCAATCCGGCAAGGATTCGACGAGGTTTCGGGACGTAGCATCGATCTTAATATCGCGCGCGGCCCCTTTTCGGTGCAGGGGCGACGCGGGATGGGTGTCGCAGTGAATGGGAGCGTGCCTGGTCCACTCGTGCGGCTCAAGGAAGGCGAGCCGGTCAACCTCAACGTCACCAACTCGCTCGATGAGGACAGTTCGATCCACTGGCATGGCCTTCTGGTCCCGTTCCAGTTCGATGGCGTGCCCGGCGTAAGCTTTCCCGGTATCAAGCCGGGCCAGACGTTCACCTACGAGATGCCCGCGCTGCGGCAGGCTGGGACCTACTGGTGGCACAGCCATTCGGGGCTGCAGGAGCAAGCGGGCCACTACGGTCCAATTATTGTCGATCCTGCGGGACCCGATCCGGTGCGGGCCGATGCCGACTACGTGATGCTGCTCAGCGAGTTCACGCCGATGCATCCGCACACCATCATGTCCAAGCTGAAGAAGGGCGAGGGCTACTTCAACTACCAGCAGCGGACGCTCACCGACGACTACCCGCTGTCGGGCGAGGAACGGCGAATGTGGGCAGAGATGCGCATGATGCCGACCGACATCCTCGACGTGACGGGCTCTACCTACACCTACCTCGCCAACGGCCACGGACCCGAGGAGGGCTTGGAATACCTGTTCTCGCGCGGGCAGCGCGTGAGGATCCGCGTCATCAACGGCAGCGCGATGAGTTTCTTCAACGTGCGCATTCCGGGCATGAAGTTCTGGGTCGTGGCCGCAGACGGTCTCAACGTCCGGCCGGTCGAGGTGGAAGAGTTCCAGATCGGCACCGCAGAAACCTACGACATCGTCGTGGAACCGACCGGCGATGCGCACACGATCGTCGCGGAGAGCATGGACCGATCGGGCATGGCCGTGGCGACGCTCGCCAGCCGGCCCGGTGCCCGCGCTCCTGTTCCTGCGTTGCGCGATCCGCCGCTGCTGACCATGGCCGACATGGGTATGGCCGGAATGGATCACAGCTCGCATGGTGGTGACACCGGCGGGAGCATGGATGGCATGGACCACAGCGCGATGGGACATGGCGGCATGGGGCATGGCAAGCGCTCCGCCGGTGGAATGGACATGGGTGGAGAAGCAATCGACGGGGCGATGGCAGGGATGTCGATGGACGGCATGAATATGCGGGACACTTCCCGCTTGCCGGCCGACGTCAAAGTCGGTCCCGGTATCGACATGGTGGCCATGAATCCGCAGGACCGGATGGGCGATCCCGGTATCGGTCTCGCCGATGTGCCGCACAAGGTGCTGAACTATCGCGATCTCGTGGCGCTCGATCCCAATGACGATCTTCGAACGCCTTCCAGACGGATGGAAATCCATCTGACCGGCAACATGGAGCGATACATGTGGTCGTTCGACGGTCAGAAGTTCTCGGCTGTCAGCGATGAGCCGATCCGTTTCGCCTATAACGAGCGCGTGCGCGTCAAGCTGGTCAACAACACTATGATGGCGCACCCGATCCACCTGCACGGGCATTTCTTCGAACTGGTCAACGGGGCACCCGCCGACCGGCAGCCGCAGAAGCACACTGTCATCGTGCAGCCGGGCGGCTTCGCCCAGTTCGACCTCACCGCCGACGAGCCGGGGGACTGGGCGTTCCACTGCCATCTTCTCTATCACATGCACGCCGGGATGTTCCAGGTCGTGACCGTAGCGCAGCGAGGCGACCAGCCGAATGTTAAGCGCGTAGGAGAGAGCAGATGAGGTATCTGGTCGCAATCCTACTCGCCAGCGCGGCAACGCCCGCCTACGCGCAGCACCAGGGCCACGCCATGTCAGGCGACGAAACAGCGTCCCCGGCGACACCAGAAGAGAGTGCATGTGAAGAGGAAGCGGCACGCCACCGTGCGATGGGCCACGCCGTTTCCGAAGGTCAATGTGCGCCGACGGGTCACGAAAACGATAACCATGGCGCTATGGACCACTCGCAGATGGATCATTCGTCGATGGACCATTCGACCATGGATCATTCAGCCATGGGCCACGGAGGTATGCCTGCTGATATACCCTCAGGGCCGCCTCCCGCCGCAGCGGGGTCAGGTCCGGCGAACGCCGCAGATGCCTACTGGGGCGTCGAAGCCATGAATGAGGCCCGTCAGCGGCTACGCCATGAGCAGGGCGGCCAACCTTATTTCTGGTTCCAGGGTGACCGCGTCGAGTATCGCGCCCGCGAAAACGCCGATGGCTACCTATTCGACCTGCAAGGCTATTACGGCGGCGATCTCGGCAAGTTCTGGTTCAAGTCCGAAGGCGAAGGCAGTTTCGGCGAGGACATCGAAGGGGCCGAGGTGCAGGCGCTCTACAGCCGCGCCATCGCTCCTTTCTTCGATTTGCAAGCTGGCATCCGACAGGACGTCGCTCCGATCGACCGCACTTATGCCGTTGTGGGTATACAAGGTCTCGCGCCCTACCTGTTCGAGATCGATGCTGCCGCATTCCTGTCCGACAAGGGCGACTTGACTGCGCGCGTTGAGGCAGAACTCGACCAACGTATCACGCAGAGGCTCGTCATCCAGCCCCGGGTAGAGGCCTCATTCTCGGCGCAGGACGTGCCCGAACTCGGCATCGGTGCGGGACTCGACAGTATCGAGGCCGGAGTGCGCCTACGATACCACGTCGCCCGCGAGTTCGCGCCCTACATCGGGATCGATCAGGAATGGCGGATCGGCAAGAGCGCCGACTACGCGCGTAACGAGGGAGAGGATCCCAGTGTCACGAACTATGTCGTCGGTGTTCGGTTCTGGTTCTAGCCGCCTTTTTTGGTGCTTTCTCTACAATTGGCGTCCTGCACTGTCACAGCGATGAGATCCGTTTTGCAGTCCTCCGCAAGGCAGGCCTCCAACGTCGCGTGTTCTATACCGAATTGCGACGATACCCGCCTCCTGATTGCCAGTTTCAGGATTTCAAAGCGCTCGAGCGATGAACTGGAAGGAACGATGTGCACTTCGAGGGCGCGGCGGTGTTCTCCCAAATTCCAGACATGAAGATGGTGTATGCTCTCGACGCCATCGATTGCCTGGAGTTCGTCCATGATTTCTTGCAGCTCGACGTCATCTGGCACTGCACCCATAAGCAGGCGAACCGTGCGCGGCATCAACGAAAGCCCCTGCCAGATCACATAGGCGGCGATGATGACGGTGATGGCCAGATCGGCCACGTAGAGATCGTATAGCAGGATCAGGACCCCTGCGACGATCACACCGACAGAGGCCATGGCATCGGACACATTGTGCAGGAACGCCGCCTTCATGTTAATGCTGTCCTTGGCGCCGCGGTGGGTGATGAAGGCGGTCACCAGATCGATCACCAATGCCACGCCCGCAACGGTGATCACCGTCCATCCTTCGATCGGTTGCGGATCGGCGAAGCGGTTGATCGCTTCCACGAGCAGATAGAAGCCGATGATGAGCAGCGTCGTCAGGTTGATGAGCGCAGCGACGACCTCCCCTTGCGCATAACCGAACGTCATCCGTCTGTCGGCGGGACGCCTGCCGATCCTTCGGGCGAACCACGCGAGGCCGAGCGAGGCGGCGTCACTGAAGTTGTGAAGGGCGTCGGCAATGAGAGCGAGCGAACCCGAGACTATCCCGCCGACGATCTGGGCGAGCGTGAGCAGGACGTTGATCGCGACCGCGAAGATCAGCTGGCGATCGCTCAGGTTCTCCTCGCCGTGGTTGTGGCCACCATGCCCACCATGTGTGTGATGATTGCTCATGTCCGGAACTGATCCCCCTTCCGATGCTCGCTCCCTTCCTCGTCATGAATGTCCATGTGGGCATCGCGCAGGATCTGGATGCCGCCATAAAGGGCAATGCATGCCACAGCGACGCCTACCACCAGGTCGGGCCAATTCGCGCCGGTGAGCATCACGACGATCCCCGCGATGATGATCCCGCCATTGGCGATAAAATCATTGAAGCTGAAGGTCGTCGCTGCGCGCATGCTGACGTCCTTGTCCTCCGTCCGCTGGAGCATCCGCAGGCAGATCAGATTCACCACGGCTGCGACTGCCGCCATCGCCAGCATCATGAATCCACCTGGCTCCGAGCCTTCCACGAACCGACGCACGGCATCGGCAATGACACCTGCCGCGAATACCAAGAGCATGACCCCGGAGAACCGCGCCGCACCACGCTGCCAAATGCGCGAGCGGGCCAGCGCGAGCAGGCTGAGCGCATAGACTATCGCGTCGGACGAGTTGTCTAACCCGTTCGCCAAGAGCGCGTTCGAGTCCGCGAAGTAGCCGACGACGAAGAACCCGATCGCGATCGCGACATTCAGCCAGAGCACGATCCACAGCGTCCGGCGCTTCCCGGCCGAACCGAGATCGATATCATGGTCGCCACTCATGCCGTGTCTGCCCCGGATCGGACCCAGTTCTCGGCAACCTGGCGCTGGAAGGGCTCGAAGAACTTCATTTCGGCGCGGATGAGAGGATCGGAGAACCTGGTGCCCCATTCCTCCCATTTCGCATCGCCGGCGATGGCAATCCTGCCAAAGCTGTCCTGATGATGCGCGTCGAACTTGAGGTCGCGCCATAGTCCAGGCAGATCCCAGCCTGCAAAATCGGGCGCGAGTTCGATTACCATCGGCAGCTTGCCGGGCTTTCGCCCGACAAGCTGTTCGAACCGAGGCACGAAGTCATCGTAGTCCGAGCTTTCGAGTTGGCCACTCGCGCGTATCCGCAGCAGCCCGTTCTCTTCGTCTATCTTCAACATCGTATTCTCCTTTCCCGGACCATCATGCGATGTCCGTCAGTTCGCGCTGCTCGTCGCTGGTCACGTTTCGACGCAGGCGATCCCACCACTTCTCGCGCCAGCTGCGCTCATCGTCCGATCGATTGAGCACGAGCCGCGCGATCGCGGGCAGGACGAAGAGCGTAAGCGCGGTCGCGGTAATCAATCCGCCGATCACGACAGTGGCCAGCGGACGCTGGACTTCCGCGCCAGTGCCGGTCGCAAGGGCCATAGGCACGAAGCCGAGCGAGGCCACCAACGCTGTCATCAGCACCGGTCGCAGCCTCGCCAGTGCGCCATCGGAGATCGCCTCATCGAGAGGCATTCCCTTGTCGAGGCGCTGGCGTATCGCGGTCATCATCACGAGCCCGTTCAATACCGCGACACCCGATAGAGCGATGAAGCCCACGGCAGCGGACACCGAGAACGGCATCCCCCGTAAGGCAAGCGAGAAGACCCCGCCTGCCAGTGCCATTGGGATCGCGCTGAACACCGCCAGCGCTGGCACCCATCCGCCGAGCGCCATGAACAGGAGCAGCAATACCAGCGCGAAGCAGACCGGAACGACGAGGGCGAGCCTCGCCTGCGCGGCCTGGAGGTTCTGGTATTGCCCGCCCCATTCGATGAAGGAGGCAGCCGGCAGCTCGACGCTTTCGGAGACGCCTGCCCGGGCCTCCTCGACAAACGACCCGAGATCGCGTTCGCGCACGTTCGCCGACACGATCACCAATCGGCGACCCTGCTCCCGGCGAACCTCGGCGAGACCATCGACCACCTGGAAATCCGCCAGCGTCCGAAGCGGGACCGTGACCCCGCTTTCGAGGACTATGGGCAGAGCGCCGAGCTGATCGAAATCGTCCCGGGTCGCATCCTCGAGCCGCACGACGACATCGAAACGGCGGTCCCCCTCGAATACCAGTCCCGCCGGGCGACCACCCAGCGCGATGGCCACTGATTGTGCGACCTCCTCCACGGTCAGACCGTATCGGGCGATCGTCGGGCGATCGAAGGCGATGTCGAGCGTGGGAAAGCCAGTGACCTGCTGGACCTTGACGTCGGCAGCACCCTCGACGCCGCGCAGCACCTCGGCCACTTCTCCGGCTGACCGGGTCAGCGCGGTAAGGTCGTCTCCGTAGAGCTTGACCGCCACGTCACCGCGAACACCCGCGATCAGCTCGTTGAAGCGCAGTTCGATGGGTTGGCTGAATTCGTAGAGGTTGCCCACCAGACCGCTGAGCGACTCCTCCATCTGTGCGACGAGTTCATCCTTCGACAGGTCGGGATCGGGCCACTCTTCGCGCGGCTTCAAGATCACATAGGCGTCGGACGCGTTCGGCGGCATCGGATCGCTCGCGACCTCGGCCGTGCCCGTGCGCGAGAAAACCAGCTCGACTTGCGGGAAGGTCTCGAGCCTGTCCTCCACCTGTCTCTGCATGGCGAGTGATCGTTCGAGCGAGGTCGACGGTATCCGCAGCGACTGAACCGCGATGTCGCGTTCATCCAGCTGCGGTGTGAACTCGCTGCCGAGGAAGGTGAACACGAAAGCCGCTACGGCGAAGAGCCCGGCGCCCGCACCGATCACCGGCCAGGGACGTGCGATGGCGCGGCGCACCGCCGGGCCATAGCGTTCCTTCGCCATCCGAACGGGCTTGACCTCCTTCTCGGTCAGCTTGCGATTGAGGAGCACCGCGATCATCGCCGGCACGAAGGTCAGGGACAGCACGAAGGCGGAGGCGAGTGCCAGCATGACCGTGATGGCCATGGGCGAGAACGTCTTGCCCTCGACCCCCGTGAAGGTGAGAAGCGGCGCGTAGACCAAGAGGATGATCGCCTGACCGTAGACGGTCGGCTTGATCATCTCCTGTGCAGCCAGCCGTGTCTCCGTCAGCCGTTCGCCGAGGCTGAGCAATCTGCCTTCGCGATGCTGTCTGGCGGCGAGCCGCGCGACGCTGTTCTCGACGATGATAACGGCGCCATCGACGATAAGCCCGAAGTCCAGTGCCCCGAGGCTCATCAGGTTGCCCGAGACACCAAGCCTGTTCATTCCCACGGCGGCCATCAGCATGGACATCGGAATGACCAATGCGGCGATGATCGCAGCACGGATATTGCCGAGCATCAGGAACAAGACTGCGATCACCAGAAGCGCGCCCTCGACGAGATTCTTCTCGACCGTGGCGATGGTCGCATCGACGAGCGACGAGCGGTTGTAGACGATCTCGGCGACCACTCCGGCAGGGAGCGAGGCGCGGACTTCTTCCAGTCGCTCGGCCGAGGCGGCAGCCACGGTGCGGCTGTTCTCGCCGCTGCGCATGAGGACCGTGCCCACGACCGCTTCTTCTCCATTGAGCGAGGCAGCACCGGTTCGCAGATCGCCGCCGATGCGAACCGAGGCGACATCCCCGATCCGGATCGGAACGCCCTCGCGGGTCGCGACCACTGCCTGTTCGATGTCCTGGGTGCCCCCAAGTCGCGCATCGACGCGGACGAGCAGAGCCTCTCCGGCACGATCGACAAAGTTGGCGCCTTCGGCGAGGTTCGCCGCTTCCAAGGCCTCGATCAGGGAGTCGAACGACAGGCCGTAGCCGGTGAGACGAGCAGGATCGGGCTGGACGAGGAACTGTTTCTCATAGCCGCCGATCGAGTCCACGCCCGCCACCCCGTCGATGGAGCGCATGAGCGGAGCAACGACCCAGTCCTGCACCGTGCGAAGATAGGCTGCCTTCGCGACCTCGGTGTCGAGGCGATCGCCGCGTTCGGTGATGAAGCTCCCGTCCGGCTGCCACCCTGTTCGACCACCCTTGGGCGCATCGCGACCTCCCGGATACTCGTATTCGATCGTATACATGAGCACTTCGCCCAGGCCGGTCGAGATCGGTCCCATCGTAGGCTCCGCTCCCTCCGGCAGCGACGCACCGATCGGGGCTAGCCGTTCGTTCACTTGGCTGCGCGCGAAGTAGATGTCGGTGCCTTCTTCGAAGATCGCAGTGACCTGGCTGAAGCCGTTGCGCGAGATCGAGCGGGTCATCTCCAACCCCTCGATCCCGGCAAGCCCGGTCTCGATAGGGAAGGTCACCTGCGTCTCCACCTGAGAGGGAGAGAGCGCAGACGCGCTGGTGTTGATCTGCACCTGCGTGTTGGTGATGTCCGGCACCGCATCGATCGGAAGGCGCAAAAGGTTCATGGCGCCGTAGATGGCTGCGAAAACGGTGAGGACGATGACCGCCCAGCGGAACCGCACGGCGATGTCGAGGATGGCCCCGATCAGACCGTGGCGATGGCTGGCCGTATCGGTGTGGGTATCCACTGCGGGCTCGTTCTGAGTCTCAGTGACCATGGGTCGCGCCCTCCTTCCCGAGTTCGGCCTTGAGTAGGAAGGCATTGGCGACGGCTATCCGCCATCCCTCCTGAATGCCGGAAAGGATCGTCACTTGACCAGCGGATCGTGTCCCGAGCTCAACAGCGCGGGCCTGGAAGCCCGTCTTCGTCCGGACGAAGACCACGTCTCGTCCTTCGACAACCTGGATAGCGTCTTCCGGCACCGCGATGCGGTCGCGGTCTATCTCACCCGAAGGCCTGATCCGCGCCTGAAGGAAGGCACCTGGCTGAAGCCCCGGAACGCCGCGCGATAACGACAGGACCGCGGTCGCACTGCGGCTCTCCGGATCGAGCGAAGGCGTCACCGAACGAACCCGGGCGCCGATTTCCCGACCGTCGCCAACCACCAGCACGGCCTCGTCACCAGGTTGGATGCGAGAGGCTTCGGCCGAAGGCAGCGCCACCTCGACCTGGAGACCATTGGGATCGACCACGCGGTAGAGTTCCTCGCCGGCATCGACGAAGGCCCCGAGCACAATCGGTGCCGCGGTGATCCTGCCAGCCAGGGGAGATGAGACTGACAGCGAACGCCCGTCGCCGCTGACGCCAGCGGCCGCCACCGCGGCCTGCGCCCGCTGAAGTTCCGAACGTGCTACGCTGAGGTTCGCCCGCGCGGCTTCCAGATCCTGGCGGGCCGTGACATTTTCCTCGAACAGACGCCGCTCGCGTTCGTAGGCGGCAGACAGCTCGCTCACCCGCGCGCTTGCTGCGCTCACCTGGGAGGCGAGAGCAGCGGCATCCGCGCTCTCAATGCGGGCGACGGTCTCGCCGCGTGCCACATAATCGCCCAGCGTCTTGCCGACGGAGCGGACGACCCCCGAGGCGCGGGCATCGATACGAGCGGATGCAGTGGGGCTCGCCGCGACAGTCGCTGGGAAGACGAGCTCGACAGCGGCCCCAGACCGGACGGCGGCCATCTGTATCCCGCCCTCGCTGATCTGCTCTTCGCTAAGGGTGATCACCCCTTCGGGTGTCTCGGCCGCCGTCTCCTCCTGTGCATGGTCGTCGACCTCGGATGTTGGCCAGAATATCAGCGCCATAGCGCCAATCGCGATCACGATACCGACGAGGATCGCCAGCTTTCTGCGTGTCATTGATATATCCTTCATTGTGCGGCCAGCCCGATCAGTTCGGCTGCGGCCAGACCCCTTTGTTCGCGGGCGGCGATGAGCGCCTCGCGGATCGTGTCACGTGCCTCTGCGGCAGCGAGCACTTCGATCAGGGGAAAACGTCCGTTGCGATACCCGATGCGAACGAGACGCAATGCCTCCTCCGCCTGCGGGAGCGATGTCTGCGACAGGGTTTCGACGCGCGCTTCCGCACCAAGATACCTTGCCCGGGCCGTGGCGACCGCCTGCTCGTAATCCGCGCGAGCTACAGCTTCGCGAGCGTTCGCTGCACGCAACCGAGCCTCGGCAGCAGCGATGTAGCCCGAATTCCGGTCCCGAAAAGGAAGGGGGATTGAAACGCCGACGAGGAAGGCATTGTCGCCGCTTTCCCCGAAGCGCCGCACGCCCGCAGAGACCGTCGGATCGGGAATACGCAAACTTCGCTGCCGCTCGATCTCCGCCGCCGCAGCAGTGCTCTCGGCTCGCGCGACCCTATAGGTGAGGCTTTCCTGCGCCTCCGACATAAGCGATGCGGGCGGAAGGATATCCGGAAATTGCGCCGGAACGAGCGGCGCTTCACCGCCAGTCCATAAAGTTGCGAGCGCTGTTCGAGCCGACAGGCTCTCCGCCTCTGCCTCAACCAAGCTCGCGCGCGCTTCGGCAAGGGCCGCATCCGCCCTCAATGCGCGCAGAGGCGGCTCACGGCCGACCTCGACCAGGACACCAGCAATGCGAGCCAGTTCCTCGTTACGCGCCACGACATCTTCGGCAAGTTCGACCCGCGCAGCCGCTGCAGCAGCTGCGAGATATCGCTCGCGCACCAGCTGTCCCAGTTCGACCGTGGTAAGGTCGGCCCTGAGAGATGCCAGTTCGGCCTGGGCTTCGGCTGCACCGATCCGCGCGGATCGCTTGCCGCCGAGTTCGAGACGCTGGCCGACGGAGAGCGTATATTCGGTAGACTGGAGACCTGAGAATGCGCCGCTGCCGGCGACATTCTCGACGTCGAACGAGATCTCGGGGTTGGGGCTCAGACGAGCCTGATCGATAAGCGCGACCGCCGCGTCGGTTTCAGCGCGGGGCCCCACGAGGCGGGGGTTGGTGATGGCGGTGTCGGCCTCAGCGGCGACCCCGCTGAGTTCAAGGGCGTCGTCGAGCGTGACGACACGCGGGTCCTGCGCGCTGGCAGGTCCCGTGGACAGGGCGAGTATCAGCCCCCAGACGGGGGCTGCTCGCCACGATATGGCGAACATGGATGGGTATTCCTCTGCTGACGTTCAGTTCGGCGTCGGAAAGCAGGTCCGACGCGCGGCGAACGTCAGGCGCGAGGAGGGGGCGTTGCTAGTTCGGTCAGATTGGACGCGAACGAGGGCTGGTCGCCAGCGCGCAGGCCACTCATGACCGAGCTCAAGGCAAAGGCGTCAGGCGACCGTCCGACGGCCTGCGAAGCATGATGGCAATGGCCATGCGCACATGCGCCGTGCTTCTCAGGCCCCCTGTCATCATTGCCGGGTTCGTCGTGCTGCTCGAGCTGGGATGCTACCGGAGGCTCTCCCGCGCACTCGGCCGCTTCCGCCACCGGAGCCCACAGGACACCGAATGCAGTGCACAGCGTGACGAGCTGCAGCAAAAGGGAACGGGCGAAGAGCCGGGTCATCGGTCGTCCGTTAGCAGCAGGAGCACCGCTGCGAAAGAATAATCTTAAAAGACGAAATGTGATTTCATTACAGCGCGGTAATTTAATCGTGCTGAGCGGCTCGAAAAACTCAACCGATCGCATCTCATATTCTCAAGGCACTCGTCTTGTCAGGACTCGCGGAGCATACCGTATCCTTATTACCGAACGAGCAAGCCCAATTGCCTATCGCGACAAGCCCAGCCATCTACGTGGCATGGAACTGGAAGCAATGGCGACGGCGGGAGCGGTCCTCGACATCGAATCTCTGACGGCGACGCATGAGCGGCTGTGCCGACGGCTGCGCAAGCTCGATCGAAACGCAACCTGCGGCATGGTCGCAGGGCTCATGCTCGATCCCGGTCTTCAAGGCGGTATACTTCGACTGGAGGTGCTCGCCCACTTGGCGGCTGCGCATTGCGATGGACACGAAGAACCCTCGGCTGCGCGGATCCGCGACTTCCTCAATAATGACCTCGCGCGCGGGGCCGTATGGCGTCTGGAGGATCCCTCCGAAGACGTCTTCGTCTCCAACATCACCACAGGGGCCGGCGATTTCCGCATCCTCGAAGGAACCTGGGAAGCGAACGCAGCCTATACCCAGAGCTGTCTCTCTGCGCTCAACAGCGCGATCGCAGATGGTCACGAATGGGCGCAGCACGGAATGCGTCAGGCAAACGCGTTGTTGGCAATTGGCGAGGCGATAGCGGAGCGAGCAGGACTGCGACGCTACCAAGCTGGTGAGGGCAAGCCGCGCGACCGGTTTCGGTTCGATACCGCGAAGGCACTACGTGCATGCGCAGCGGTCACCTTCACCGAGGCGGAACTGCACGCGATCGGAGTGGAACCGTTCGACCTTCTCCCTTTCGACTTCTCGCGCGTCGATCCGCAGCTCTTGCGGAACGAAACCATCAACTGGACGAGCCTTGAGCGGCGGCCCGTCTCGCGGACAGAAGATGGCATCGTGGTGCTGCTTCCCACGGCAATTGGCGCGGCGGTCCGCCGCCGCGCACTGGAACTCGCGAGGGATAACCAAGCGGGGGATGCTTACGAAGGACATCTAACCGAACATCAATTCTTGGGGGCGGTAGGGGACGCTGTGCGCGGACTCGACCTGAGCCCTGCCGCTCCACCCTGGTCGGATGTCCAAAGTCACTGCGTGGTCCAGTTATGCAGGTTCGATGCGGGAGCCTATTGTCAGGTCATATTCGTGCCGGACCACCCAAATGACGTAATCGCGGAAGGCTTCCGTTCGGTCCAGGACGTTTCAACGCCTGTCCGAAGGCTGATCACGCAAGCAGCGGCAGAGTGCAGCGCGCGCGACGACTACTTGCGCGGCATGACGCTGCTGGTCTTCGGTGGACAGGGCCGCGGTGTGGTCGCCGATCACGGAAGACCTCCAGACTGCTGGCAGATCGTGGGGCTTGGTTACGACGACCTTTCGCTTCTGGCATCCGCCGGGGAGATCGACGCATTGCGCATTTTCAGGATTCTCGAGCAGGAGGATCAACTCGCACGGCGAGGCATCCAGCTGTTCAATCCGAATGGGTTCATGAACCTCTACGGCATGGTCGAAGAGCAGGATTTCACGCTTCTGCCCGAGCAGGTCGATCACTCGGCGCCATCCATGATCCAGATGGGAACCGATCATCTCAGCAAGCTGCGCATCCGGATTCGGCAGGCGCTCGACAAGCATAGCGTCGCGCGTCCTTCGAGAGGCTATCGGGCGGAGGTGCAGCGCCCTTCCGCGTTGCCCTTGTTCGAGGCGGCCAGCACCGAAAGCGCGTTCGTGAGCGTTGACGATCTGCGTCATGGCCACCCTGCAGTCGCAATAGAGGGCAGCAGGACAACGTGGTGGCTGACGGTAGAGGCCAGTGACCCAATCACTGCCGGATCGCTCCCCTTTCGAGTATGGGACATGGCACAGAACTGGCTCATTCCGCTTGCGCCAGAACTCGAAATCCATTTGGGTGAAGAATTGCCGGGACATGTCGAGGTAGTCCTGACATTCGGACGGATTGATGAGCAGGAACTGCTGGCAGAGGAAGGAAAAATCGAGCCGCCCAATGTCTCCCTTGGCGGCGGGACGATTCGGATCTCCTGTGCTGAACCCTATCTTCGTTCTTTCGGCCATCCCGGTAATCAGGGCGACCGATGGATGGTGCGGGCGATCGCCTCGGGTGCGGCCGGACTTGCAAATCAAGACCCGTCTGCGTGCGCTGATGCGATGGAACGCGAGATAGTCAAGGATGACTCAGCGCGCCATCTTCACGTGTTCAACGCTGCGACGACCACGCAGATGGTGATCGCGAGTGCCGTCCATCATCCGCTTCGGAAGGTGCAACCGGAGGTCCGGGCGTGGGCCGAAGTCGGACTGGCCAGCGTCGGGGCCGACGACGAAACGAATGTAGTTCGGGGCCTCGAAGCAACCAAGTTCCTGGCTGGTTTGGTGGACGATCTATGGACCAGGATCCGAACGAGGCTTGAAGACCTGGACAGGGCCAACGTCATCGAGATGGCGCTTCGCAATCATCATGCGGTCGACAAGGACAGGAACCGATGGCGAACGACGGCCGCGGCGGTTCTCTCCCTCCATCCCCCCGAAGAGGGCGTCCGGGTCGCCATCAACCTTGAAAGCGAGCGAGCCGAAGCGGGACTGTGCTCACGGGTCCTGGCTGAAATGGCGTTGTGCACCTCGCCTACGGAGCATGGGCGCGAGTGCTCGGTCTACGACCTTGATCAGATGATGGCGGAAATCTCCTTGATGACTGCGATCGCCTCCCGAAGTGACGAGATCCACCATGGCTTCGCTTCCGAACTCGCGGTGATGCCGAATGGCACCCTCCGCTTCGAAAACGATTTCGCCGAACAAGTTCATACCCCTTACCTGCGAGCATCCTCCCAGGAGCAATTCGAGGCCGCTGCTGGCGATTACGCTGATATCTATCGACGTGCAGAACCATTGGAGCGGGAAGAGTATGAGGAAAAGAGGGACGCGGCATTCGATGCAGCGTTCCTGGCCGAATACGGCGTCGATCCCTTGGGCATGGCCGACATAGTGTCATTCGTCGGTCTGATCGCACTCGAACGAGGCGGAGATATCGTCCGGATACGTCGTTCCGAACTGATCCAGCTAGCCAAGGACAGGCTCGAAATCGATCAAGACGGAATTGGTGCCCTTCTCGACACATGGTCGCTGCGACCTCTGTCCAAGTGGGACGAGAAGAAGCCCGAGGGCGCATCCGCGAGGGACTGGTGGCCGTGGCGCCATGCGCGGCGCCTCAGCCTTCTGGCGCGGCCGATCATAAATCTCGACGGTAGAGACGATCCCGAACTTGTGCTGTCTCCAATCCTCCTGGACCATGCCCTGACCTACGCTCTGCGTGCGCATTCGGGCGGACTGCCTGTCGACTTCTATCGCAGTGATGAGATGCGGAGCTGGATAGGCTCGGTCATTGACGAGAGGGGGCACGCGTTCAACCAAAAGGTCAGAGACGACCTTGAAGCAATGGGACTGGTGGCAATTGCCGAGGTCGATATGGCGCGACTGGGAGGCACGAAGCGAAACGGCGACGTCGATGTGCTGGCTTGGCGACCCGCTGACGGCCGCGTCTTCGCCATAGAATGCAAACGCCTCCGCGCCGACCGGACGGTCGGCGAAATCGCCGAACGCCTCTCGGAATATTCACCGAGGTCGGCGGAGGATGCAAAAAGAGGGCCGACGGTCAAGCACACGGACCGCATTGCGGTGTTGAGGGATCATCTCGAAGACCTAGCGAAAGTCACCGGCCTGGAGGCCGGGGATATCTCTCTGGTATCCGCGCTCGTCACATCGTCATTGGTCCCGATGCAATTCAATGCCGCCTTGGGGCAGGCCTTCGACATTATCACATCGGTCGCGGATCTCTCGCCCTTCGTCGCTTCTCAACACTGACGGTGAAACCGGCTCGCCATTGGGCGGATAGCCCGCTTCCTAATGTCCTTCGCCAATCTTGTCAGTTGTCCCGGCAGAGCCGATGTGGATTGCACCGCCCGCCAGGTATTCGGTGGGGAAACCAGCCGCGGCGACGATGTCTCTTCCGTTTCGCCCAACCGGCGACGCTTCGAGACCCAGCGCGGTTGCGATCATCGTGATGATTCCGAGAAGTGCCCCTGCGTCCCGCCAGAACAGCGATTCCCAATGTTGGTAACACGCTTCGTAGCGTCGACGATCACCGATGAATTGAAGGGTGATCCCGTGCTTCGAACTCAAAATCTCGTCTATCTCGTTCCGATTGAGCGACACGGCCCCTTCGAAAGAGGAGGAGCTCCGAAGTTCGTGTGCTTCGGGATCGTATAATCCGCACCAAGGCGAGCCGTCGACGGGAAGACAGGCGATGCCGAGCGAGTGGAGACCCCCTGCGGACGGGGCCGCGCGGCTCTCCCACTCGCCGAACCTCGAATTACGGTTCCGTTCTCGAAGCAGCATGGCATGCCACAGAAGGGAGGACAGTTCGCGCTCGCTGACAGAACCTCCCAGCGCGGAGCGGCGCCGAGCCAACACCTCGAAGAAACCGTCAGAACCGGTCAGGATCCGCCGGGTCAGGGGGATAGCGTGCTCGAACGCCGGCCAAGATCTCGTCGGAGCTGCTACGCCCGCGATCGGTCGAGGCTCGTTAAAGATCCCCATACACGTTCGCGATCACTTCCGCGTTCTTGTAGCAGCCTCTGCAGTCGCCGCAGGCCAGTTCGCCCCTGTGACAGGAATGCGCCCATGCCAGGACGGATCGCGGAACCTTCGACTTCAAGATCAGCTCTTCGGTGGACATTCCGATCGCGGGCGCTGTCACGTTCAGTCCTCCTTCTTGCCCGGACATCAACCGGTTAAGGTCTTCGAAGAACCGGGGAAGGCCATCGGCATGCGAACCGTCGCCTCGAACTGCTCCGAATATCAGCTCCGTTACGCCCAATTGAACGGCTTTCATGCCGGCCAAAGTTGCCAGCAGCTGATTTCGGAATGGCCACCATTCGGTAACCGGCGCCAGTTGGTGCGGCGCGTCGCCCGCCATGTCGCCCGAGCCAAGCTCGGGACATCTCGCTTCGATGACCGTATGCCCGATGCCGAGTTCCTCGCATACCTGACGCGAGGTTCGCGTTTCGGCGATCGCTGCAAGCTGTCCGTAATCGACGGTGATGGTTTGCTCGGGCCTCAGCCACCAAGCAAGCGCAATCGAATCCATGCCGCCCGAGAGAAGCAGTCCCTTCATGCCAGCGCCCAGATCGAATGGTAGATGGCGGTCACGAGATCCGATACGATCAGGCACCCGCTGCCCTCTGGCATCTTGGCATCCTCGTCGCGCATGTTCTGGACTAGGCAGATGACGGGCTTGCCTTTCGCCACCGCATATCCGACCTCGAATATCGTCCCTGGATCTGAACCGCTGAGGACTGCCAACACGACATCGGCTTGGTCCAGTCCCTCGAGGTCTCGCAGCGCGACCTCCTGCGCCGTTCCCAAGCCAACATCGTGCAACGGCGAGAATACGCTAACGCCCATGTCGAGCAGACGCTGCCTGATCTCCTCGACGAGCCAGAGGTCAGCCAGAGTGAAGAACGGTGCTGCGATGTAAACCCGTCCGCTCGTAGGTGTGACCGGCGAGAGGTCCAGCGCCGCGAGTTCCTTCTTCGCGGGGATCGGCAATGAGCGGGTCGATGCATATACGGATACCGACCTCGAAGCGAGATCGGCAGCTTCCGCGGGTTCCAGGCCATCGCATGCCCAGAACTTTGTGAAAGCAGCCGAGAAGACATCCCCGGTGCCCAGCTTCCATACCGTGTCGCTGCGGTAGGCAGGAACCCGGGTTCGCGAAGTTCGCGTCGCGACTATCGCTCCATGACCGCCAAGCTTGAGAACCACGATGCTGGCATCCTGCTTCTCGATCAATGCTTCGACCATGCGTTCGGGCTCGGTCTCGTTCGTCAGCCGCCTAGCCTCGAAAGCGTTGAGGATGAGGGCGAGCTCGTCTGCCGTGGATCCATTCTCGTGGAACGGCCGGGGATCGAAGGCCGATTGCGGGTCGTAAACTGCCCGGCGGGCTGCCACCCTCGCATCCCCTTCGAGCATGCCGAACCGTAGAACGACGTCGCCGCTGACTTCGATCGGTGGGTGAACGCTAATGGAATCGGGCCGAGGTGCGATCCTGGGCTCATCGAGAGAATGGATATATCGAAAACTCACCGCATCCCGGACCTCGGGGCCTTCGATCGGGAAACCATAGATGGCCGACAGGTTTTCCAGCCCATCTGCCAACGCCGATGACCGATAGGTGACGAGCTTCAGATCATCGCACCAGCCCGAAAGCGCGGCTGCCGCGCGGCCGCCCGACCCGTATACATCGTTCCAGAACGGTTCGAGGCATTCCTCGGCGTAAACACCGCCGACGACAGCGGTCATTTCGGTTCAATTCTCAGGGCAATGAGGGCGCCCGTCTTCTGGACGACCGTCGCCTTGTAGATGTGTCCGGTGCCAATGCACTGGATGATCTTCAGGTGACCGGGGTGTGTGAGCGAACCTGCAGCTTGTCCGCCCGCGGTGCTGACCACCAAGCGATTACCGGAGGGAGTATTCTGAAGATCCACCTCAAGCACATCGCCGACCTTCAAGCCCGAAACGACGGCTGGGACCGGACTGGAGAGAGGCGCGGTCTGGACGAAGTTGCAGTCGTCAGCATCGGAGCCCCCACCCGCTCCGGATCCGCTACCAGGTGAGCCACCGCTGCCGATCGAATTGCGATTGTGATCCGTTCCCGAATCCGGCCCTCTTCCAGACATTATACTTCTCCCTTGAAAGGAAGAATGATGTCCGGTGTGCACGCGCGTCAACCGCGAACATGTTCATTTCAGCGGAATACTCAGTTGACCGAAGCAAAGAGAGGAAGATCGGCTGTCGGTTCCAGCCTGCGATCGATGACTGGCTGCCTGGCCAGTTCACGCATGACGTTCCACATGACCGAATCGAGCAGCGAGGGGCGCGCTCCGATCACCTCTGCAAAGGCGAGGAATGCTTCCTCCATGGCTAGATAGTGGCGCTCCACCCTCCAGCCGGGCTCGAAGAGGCCCATATGTTCGCAGGCGCGAACGATATGGATATCGAGGATGGCGACCAGGTCGCTGTCCCGCCAGTTGCGCACGACCCACGACGCCGTCTTCGGGCCAATTCCCTTGAGGGTCATGATCCCGTCGCGCAGAGCACGATCGGGAAGACCCTGGTCGATCTCCGGCAGAGCCTGAAACGAAGATGCCAGGAAGTGCGCCTTCTGCCGCGCGAACCTGTAACGCACCTTCCGCCCCCTGACCTCGAGCGGCCTGCTCAGCAGATCCAGCACAAAGCTCTCATCCGCCAGGGCCTCGTAACGTCCATCGCATTCGGATCTAATGCGCTCGTAAGCGGCGATACCGACTTCGGCGGGGATGCCGTAGCCCCCCAGAAGGCAAGCGACCAATTCGTCCTCCAAGGACTTACCGAGCTTGTAATGCCCTGGCGCCTGCAGCCCCCACATCCAGGATTGCGCCGCCCAGTAAGCCGGCGTCTTGGGGTGGTCATGCATTCCCCATCGCAAGTCCGAAATGCCGACCCCGGTGGACGCGGAAGGCAAGCGCAATTCGAAGAATGCCTCTTCTTTCAACGCGTAGACGATCTGGTCGGTTGAGAGGGATAGCGAATGCATATATGCATATTATATGCATTCCGATTCGGCAGCAAGAAGTCTTCTGGAAAAGATGGAGCGCGCCCGCCTGGCGCGTCGATTCACCCAGCACGCGGTCGCGGAGCAGCTCGGAATAACGCAGCCGCATTACAGCAAGATCGTGCGAGGAACCGTAGCTCTTACGAATGGCATGCATGACGCTATGAATGCATGGCTGAACCAGAATCCTCCGCCTCCGGTGCAGCGTGCCGATGAACTCATGCGTCTCACGCGTCGGATCGAGCGCGACGTGGCCAAGCTTAATCGATTATTGGCGCAGGAGGGGCGTCGCCCGCAACGCCGCGCGCTAGCGTCGGAAGAACGACCCTAATCGGCATGTGACAGCCAAGCGCCTGGGACAGATGAGAAGTTCGCAGGTCCGCCGAACTCAGTCAGCTGCTCACGTCGCCGTCGTCCCGCCTTCGGCGTTTCACACATCAGGGAAGGTTTCCGCCTCCCTCGAAATCGGTCAATGCGTCACAATTCATGCAGTGATACATCCAGGATGCGTCCTGGAAATGCATCCCGCAAAAGCAACCGCAGAACGGGCAGCATTCGTCGATCTCCAAGTCTGCCCAGTCCCAGACGCCGACATACTCGGGAACCGCATCGCGGTCGTAGCCCACAATCTCGAACGCGTCCGCGTTCTTGGCAACGAAACCGAAACGACCCGCGTGTGCGAGATCGGCAAGAATATCGGCCGGTTGCAGGTAGAACCATTCCCGCGCCGCGACCTCGCTACCTCTATTCACATTGGCCCAAGCATACTTGGCATGCAGACTAGCCTCCGTCACAGCGTCGGATCCGTCGTCAATCCAACCGACCAATTTGAGCTGCCGCGAGTTTCCGGTCTGCAAGGCGCGACCGCGACCCTGCGGGTTGCGTGATCGGCCGATCTTCATTCGCCAATCAGCGTCGTTCTCTTCCAGAATGAAATAAACCGCCATTCGCGCCATCTAGCACACAGCCAGACGTCTGCGAGCCGTGACCGCAAGACGCGGATAGCAGTTCGCTTCCTTCGAAGGCGACACCGGGCTCGCCTTGGGAAATCGTAGCGCCTTCTACGCGCTCGGCGTGCTGGGCGGTCAGCCCTCAGGCGCTTTCGTCATTTTTCGATTGGGCGACGCCTGGAACTAGCCATCGATAAACCGAGGACTGTTTTTACGGAAATTTCGGGATTGAAGTTCATCTTGGAAAGGAAAACAAAGAGATGGAAGATATGGCCCGTAAGATCGATGCCCACGATGTCGCAGATTGGTTTATCAATCGGATCGACCGAAGGATGGGTGAAGTCATCACCACCGACGTTGTCCACCGGCTCCTTTATTTCGCACAAGCCTGGTATCTGGCGAACACCGGACACGAAATGTTCGAAGAGGAATTCGAAGCCTGGGGCACAGGTCCCATAATTCCCGCGATCTACGAGCGCTTCGAGCGCATGGATGTCGCGAGCCTACCGGACATCGAGAACAGCCGCACGATCAAGGGTAGCAAACTCGAGATGCTAGAATGCATCCAGAGGGATTATGGCTGCTACATGCCGTTCAAGCTGGACGAACTCGCCAAGGAGCCCGGCGGCCCCTGGCACACCGCTCGAAAGGGCCTCGCACCTCTGGCACCCAGCGACAGGGTCATCCCCAAGACCGCCATGAAGAGCTTCTACAGGGAGAAGATCAAGGATGCCGCATAACTCCGAGCAGGGCCGTATGCGCACCGACCGGCAAGATCCCCGCCCGTCCTTGGGGTCATTAGAAGATCATGAAGGGGTAACGGTGAGTTTCGCCCATTACAGGGCAGAGACGGAATGCCTTTCGAGCTGGAACAAGGCTGATCTCAAGAGCTTCGTCGGTGTCGTCGAGAAACTGCGAACGATGGATGTCACGACACTTCGAAATTCCAGCCTTTGCTCTCCGCATCGAGGCGAAGTGCGACCGGCGAAGCGTTTTACGAGACCCGACACGATCGGGAAGGACTACCGAATGCATGAGATCCGAGTAGATCGAAGCAACACAGCGCGAATGCATGGCGTGATCGAGGAATCGGTATTCTACCTTGTCTGGCTCGACCGTAAACATGAGGTGTTTCCTTGGAGGAAGAACAAGAAGTGAGTGTTTATTTCTCTCACGTTCACGCATCTCCAAGGTCATGTGGCCTGTATGATTTCTGCTAGCGTCACGTGATGCGCCAACGGATTGAGCAAATCGCGGACTAGTCGCGCCTGGCTTGCGTGTATGGAGTCAGAGGGGCCTTTGACCTCGACGAACCGAACCTCGTCGCCGCGCCAGAGCGTGAGATCCGGCCAGCCCGCCCTCAGGTCGTAGGGCGCAGAAGAAAAACGATCCGCAATGGCGGCGAGGCGTTCGTTGCCGAGCGCCTTGAAGAGGCCTTCCACGCCATCCCACCAGACGCCTGGATAGAATGCAGGGGCTTCCCCTGAACGCTTGGATATCAGAGCCCAGTTCCTTCGCAGCTGCCCGATGTCCGCTCGCCTGACGCTCGCCAGCAGATCGCCGATGGCATATCGATCCTCATCGAACGCGACGTTCTGCGCATACAGCGCCTCGATGTAGGTATCGGCGTTACGCTCCACCAGCTTAGCGAAGGACGCGGCCTTGATAACCGTGAGGATCAAGCCTCCTTCGGTTGCGGCCCCACTCCACCCTCCATCGAGGTAATGCTCTAGCGCGGCATTCTCGATCGACGTCCATTCGCGGAAGGCGGCACTCCTCCATAGCTTGTTTTCGCCCTTTTCAAGTTCGATGACCTCATGCTTCATGCCGAACCGGTCAGCCTGCTTTTCCAGACGTCCCTTGGGCGGTGGCTTCGTCTTCGACGTCCCCCCAACTGCGCGCCGCAACTTTTCCGAACGCCTGAAAACGCCAACCTGAGGGTCAAGCAACAGCGCGCTGTCATACGCTTCCAACGCTTCGGCATCGCGACCCAGTTTCTCGAGTAGTTCGCCCTTTGCTCTAAAGGCTCTTGCACGAAGCCAATCAGCGTCGGTGCTGCATGCTACGGCGAGGCCCTGCAGAATCGCCGCGATGTCTTCGGACGCAGCATCTGACCCGGCCTGCTCGATGGCGGACTTGATCACGTTGAGGTCACCGCGTCCAATCCGAGCGCGCTGCCACTCAGTGGCATTCACCAATCGACCGGTGAAGTCATAACCCGCGCGATCTCCGTCCGCCGTGACGACGTGAACCAGGTCAGCATCGGTATCGAATTCATAGCCGGCTATGGATACGGATTCCGGATCCCATCGGGCGAGTTCCCGTCCCGCATGCACATCAAACAGGATCAGCTTGCAACTATCACTGCTCCCCGGAGAATTGAGCGTCCGGCAGATCGCCGTCCTTCCGTCAGGAGAGAGTGCGTGATCGTCGATGTTGGCCGCTAGGGCGTAGTGTAGAAGCTGCCGTCCCTCGCTCGAAAAGCCAGCAAGCACTCCGTCGAGCCCATCCCCGAACAACCAGTCGCTTATCAATACCGTGCCGTCGTCGGCGACCTTCCCGTCCTGGGGACGCTGAAGGTTGCCTTGTGCAATCAGGCGATCGCCCTCGAGCAGAATCCATCGCCCCTCTCCGTCATACCGGTGGCCGCCCCTACTGCCATCCGGACTGCGATCCGACCAGCCAACGACATAGCGGCCATTCGGCGAGCGGGAAAACTGCCCGAAAAAGCCAAGATCTCGTATGGTGAGAAACCGATCGGAGAAGAAGTCGAGCGCGCAACGCGTAGAGATCTCGGGTTGCGAGGGAGGGTGCCGCGGGGTTTCCGCTGTCGGAGCAGATGCGAGTTCGGCGAGCCTGCGCCAAAAACCCTTCACGTCGACCATCCCGCTCGCGAGCCAAAACTACTCACAGCCGATACCATCGCCATCGCGATCAAGGTGCCTGGCATATCCCGGGTCGCCTCTCCTGACGGGTGCTGCCCCCGCAGCACGCGCCGCGGCGCAATTCGCATAGTATACAGCCCCGCTTGCTGGCGGACGCTCCCGTGCTGGTGGGGCCTGAGCGCGGTGGCAATGACGACCACCGTTCTTGCGATCATTGTGACATCCGTCGGCCGCGAGACCTCCGGGATGGGCCGAAGCAGCGGCCGCCCACACGAGCGAGACAACTGCAATGACCAGTGATCCAAGCACAAGCGCGGCGACCAGCCCGAACTCCAGCCTGATCGACCAGTTGGGCTCTTCGCCTTGCCGATCACTCCAATCCCTCAGCGACATTCGTGCCTCCCCCAATACCGGTCCCACCGAGCTGCCCAACCTCCGCGGACCATAGCACAAGACAGGTCACCGGACTTCGGCGAGATGCACCACGCGCCTGTCCGATCGCCTCCTGCAGAACCGGTCGAAACACATCGCATCGCAGGACCCGCTACGAGGACATGACCGTGGCGCCCGGTGCCGGTGGGGCGGCCGATCAAGTCGACCAATGCGTCGCGCGCCACCATCGCGTCGGCTGCGGGGCAGGGGTGACCATCGGAACAGGAGCCGTCGAGCTCGCGCGCTGCAATGCCGGCGAGCCGGATACGAGGACCTTCTTCGCACCATACAGGCCCATCGCCGTCCCACACGGCTTCGGGGGTGCAGGTGAAAGCCTCGCCGGCCGGCACGACTGCGGCTGCGAGAAGAAGAAGTGCCGACATTCGAACTTCTTACCGGACCTTCCGATCCATTCAATGGCCGTCGCACCGAGGTGCGGTGAACGCGCGCGGTCGCAGACGCCCGACAACCCTCTTGGGGTGGAGGGGAGTGGAATGAGCCAAAGTTTGCAGTTGTAATAGTTAGGAGTGGAAAAATGCCTGAACCGGATTTTGCCGGTATCGAGCCGACGCGCGTGCCCGAGGCCAAGCGCAGGTTAGCCGCCATAGACAAGTATCTGAGCTTGCCGTCTCCGACCGGCGAGGATGCCATTCGCCTCGCTCGCTCGATCGGGATAACGCGTTACCAGTTTCAGCGGCTGGTCAAGGCATGGTGCGAACACCGGAATGCGACGATGCTCGTAGTGACCAAGCGGGGAAGAGCGACGCGCAACTACGGCATCGACCCACGTGCCAAGGCGATCGCGACAGAAGTCATCGAGGCAAGCGGCGCTGATGCGCAACTGACGAAAGTGGCGCCGATCGTCGAACAGCGCTGCGTCGAAGTCGGAGCCAAGCCACCGTCCCGCCCAACGATCTACAACTGGATACGCCAGCGACATGCCCAAGCCGCGAATGCGGAGGGCGCTCCCCGCATCGTGGTTGGCCGAATGTGGCCGCGGTTGGTGGTGAAGGCGCATCCCGATACCTTTCCACTCGTCCTTGTGGCGGTAGCGTTGCCGGAAAAGTGCATCCTCGCCCATCGTGTGTCCTTCGACCCGGCACGGCCAGCCTCTGTTAGGGACTTGGTCGATGATCTGCTTCGTAAGCGTTCGACGAAGGCGATGGCCCGGCCACTGCTCTTAAGTCCGAATGACCTAAAAGAGGCACGCCGATCACTGGGCGTAAATGGCCTCGATGACTTGAAGAGCCACCCGCGGTCGCTCCAGCGGATCATGTCACAGACCTTCGGAGGCGCGCTAGCGGATATTCGCGTCGTGTTTCAGATCCAGAAGGCGTTGAAGACCTCCGCGGCCAACCTCTCCCGGCAGGACGAGGCGATCAGTGAAGATTTCGCAATGGCGACAATCGACCAGGCCGTCAGCGATCACAACCGTCGTTGTGGATACAACCAGGTTTCCTTCGACATTGC
Organism: Erythrobacter sp. YJ-T3-07; assembly: GCF_015999305.1. Lineage (NCBI taxonomy): Bacteria > Pseudomonadati > Pseudomonadota > Alphaproteobacteria > Sphingomonadales > Erythrobacteraceae > Erythrobacter > Erythrobacter sp. YJ-T3-07. The sequence continues at coordinate 2,881,872 of NZ_JAEAGP010000001.1, read as the reverse complement.
CGTAGGCTGAGTCCGAAGCCAAGGTCGCCCGATGTCAGAGGCGATTCATTGTGGCTCGGCAACCATATGAAGGAGTTCGAGCACTTCCGCAGGGATCTCGCTCAAGGCGTCGGAAGCTAGAGGCTGCTTCTCTCGCATGACCTCATCATTATACTCCGCTGCCCTGATGGCGAAATGGGCCTCAAGCTCCGAACGCGACCAAGGGGTCATGTCCCCGTTCGGAGGCAGGGCATCTCCGCGCAACGTCCTTGCCGGTGTCAGGGTGAGGAGACCAAGCTTGCCGCCCACCAGCTTCTTAAAATATCGACCGAAGCGAGCGTCGCTGTCTGCGTGCTGGACATTGCCGGATATGGCTGCGTCAAGGCGCTCGACAAGCTTGGCAGTCGCTTCCTTGTCGAGCCCGGACTTGATTTCCACCTCGGTCAGTCGCCTTGCCCAGGTCGGTGGAGACAGATCGTCAAGTTTCGCCAGGGCATCGCGAGCCGCTCGCTGATAGCCTGGGAGCGCTACGGCGCTCTCCGCGACATGCCAGCCGAGTATCATCCGCGTGCCCACGTCGAGAACGACGAACAAGATCCAAGGCCGACCATCCCCCTGCGGGGCGCTGATAGCCGAACAATCGAAGCGCAGAGCGTGACCTGCCTCGCCCGTAGCCTTGACGCGCCGAATCTCTGTCTCGACGATACGGCGCAAGACCATTGGGCTCGGCGCGGAGGTTGGATCAACTCCAGCTGCTTCGACCATGTGGCGGGTCAACTGGGCGACAGACGCATCGGCGTGGGCGCGAACGACCTTACCAACAACGGCTTGAAGGGCGTTCACGACCTCCCCTTTGGACGGTCGAGCCCGAGCTGACGCGCCTGACCCTCGGCGCACCGCGAGAGAACCAAGCGATGGGTGGTCGCGCCAGGCAGCCGCAAGCCTGTAAAAGCGACTGATGCTCACGTTCGCAGTTCGGCATGCCTCTTCAATGTCGAGTTCCCCGTCGCGCCACCCTTCTATCGCATCGATCCGACGTCGCGCCAGATCGCGCCGGGAAGGTGATAGTAGCTTCCACTCCTCTTCATCAGTGGCCGGGAGCGAGCTGGGCAGCGACACCGATGCGCCGCCTTTCATGTCTCGCTTGCCACCATATGCCAGTGGCGGGCGAGCGAAGATGCTGACGTCGTGTTCTCATCCATACCTGCCGAGTTAACACAAAAATTCTACATGCCAATGCGAATCTCCTTGCTTTTCTGAAACGCACTTTCTAAATGCCAACGCACTAAGGGAGTTGTGCGTATGAGCATTGAGATCGAACCACCGGCGAACAATAGTAAGCCGAAGGGTGAATGCCCGTTCGCTGATAGCGAGCATTCAGAGCGCGATCATGATCGCGGATCTGCCGAGCGGAAAAATGCGGAAGATGGGCACACGAACTACGTTCGGGCGGATCTCACCGCTACGCGAGTTGGTTCAGCCCGCTCCATCCCGCCGATGCCGCGATGGAACCGACACCCGAGCATCTCGGCGATGCGTTCGCGGCGCACCTCCCCTTGGCGGTGGACCCCGGTCAGCGGGAGGTCCGTGTCGTGACCATCAGCCATCCGCAAAGATCTCAGGCCATCCCCGATCTTCGGGATGAAACCCAGCCAGCGGACGGACGCCGGCTTGTTCGGACCGGCACTGGCGAGACCGATAATCCTCCGCTCGGCCACATCGTGGTGTTCCGCCACGGCGGGACGGAGAGACCAGTGGTGACGCGCGGAGGTCTCCATCTGCGTTTCCGCATGCCGTCGGTGAAGACCGGAATGACGGAAGTCGGCGAGGGAAGGGGAGAGGAACTGCTCGCCATGCAGTGCGAAGTCGATGGCAACATCGTCCAGTTCAAATGCCATCCCTACAAATTCGACATCGCATTCGGCGGGCCGCGTTTCACCTATCGTCCCGATCTCGCGATCCTCTACCGCGATGGTCGGATCGAGATAGTCGAGGTCAAACGCACTCCGGACGATCTCAGCACCGACGACAAGGTCAGCTTGGCGAGAGTTCGGGAATTCGTCCGCAGGTGTGGCTGGGAGTTCTCCATCCGCTACCTCGAGGATATTCGCGGTTCGAGATGGCGTGAACACAACGTCGCCAACATCTTCGGACGTCGCGCAATGGCACTGACCAACCATGAGAGTTTACGCGCGCAGGCAGTCCGAGCGAAGATGCAGCAGATGGGATGGGGCGACCTGATCAGCCTCGTCGCTCAACATGATCGCAAGCACGGCAATGCGGTCGTCGAGCGTCTCATCGCTGGCGGACTGTTCACCGTCGACTTCGATAAGCCATTCCACGACCGCACCATTCTAAGTCCCACGCCGATCGTCGCGTCGCGACCGCTGCCGGGATTCGAAGGGATAGCAGCATGACAAGACCTCTCGCCTACCCTCAAGAGAAAGGGGATCCCGTCGAGATCCTCGGCCGCGATTACTACTTCGAACGCGTCGATCCCGACCACGCGGTCACATATCGCGCGCCCTACGGCGCCTCCTATCCCGACTTCATGGTCGATGACGATAACGGACATCCCCGCAAGCCCACCACGGCTGATATGAATGCCATCTTCGCACAGGACGGCATCATCTTCCGCTCGAAGCCCTCCAGCAACGAAAGCCGGCGGCTTGCGCGAAACATGGAACTGGACGCCGAGCAGTGCCGGACGATGGACGCGAAATCGCCGCTGCGGGTCGCGATCAGCCTCTTCTGCGACGACAACTGCGGCTCCCTGTCCGACGACGCCATGTTTCCGGTCATCCGCCGCGCGGTCTCCCAGCCGGGTATTGCTGCGCTAAATCCCACAGGATGGGAGCCGCACCCAACCACAGTTCGCGAATGGCTGCGGGAACGCGGGGAACCGGGAAGGCGCAAGCCGCGCGATGGCGTGTCGATGGCCGGTCGCTACCTGCGTTCGATCGTCAGCAGACACCCGGTCGAGTTGATCCTCTATCACATGATGTCCGCCTGTCTCGCGAATGACCGGGATCAGATCCAGAGCTTCTACGACTGCTACGTGGCCGACCTGTGGAAGGTCAGCAACGGCAAGCCGCTGGACCGTCCGATGCTCGTCGAAGGTGAGGACGGAACCTGGAGCGTCGGCGACAAGGCCGCCGAATATCCCAGGCCGTCGACACCCTATAAGGCCGTTCACTACACCACCTTCTGGCGCCGGGTCCGCGATATGCGCACCCCGAAGCTTTTCGGCCTCGCGACTACCGAGAGGGGAAAGCGCGCGCGCTACGGTGGTGGTGGTTTCAGCGAGCGACCGTCGTTCGGTTCGCTATGCGAGGCGGATGAAACGCCCGTTCCCTACGTCTTCCTCGTCGATGACGACACCGGCATCGGCATGGGTTCGGCAACGATGACCCTCATGGCCGAATGCAGCACGACGGCATTGGTCGGATGGGATCTTTGTGCCGAGGCGGCTTCGAGTGCCTCCCTGCTGCGCACCGTCAGGCACGCCAACTCGATCAAGGAGGTTCCCGCTGATCTGCTCGAGAAATTCCCGGACCTGCCTTTCGTCAGACTACGTCCCGACCGCATCAAGGTCGACAATTCCGCAGGCGCGCACTCCCGTCACTTCGAGGACGCGTGCGCGGAAGCCTACATCCAGGTCAACTTCACCGGGAAGGAGCATCCCACGCATAAGGGTCTCATCGAGAGGACCATCGGGACGATCCTCCAGATGCTCTTCAAGAAGCTGCCGAGCCACAATTACGACATCGCCCTGATGCGAAAGTTCGGATTCGATCCGGACAAGCAGATCCTCTGCACGATCTCGCAGGCGCGGGAACTGCTCGACCGGGCCTGCTTCACCTACAACATCACGAGGCACAAGGGCCTGTGAACCGGCAACCCCTCCTGATGTGGCGCAAGGCCACCGCTACCCGCGCGCCCAATGTCATCGCGGATCTCGACGAGTTCGATCGCAACATGGGCTGCGTGAAGTTCGACGCTGCCGTCTACGCGACCGGGGTCGTTTTCATGCACAACCGGTATTCGTGCCATGAAATGGGTGAGATCGTCGGGCTCTTCGAGCGCGGCGCCATTCCCGAAGGAGACGTCACACCGAAGCAGCCCCGCAGGAACCAAAATCCGCACCGCAAGGTCACCGCACGTGGCAAGCTGAAATTCGATCCAGATAACCTCGGGGTAGTCCATCTCTGGATCCCATTCGGCGAGCACAAGCGCTGGGTAACGCTCAAGTGCGACAATCCGGACATGGAAGGCGTTCCTGTCTGGTTGCACGAGAAGTGCATGGAGATGGCGAACATCGAGGCCGACGAATTCTGCTCTAAGGAGGAGCAGGCGGTTTTCCGCGCCAAGCTGTTCGACATGATCTCGAACGTGAACGAGAAGGCGTCGGCGAAAAACCGCAAGCTCCTCGGCCGAGCCTTGGCGGATAAATCGACGGCGGCGTCACTGCGGCGCTACGTCGAACTCACGCCCGAGGAAGTCGAGGACACCGCCGCCGTCGTGACCCGGACCGCTACCGACTCCCAGGACATCCACCCGTTCGAGCCGGACGCGAGCGTCATCGACAATGCCCTTGCGGGAAGTCGGCGCAAGGACGCGGGAGACATGACCCCGCGGCCCAGGAGAATGGCGAAGCAGACGCCCAAGACGTGGGCACAGATGCAGCGCGCGAAGAAGAGGGGTGTCCCGGTCCGCGCGCGCAATGAAAACGGCAGAGCGAACTCGAGAACGCGGCGAGAGGCACCGCCGCGTCGATCCTCGGGAAGAGGCCTTACATGGAAGGAGAAGTAATGAGCAAGAAAAGCGAAAAGGCCGAAATAAAGGATGTCACTGAGGCTGATCAGTTGACCATCTCTCCGGCGATCAAGGATGCCTTCCGGTCGCTGCGCGACCAGAAGGTGGCCATGCGCTCGACTGCTGCGACCCGGGCGATCGCGGCATTCAACACGATCCGGCTTCCCTATCCCCGCCAGCTCGAAGCCATGCTGACCTTTCAAGAGGCTCAGGATCTTGGACGTGTAATGAAAGGACGCAGGCAGACAGCGATCTGTGTCTTCGACCCGCCACATACGGGAAAGACCACCGCGGCTGAAACCTTCGTGGACGTGGCTAACGAAGCGGCCGAGGAAGGAATTCGGCCGGTCGTCTTCATGAGTTTCGGCAGTGGTGGCGGGCCGAGCGAAATGTATCGCGCGATCCTGAAAATCCTCGGCGAAGGCTTCCCGGCAACAAAGGACCTCGAAATCCTCCGTGATCGCGCCTGCGAGGCGATGCGGCATGCCCGCACAGATCTCCTCATGATCGATGAAGCGCACGAGGGAGGCAAGGGATCGGCCTACGGCCCGCGCCTCACGGCGGAGCTCAAGACGCTGCTTAATGGCGGACACGTGGGGATCGTCCTGCTCGGGACCGAAAAGGCAGAAGAGATGATCAGCAAGGACCAAGAGTTCCTCATGCGGACCATGGCACCGTGTCGTCTCGGAGCACTCGACTGGGCAGTCGACGAAGACAGGGATCTCTGGATCGGATTCCTGTCAAAGCTCGATGAAGAGATGATCCGGATCGGCATCATTGCCGAACCGACCGGCCTTGCCGATGAGGAACTGGCGTTGGCTCTCTGGCAGGCATGCGGCGGGATCATCGGCCAGCTCATGAGCGTGGTGAGACAGGCGCTGCGCATCTCGATCCACGACGACCGCGATTTCATCTCTGTCGACGATCTCGTAGTCGCAGTCGATGACTGGTCGATCTCGCTCGGGCTGTGCGATACCAATCCGCTAGAGCTCCTCCTCCTCGAAGCAGCCTGACGCATGCTCGCTCTGGCCGATATCTCGCAGGAACTGCTGCGTAGGGAACGTTCGACAGACGATGCTCCTCGTCGGCTGCTCTATCGGGACCGGGTTTCCTTCTCCTTCAGAGACGGGGAATCCCTGCGAGGCGGCATGGCCAGAGCCTGTGAACTCGCCGGCGCGCCGAACAGCTGGACGGTCCTGCGGGAACTCGGGCTCAAGCACCGAAGTCGGGTGCTGGTGTCCGAGGATCCCGACATCGATATCGGCGCACTCGCGGAGGCGCTTGGCGTCACGCGCGAAGAGGTGGCCGCCAGACAATATCCCGAAAAGGAGAACGGAGCCCGGGAATACTTCGGAATGATCGTTCCGGCAGGCAGCATCGAAAGCCGTGCAAGGAGATATTCGCCCACGTTCCTTCGTGACCGAGGATATCATCTCGCTGCTTGGGAGCTGAAGTTCCTCCCCTTCTGCCCGGTGACCTGGGACATGCTGCTGCAACACTGCGATGCGTGCCGATCGCAGCCTCCGCAGGCGCAGGGGTGGGTCAGGACGCTCACGCCCGTCGATCGTTGCGACGAGTGCGGGAGAAGGCTGGCCGACAGATCGACGTCGAACGTATCCGAGGGACTGCGGCCAGCACTCGAGATTATTTCGTGTCTAGTGCGCTGCACGGAGAAGGAACGCGCGTCGGTATTCGACTTACTCCCGAGTGATCTCGGGAGGGCTGATCCGCAGGCACTGCTTGACGTGATCCTGGGGCTAGCGAAGCACATGAAAGCTCCTTCCGCCGAAGAGGATGGTGACCCGCAGGTGATCCGCCTCCATCGAGCTTGCAAGGCCGTTCAAAGCTGGCCGACTGGTCTGGATGACATCGAGTTCAGTGCATCACCCACAGGCCAGACCCTTCCGCCGCTAATGCAGAACTACGCAGCCTTGGGAGCAGAGCCGGCTATCAATGCGGCCGAGGCGGAATACGCGAGCATCAAGGCCATGAACCACCTAACTTGTGGCAACGAACTTGATCGGATCGTCGGGCTCAGAGAGGCTTCTGCGATTTCAGGGTTGGAAGACGACACGCTTCGCGCCGCGTGGGAAGCGCAACTGATCACCCGGAGGTATCGCGCTCATGGGAATAGATTGCTTCCCGCTTTCGAGGTGCGAGAATTGCTGGCATTCGCTGAAGCGTGGAAAACCCGAGTGAGCGCATCATCGGTTGCCTCCCGTTTCGGGCTTCCGACATATGCCATCGAGCAATGCGTAATACGGGGGCACCTCATCCCCACCGCGCTCAGCCTGCCGGGATCGGGCTACTTCTTCTCTAAGCAGGCCGCCGATCGCTTCTGTGATGGGGCATCCCTGCAGCAGCCCGCACCTCACATTGCGACGGCCGCTTTATATGATCTGATGCGACTGGTCTCGGGAAGACTGAAGCCCTGGGGTCATGTGCTGAGTGCGGTAACGCTTGGCCGAATTTCAGCAAAGCTCGAGCCGGGAGATGATAATCAGTTAGCCAAGCGGCTTCAGATCGACGAAAGTTCCGCGAAATGTCTCATCGGAAAGGAGGCTGCCAAGGGGGTGCCCTCCTTGTGCGGCTTGTCATCAACCATCTGCCAATCCGATGCTTATGAAGTGTTGAATTGCTCGGCAACGAGTTCCGGCATGCTGGACGGTATCGCCAGCACGGGCATCAATCCAAAGCTATTTCCCCTTGAGCTTGTCGCCAAACGTGCCGGAGAGGTCGCGGCAACCTCGGAGATAGCGAAGCATCTCGACCTTGATCCGACGCGAACCTCGCGCCTCCTGAGTGCCGCGCGGGTCCGAGAGATCGTTCCTGGTGGTTGGGACCGCGTTCATGCTTTCGAACTGATCAATCGGGCAACGCTGATGCGCGACGCACAACTCGCGTTGAGTTTCTAACTTACCCCTTGGCCACGTGCCTCTGCGGCCAGCCGCCGAATTCCCATTGCCTCCCCGATAGATGGCGCACTTCGGATGCGGAAGGTGAGCGTGTATCTGCAGAAATAGGTTGATCTGAGGGAAAACTACTGCAATCGGCCCCAACGCGATTGTGAAAACATCCTTTGATTCCAGTTGGAATCTGAGGGGTTCTCAGTGCAATCTGATAGCGACACGAGGGTAGGACAAGGCCGCAACGGCCGATGTAGGGTGCGCCGATGACCAGTGCCGATTCCTCCGTTGCCGCCAGCCTGAACAGCGCGCGCAGGATCGTCGTCAAGGTCGGCTCCTCTCTCATGATCGATCCCGAAAGCCGCACCGCGCGGACCGCCTGGCTGGCGACGCTGACGCAGGATATCGCCGCGCTGCGGGCGGGCGGGGCGCAGGTGATCGTGGTCAGCTCGGGCGCGGTGGCGCTCGGCTGGAAGCGGCTGGGGATCGAGCGTTCGCCGCAGCTCGACCGGCGGCAGGCTGCCGCTGCAGTCGGGCAGGGCCTGCTAATGAATGCGTGGAGCGCCGCCTTCGCTACGCAAGGGATCACGGTCGGGCAGCTGCTGCTCACCTATGACGACAGCGAATCGCCTCAGCGCTCCGCCAACGCGCGGGCCACGCTGGGCGTGCTGCTGGATGCGGGCGCGGTGCCGGTGGTCAACGAGAACGACAGTGTCGCGACCGAAGAGCTGAAGCTGGGCGATAACGACCGGCTCTCCGCCCGCGTGGCGGAACTGGCCGATGCGGACCTGCTCCTGCTGCTGTCCGACGTGGACGGGCTCTACGACCGCGATCCCGCCGATCCCGCCGCGCACCACATCGCCCACGTGCCCCGTATCGACCAGGGGATTGCCGCGATGGCCGGCGGAACGCGTCACGAAGGTGTCGGTACGGGCGGCATGGCGACCAAGATTGCCGCAGCCCTCCACGCGACCGGGCAGGGCCGGGCAACGATCATCGCGAGCGGCCGAAGCGATCATCCGGTCAGCGGGCTCCGAGAGGGCGCGCGGGCGACTTTGTTCGATCCGGCAAAGTCCTGATTCCAAACAGAAAAACTACATCAAAAAAGGCGCTCGGATCGAAACGATCCGAAAAATCCCCTTGTTCGGCAATATTTTTGCTTGCCATTAAGCTTTGATGTTATAAACCGCTCGCCACCGCAGCAATCGTGCTGCGCATGCGAGGAACGACGAATGAAGGCCGTGGCCGCCATCCGTACTGCCGACGAGACTGTGCTGTTTGCGCAGGGTCTCGCGCTGCTCCTCGTTATTTTCCTTGTACTTCTTATTCAGCGGGGGGGAGTGCCCATCGGCTAGGCTTAGCCAGACGGACCTCTCGAACCCCGCTCTCCGAACAGGAAAGCGGGGTTTTTTATTGGGTCCGTCAAGGGATCAACGTGATGACTGAGATAACTTCCAAACGCTCCGACGCGATCACCAAGGGTGCCGCCAAGGCACCTGCACGCGCCATGCTGCGCGGTGCGGGCTTCACCGACGAACAGATGGCGCAGCCCATGGTTGCGGTCGTCAATACCTGGTCCACGGTGACGCCGTGCAACATGCACCTGGCCGATCTGGCCGAGCCGATCCGCCAAGGCCTGCGCGAAAACGGCGCGACCCCGGTCGACTTCAACACCATCGTCGTGTCCGACGGGATCACCATGGGCGGCGAGGGCATGCGTGCCTCGCTGATCAGCCGCGAGATCATCGCCGATTCGATCGAACTGGCCGTGAAGGGGCATTCGCTGGACGCAGCGATCATTCTGGTCGGCTGCGACAAGACCATCCCCGCCGCCGCGATGGCGCTGGCCCGGCTCGATATTCCGGGGCTGGTTTTCTACGGCGGTACGATCATGCCCGGCCAGATGGACGGTCGCGACCTGTCGATCCAGGACGTGTTCGAGGCGGTCGGTGCGCATGCCAAAGGCGACATGAGCGATGCCGAGCTCGACAAGGTCGAGCGTGCGGCATGCCCCGGCGCGGGTGCGTGCGGCGGGCAGTTCACCGCGAACACCATGGCGATGGCGCTGGCGATGATGGGCATTTCGCCGATGGGTTCGGGCGATCCGCCCGCGACCAATGCGGCTAAAAAGGTTGAGGCGGCGCGTTGCGGTCGGCTGGCGGCGAAGCTGGCCAAGGAAGACACCTCGGCACGCACCTTCCTGACCCCTGCGTCGATCCGCAACGCGGCGACCGCGGTGGTGGCGAGCGGCGGCTCGACCAACGCCGTGCTCCACCTGCCCGCGATCGCGGCGGAGGCGGGCTTTGCCTTCCCGATCGAGACGTTCGACGAATTGTCGCGCAGCGTGCCAGTCATCACCGACCTGAAGCCCGGCGGGCGTTTCCTAGCGCGCGATCTCTACGCGGCGGGCGGCGTTCCGCTGTTCGGCAAGCGGCTGGCGGACGCCGGGATGCTGGAAGACACCCCCACGGTGACGGGCGACAGCCTGTTTGCCGAACTGGCCCGCGCCGAGGAAACGCCGGGGCAGCAGGTGGTCAAATCGCCTGCCGACCCGGTCAAGGCGACCGGTGGCCTCAGCATCCTCTACGGCGACATCGCGCCCGAAGGCGCGGTGCTGAAGACCGCCGGTTACGGCGCGGCCTCGTTCGAAGGCCCGGCCAAGGTGTTCGAGGGCGAGGAAGCCTGCTTCGCGGCGGTCAACGCCAACCAGATCCAGGCGGGCGATGTCGTCATCATCCGCTACGAAGGCCCCTCGGGCGGGCCCGGTATGCGCGAGATGCTGGCGGTGACCGCCGCGCTCGCAGGGCAGGGCCTCGCCGGCAAGGTCGCGCTGATTACCGACGGGCGCTTCTCCGGCGCGAGCCACGGCTTCGTGATCGGCCACTGCTCTCCCGAAGCGGCCAAGGGCGGCCCGATCGCCCTGGTCGAGGAAGGCGACATCATCCGCATCGACGCGGAAACTCGCCGGATCGACGCCGATATCGACTGGGATGTCCGCCGCGCGGCGCACACGCCCAGACCGCCAAACTCCATGGGCGGGGTGTTCGACAAATACGCCCGCCTCGTCTCGTCCGCCGCCTACGGCGCAACCACCATTCCACCTGTTACCGAGTGAAGGACTGATACCATGCCCAAGACGATCAAGGTCTACACCGACGAAGATGCGAATCCCGAACTGGTGCGCGGCAAGCCCGTCGCCATCATCGGCTATGGCAGCCAGGGCCGCGCCCACGCGATGAACCTGAAGGATTCTGGCTGCGAGGTCATCGTGGGCCTGCGCGACGGTTCGCCCACCGCAGCCAAGGCGCGCGCAGACGGCCTCACCGTGATGCCCGTCGCCGAAGCGGCCAAGGCCGCATCGCTGGTCGCGCTGCTGACGCCCGACCTGAGCCACGAGACGATCTTCGCTTCCGAAATCGCGCCCAACCTAGAGCCGGGCGACGCCGTCCTCGTCGCGCATGGCTTCACCGTGCTCTACGAACGCATCCAGCCCGCCGCCGGAATCGACGTGATCCTGGTCGCCCCCAAGGGACCGGGAGACCTGGTGCGCCGCGAATACGAGCGGGGTGCCGGCGTGCCCTGCCTGTTCGCGGTGCGCCAGGACGCGACCGGCGAAGCGCGCGACCGGGCGCTGGCCTATGCCAGCCTGATCGGCGGGACCACCGCAGGCGCGCTCGAAACGAGCTTCCGCGAGGAAACCGAGACCGACCTGTTCGGCGAACAGGCGGTGCTGTGCGGCGGCGCGACCGAACTGGTTGCAGCCGGCTTCGATACGCTGGTGAACGCCGGCTACCAGCCCGAAATCGCCTATTACGAGTGCCTGCACGAGCTCAAGCTGATCGTCGACCTGCTGTACGAAGGCGGGTTCGAGAAGATGCACGAATTCGTCTCCGAAACCGCGATCTACGGTGATCTCGTCTCGGGCCCGCGGGTCATCAACGACGAGACGCGCGCGCGGATGAAGGACGTGCTGACCGACATTCAGGACGGCACTTTCGCGCGCAACTGGATCGCCGAGAACGAGGCCGGAAAGAAGAAGTACGACGAGATGCAGGCCGCCGATCTGTCTCACCCGATCGAAGCCACCGGCAAGGAACTGCGCGGCCTGATGTCGTGGCTGCAGTCCGACGAGAAGAAGAAGGAGCAGAAGGCCGCGTAAGCGCGCCTTTGCCCAAGTGAAAGCCATGAACACCATGACACAGCCCATGCACAGTCCGCAAAGCCAGCCTGCCACCCGCACGGGTGCGCAGCTGGTAGTCGATACGCTGGCCGCGCTCGGCGTCGATTGCGTGTTCGGCTATCCCGGCGGCGCGATCATGCCCGTGTATGACGCGCTGCCGCAGGGCACCACGCGGCACATTCTTGTCCGGCACGAACAAGCCGCCGCCTTCGCTGCGGATGCCTATGGCCGGATTACGGGCCGCGCGGGCGTGTGCCTGGCGACCTCGGGCCCGGGCGCGACCAACCTGATAACCGGGATCGCCAATGCCTATCTGGACTCGGTCCCGATGGTGGCGATCACCGGGCAGGTCCCGCAGACGCTGATGGGCACCGACGCGTTTCAGGAAACCGACATCTTCGGCATGACCATGCCGATCGTGAAGCATTCGATCATCGTTCGCCGGCCCGAGGATATTCCCTCGGCCATGGCGGAAGCCTTCGCCATTGCAGAAGGGGGCCGCCCCGGCCCGGTGCTGGTCGACCTGCCCAAGGACGTGCAGCAGGCGGTGTGCGAACCCGGCGCGCTGCGACGGCCCGAAGCCAATATCCTGCCCGCACCCACATCCGAATCGATTGCCGAGGCAGAGCGCCTGATCGCCCACGCGAAGAAGCCGCTGTTCTATCTGGGCGGCGGCGTCGCGCGCGCCAATGCCAGCGAGATGGTCCGTCGGATCGTGGAGGAAAGCGGCATCCCCGCGGTCGCGACGCTGCAGGGCCTGGGCGTGTTGCCGCCCGAACACCCGGCGATGCTGGGCATGCTGGGCATGCACGGCCACCGGCCTGCGAACATGGCGGTGCAGGAATGCGACCTGCTGATCGTGCTGGGCGCGCGGTTCGATGACCGGGCGACCGGCAAGCTGGCCGAATTCGCGCCGCATGCCTCGGTCGTCCACATCGATGTCGATGCCGCCGAACTGGGCAAGCTGCGCTTCGCCCATGCGGCGGTGTGCGGCAATCTGAAGGCGAGCCTCGCCACGATCGACTTCGAGAAGGGCGAGATCGACGCGTGGACCCGCTCCACCGCCGAGACCCGCGAAAAGCACGCCCCGCGCTATGATGCGCCGGGCAACGGGATCTATGCGCCCGCGATGCTCAAGACCCTGTCGGAGCGGGTCGGCGACGATTTCGTCGTCGCTTGCGATGTCGGCCAGCACCAGATGTGGGTCGCCCAGCACTGCCGCTTCTCGCGCCCGCAGGCGCATCTGACCAGCGGCGGGCTGGGCGCGATGGGCTTCGGCCTGCCCGCAGCGATCGGCGCCAAGCTGGCCGAGCCCGATTCGCACGTCTTCGCGGTCTGCGGAGACGGGGGCTTCCAGATGAACATCCAGGAACTGGCGACCCTGCGCCGGTACCAGATCCCGGTGAAGATCCTGCTGCTCGACAATGCGATGCTGGGCTTGGTGCGCCAGTGGCAGGAGCTGTTCTTCGACGGGAATTATTCGGAGGTCGACCTGTCCGACAATCCCGACTTCGTCGAAGTCGCCAACGCCTTCGGCATCGAAGCCTTCGGGATCGAGCGCCGCGAGGAAGTGGACGGGGCGATCGACCGCCTGATCAACGCACGCGGCCCGATCCTCGCCCATGTCCGGATCGACCCGGAAGAAAACGTCTGGCCGCTGGTGCCGCCGGGCAAATCGAATGCAGAAATGATGGAGAAGCGCCATGACGCGTAACACCCCGAGCCTTGAGCATATCCGCATCGAATTCGCGTGCGAGGAAGGCGCGCTTCGCCGGACGCTCGGCGTGATCGAGGCGCGCGGTTTCTCCGTCCGCTCCATGCAGATGGGCAGCGACGGGGACCGCGCGGTGATGACCCTCGCGCTCGCGCCGATGGACCCGTCGCGCAGGATCGACACGCTGCTGCGCCAGCTGGACCGGGTTTACGCGGTCGAGAACGCCATCCACCTGAGCAATGACACGCGCGTAGCGGAGGTCGTCCATGTCGCAAACGGATGAGGCGCAGCCGCGCCAGATCGCAATTTTCGACACGTCGCTGCGCGATGGGGAGCAGGCGCCCGGCTTCTCGATGAACACCGCGCAGAAGCTGAAGCTGGCGCATGCGCTGCGCAAGCTGAAGGTGGATGTGATGGAGGTCGGCTTCGCCGCCGCCTCCCCCGGCGATGCCGAGGCGATACACGCGATCGCCAGCGAGATCGGCTATCTGCCCGATGCGCCGATGCTGTGTTCGCTCTCGCGCGCGATGGAGGGCGACATCATCGCCGCCGAACGCGCGCTGGGGCCGGCCAAGCGCAGCCGCCTGCACCTGTTCTTCGGCACCAGCGACCTGCATCTGGCGGCCAAGCACCGGATGGAAAAGCCCGAAGCGCTCGCCACGATCGAGCGTGCGATCAAGATGGCCAAGGGCCGCTTCACCGAGATCGAGTTCTCCGCCGAAGACGCGCTGCGCACCGATCCCGCGTTCCTGAAGGAAGCGCTGGAATGCGCTGCTGCCGCGGGGGCCGACGTGCTCAACGTGCCCGACACGGTGGGATATACCTCGCCGGAAGAAATCTACGCGCTGTTCGCGGATCTGACCGCCAATGTCGCGCGGCCCCATCATGTCGTCTTCTCCACCCACAACCATAACGACCTGGGCATGGCGGTGGCCAACAGCCTCGCCGCCGTGCGCGGTGGTGCGGGGCAGGTAGAATGCACGATCAACGGGATCGGCGAGCGGGCGGGCAACTGCGCGCTGGAAGAAGTGGTCATGGCGCTGAAGACACGGCCCGATCACTACCGTGCGACCAGCGGCGTCGAGACGCGCGAGATCTTCGCGGTCAGCCGCCTGCTGGGCGAGGTCACCGGCAATGCGCCGCCACGCAACAAGGCGATCGTCGGGCGCAACGCCTTCGCCCACGAGGCGGGCATCCACCAGCACGGCGTGCTGGCCGACCGGCGCACCTACGAGATCATGAGCCCGGAAGACATCGGCCTGCCCTCCAACGCGCTGGTGCTGGGCAAGCACTCGGGCAAGCACGCGTTGCGCGCACGGCTGGAAGCGCTGGGCCAGGGCGAGCTGGGCGATAACCGGTTCGAGAAGCTCTATGCCGATTTCAAGCGGCTGGCCGATACCAAGCGCGAAGTGACCGACAACGACCTGTGCGATCTGCTGGCCGAAGACGGCCGCGGCCACGCGTGGGAGCTGGTCCGGGTGGAAATGCGCACCGGGACCAAGGCCAACGACCGGCCCACCGCCAAGGTCACGCTCGACCACCGCACCCGCGGCCGGCTGACCACGATCGGCCACGGCACCGGCCCGTTCGAGGCGCTGACCGATGCCTTCTGCGTCGCCGCCGAGGTGAAGCACGGCACGCTCGAAAGCGTCGATGCGCACCAGCTCAGCCGCGAGATGGAGATCGAAGTCGGCCTGCTGGTCGATGGCGTGGCGATCTCGGGCCGCAGCCAGCACACCGACGTCGTCATCGCCGCCGCCGAAGCCCTGCTGGCGGCGTTCAACAATCACGAGCGGCTGTCCCACGCCGCGAACTTCGCCGACGCGGCGTAAGGGTATCGAAATGTCTGCCCCCCGATCACTGTTCGACAAGCTGTGGGACGCGCATGTCGTCGTCCCCGAAAGCGAGGACGCGCCCGCGATCCTCTTCATCGACCTGCACTTGGTGCACGAGGTCACCTCGCCGCAGGCCTTTGCCGTGCTGGAGGAGCGCGGGCTCCAGGTCCGTCGCCCCGATCTGACGCAGGCGACGCTTGACCACTCGACGCCGACCCTGCCTGCGGGCGCGGACGGACGGCTGCCCTACGCGACCGAGGCGGCGGAGAAGCAGGTCCACCAGCTGGAGGCGAACTGCGCGAAGTACGGCATCGATCTGCTCGGGCTCGACGATGCGCGGCGTGGGATCGTCCACGTGATCGGCCCGGAAATGGGCCTGACCCAGCCGGGCAAGACGATCGTGTGCGGCGACAGCCATACCTCCACCCACGGTGCCTTCGGCGCGCTCGCCTTCGGGATCGGCACGACCGAAGTAGGCCATGTGCTGGCAACCCAATGCGTCCTCCAGCGCAAGCCGAAGAGTATGCGCATCACCTTCGAAGGCGCGCTGTCGCCCGGTGTCGGCGCGAAGGATATGGCGCTGGCGATGATCGCGCAGATCGGTGCCGACGGCGGGCAGGGCTACGCGGTCGAATTCGCTGGCGAAGCGGTCGAGGCGCTGTCGATGGAGGGCCGCATGACCCTGTGCAACATGGCGATCGAGGCCGGTGCGCGCGTCGGCATGATCGCGCCGGACGAAACCACCTTCGCCTATCTCGAAGGGCGCGAGCGCGCGCCGCAGGGCGAGGATTGGGACGCAGCGGTCGCGCGGTGGCGCGAGCTGCCCTCCGATCCCGATGCGAGTTTCGACACAGAAGTCACCGTCGACGGCGCGGCGATCCGTCCGATGATCACCTATGGCGTATCGCCCGATGCCGCCGCGCCGGTCACCGGCAACGCGCCGCAGCCCGCCAATGACTCAGAACGCGAGGCCGCCGAATACATGCGCTTCGCCGCCGACCGGCCCTTTGCCGAGGCGAAGGTCGACCGGGTGTTCATCGGCAGCTGCACCAATTCGCGCCTGTCCGACCTGCGCGAAGCCGCCGAGGTCATGCGCGGGCGCACAGTGGCCGAGGGCGTCATCGCGCTGATCGTGCCCGGCTCCGAAGCGATCCGCCGGCAGGCCGAAGCCGAAGGGCTCGACGCCGTGTTCACGCAAGCAGGGGCCGAATGGCGCCTGCCCGGCTGCTCGATGTGCATCGCGATGAACGGCGATCAGGGCGCGCCGGGTGAACTGGTCGTCTCGACCTCCAACCGCAACTTCGTCGGTCGGCAGGGCAAGGGCGTGCGCACCGTGCTCGCCGGGCCAGCCACCGCCGCCGCCTGCGCCATCGCGGGCCATATCGCCGACCCTTCGCAATATGTGAGCACGGAGGCGCGCGATGCAGCCTGATCCGTTCAAGCGTCTCGAAGCGCGCACGCTGGTGGTGCGCCAGAGCAATATCGACACCGACCAGATCATTCCCGCGCGCTTCCTCACCACCACCACGCGTGAGGGGCTGGGGGCGAACGCCTTCTACGACTGGCGCTATACCGCCGACGATCAGCCCAAGAACGCCTCGCCATTCCCGGTGGCGGGTGCGGGCGACCGTCAGGTGCTGGTGGCAGGGCCGAACTTCGGCTGCGGCTCCTCGCGCGAACACGCGCCTTGGGCGCTGCTCGACTACGGCTTTCGGGCGGTGGTCAGCTCGGACATTGCCGACATCTTCAAGAGCAACTCGCTCAAGAACGGCCTGCTGCCGGTCGAGGTCGATGCGCAGACCCACGCCGCGCTGCTCGACCGCCCCGGCGTCGCGATCGCGATCGACCTGGAGGAATGCACTCTGACGACCGAAGACGGGATCGAAGCCAGCTTCACCGTCGAGCCTTTCGCCCGCCGATGCCTGCTCGATGGGGTCGATCCGCTGGGCCACATCCTCGCGAACGACGCGCAGATCACCGCATACGAGGCCGCCGCGTGACCTATAAAATCGTACTCCTGCCCGGTGACGGGATCGGCCCCGAAGTCGCTGCCGCCGCGCGCGCTGTGCTCGAAGCGGTCGCGGCGGAGCATGCGCTGTCGCTCGCCTTCTCGACCCACGATTTCGGCGGCTCCGCAATCGATGCGCATGGCGATCCCTTTCCCGAAGAAACCAGGTCCGCCTCCCTCTCTGCCGATGCCGTGTTCCTCGGCGCGGTCGGCGGACCCAAGTGGGATGGCGGCGGCCCGCGCCCCGAGCAGGGCCTGCTGGCACTGCGTGCCGAGCTGGGCACCTTCGCCAACCTGCGCCCGATCACTCTGTTCGACGGCCTCGAAGCGCTCTCGCCCCTCAAGCCGGAACGGGTCGCGGGCACCGATCTGCTGATCGTGCGCGAACTGACCGGAGGCATCTATTTCGGCAAGCGGCAGGAGGGCGACGAGAACGCCACCGACGAATGCGCTTATTCGCGCGGCGAGGTGGAGCGGATCGCCCGCATCGCCTTTGAAGCGGCGCGCGGCCGCGATGGCCGGGTGACCTCGGTCGACAAGGCCAACGTGCTCGCGACCAGCCGACTGTGGCGCAAGACCGTGATCGCGCTGCGCGATGCGGAGTTCCCCGATGTCGAACTCGATCACGTGCTGGTCGACGCGATGGCGATGAAGCTGATCGAGCGCCCCTCCGCCTTCGACGTGATCCTGACCGAGAACATGTTCGGCGACATCCTGAGCGATGAGGCGTCGGTGATCGCGGGTTCGATCGGCCTCGCCCCTTCGGCCTCGCTCGGCTTGACCCACGGCGGCCTGTTCGAGCCTATTCATGGCTCCGCGCCCGATATAGCCGGGCAGGGCAAGGCGAACCCGATCGGCGCGATCCTCAGCGCGGCAATGCTGCTGCGCCACGCGCTGGGCGAGGAAGCGGCCGCAGCAACGATCGAACGCGCGGTCGCCAAATGCCTCGCCGATGGCGTGAGCACCGCCGATGTCGGCGGCAACGCGACCACGCAGGAGGTCGCGCAGGCCGTATGCGAACGGATTCGCGATGCTGCCCCCAGCATCCCCCTTGCAGGCACCGCATAGCGAGGATAAGGGGCGTCCCTCCAAGCGACATGCCGCTTTAGCTCAGTTGGTAGAGCACATCATTCGTAATGATGGGGTCAGGTGTTCGAGTCACCTAAGCGGCACCACTTCCTCCGACGGCACATCGCTCGGCATAGTTGCCATAGGGTGACAGGCGCTGTCGGCGTGGGATCGCTGAAACCTGGTGTCATCCCGGCGACATTGCACATACATGTTTGCGCATGCTATTCTGCGCCAGCGGTGATCCAGAGGCATTGCCACCCGGGCTTTGTGCAACAGCCTGGTATTGAGGCACGGCCGAGCAGATGATGGTTCGATGAGCGACGAAGCAACCACGCCGGACGACCGGACGATGCTCGACGAGATCACGTCGAGATGTCTTGCCGCGCCTACCTTGCGAACGGCGCGTGTTATCGGTCGGTCCTATGATCGCGCGCTCGCCGGAAGCGGGATAACGATCACGCAATTCACGCTGCTGGTGACGATCGCCAAATACCGGCCGACCTCGATCGCGCAGCTTGGCGAATGGCTCGACATCGAAGCGAGCACGCTGTCGCGCAATCTGGCAAAGCTGCGCAAGTCGGGTCATGTCGAGCCGCCCGGCAACGAAGGGCGCGCGCAAGAACTGGTCCTCACGGAAAAGGGGATTGCGACGCTGCGCGAGGTCTATCCCCGCTGGCTCAAGACGCAGCAGGACCTCGAAGCGCGCCTTGGCCCGCAAAATGTGGCGGGCGTTCGCAGCCGCCTGACCGATCTCAGGACCGCTTAGCAACCCCGCCGCCGCAGATGTGCGGCGGGACTTGCCTGTCCGCCTATAACATGTATATGCATGATGCGGTCGGGAGGCGGTAGTTATCGCGGCCGATCCCAAGTCGCAGAGGGCAGTCCATGCAATACCAGTCGATAAACCCGGCCACCGTTTCGCGCGGTACGAAATTTGCTCACATCACGGATCAAGCGCTCGAAGCAGCCTTGCAGCAGGCTGCAAGCGCCTTCGAGGTCTGGCGGGAGACCGACGTCTCCGTCCGAAGCGCAATGCTCCGCGCGATAGCCGCGTCACTGCGCGAGGATGCCGGCCGACTGGCCTCGATCATCGTCAGCGAGATGGGCAAAAGGGTTCAGGAGGCTTATTTCGAAATCCAGCTCTGCGCGCAGATCTGCGACTATTACGCGGACCACGTTGGGCAATTCCTCGCCCCGGAGCAGGTGCCCGGCGTCGAGGGCGCGCTCATACTGAAAGAGCCGATAGGGCCGATCCTCGCGATCGAGCCGTGGAATTTTCCGTTCTACCAGATCTTCCGCGTCGCCGCGCCGCAGCTGGCGGCGGGCAATATGGTGATCGTCAAGCCGTCGGAGCTGGTGCCCGAATGCGCGGTGGAGATTGCCGCGCTGTTCCAAAACCACTGCGACCTGAAAGGTGTATATACAAACATCTTCGCGTCGCACGATCAGATTGGCGAGATGATCGCGGACCCACGGATCAAGGGCGTCACCTTCACCGGCAGCACACAGGCGGGTGCCGTCATTGCTGAACAGGCGGGGCGTAACCTGAAAAAGGTCGTGCTCGAACTGGGGGGCAGCGACCCGATGATTGTCCGCGAGGATGCGCCGATCGAGTGGGCGGTCCAGCAGGCCCTGTTCGGGCGATTGCTCAATACCGGCCAGTGCTGCGTGGGTACCAAGCGGCTGATCGTCGTCGGCAAGGAGCGGGCGGAGATCGTGGAGGCCGCGCTTGCGCGGATATTCGCGAAGATTCCCGCAGGCGATCCGGGCAACCCGGAGACCAAGCTTGGCCCGCTCGTCTCGGGGCGCGCGGTACAAACGCTCAAGGATCAGGTCGACCGGGCGGTGGCCCACGGTGCGCGCCTGGTCGCGGGCGGCAGCCGGATGGACCGGGCGGGGTTCTACTTCGAGCCCACCATCTTGGCCGACATGGCGCCGGATAACCCCGTCTATCGCGAGGAATTCTTCGGCCCGGTCCTGATGCTGGACGCTGTGGCAGACGATGAGGAGGCCGTCTCGCTCGCCAACGCGACGCCCTTCGGGCTCGGCGCCTCGATCCTGTCCGAAGACCTGGAGGTGGCCGAGCGTATGGCACGCCGCATCGCCAGCGGCATGGTCTTCATCAATCAGGCGTCGCGCACCCAGGCCGATCTGCCCTTCGGCGGGATCGGCCAATCGGGCTTCGGGCGCGAACTGGCCGAGGCAGGCTTCGGCGAATTTCTGAATCGCAAACTCGTCACCGCAGCCCCCTGCGGGACCCCGCCGCTGGGCGCTTGATCACCATCACCACAGGAGAAGAACCATGCCACTTTGGACCATCTATCACCCGGTCGATGCCTACACACCCGAGACCAGGGCCGAGATCGCCAAAACCATCGTCGATTTCTACCCGATGCTGCCGGCCTTCTACGTCGGCGTCGTGTTCCACGAGATGCCGCGCGACAGGATGTTCGTCAGCGGCAAGCCGACCGACGATTTCGTCCGCATCGCGGTCGATCATATCGCCCGGCAGTTCCCCGAGGACGCACTCGCCCAGAAATGGCTCAACCATGTGAGTGCTTCGCTGGCCGCCTTCACCTCGGACCTGGGCTATCGCTGGGAGGTTCACTTCGACGAAACGCCGTTCAAGTTCTGGCGCATCCAGGGCTACCCCGCACCGCTTCCCGACAGCGAGACCGAGCGGAAATGGAAGGCCGACGACGCGGCGAGTCCCTACGACTTCGCAGCCTGAGAGATCTACGCAGTCAGCGGCGCTTGGCGAACAGCTCGATCAGTTCCTCGAACTTTTCGCGCTGGTCGAACTCGTCGCCGCTGGCGATCGCTTCGGCGACGCAGCAGGCGGCGTGATCCTTCAGAACCTGGGTCTCCACCTTGGCGAGCGCGGATTTGACCGCCTGCATCTGATGCAGGATGTCGATGCAATAGCGATCGTCCTCGATCATCTGCGCAAGGCCGCGCACCTGCCCGGCAATCCGGTTCAGCCGGTTGATCTTGGCGGTCTTGGTGTCGCTCATTTCCGGGGGTCCGTCTCTATATACCCAAGGGGGGTATAGGCCCGTGTGGGCGCGGGTTCAATCTGGTGCCAGACGCGCGCCTCGACAAGGTCGCAGAATTTTTCGCGCAATCGACACGCGCGCCGCTCTGAACGTCTACGCGCGCGCGTAGCAAGGGCAAATCCCTCCGGTAGGAACGCGCGGTTATTAGTTAGGCACTGATTTACGATTTGGGCCTAGCCATCGGCATAGGGAGGGCTGTGTTGATGATGCCGGAGACTCTATTGCAAGGTCGCAACGGGACCTTGTTCTATGTGCTGGCGCAGATTGCCTTGCGCTACGCGCTCGTCGTCGCGCTGGTAGCGGTGTTGTGCATTCCGCTGGTGACGGGACCGTGGGTCACCATGCTGCAGGTCCTGGGGGCGGGGCATCTGTTCCTGGCCTTCGCGCTGAGCCTTGCGATCCACTGGGTCAGGAAAGCGCAGTCGGCAGAGAACAAGGCGCGCCTTACCGGTATCAACGAGACGCAGGAACAGATCGAAGAGCTGTTCGCGATGACCGACACACTGCAGAGCGCGGACAGCAATGCCGATGCCGCGCAGGTGCTGCGCGCCACCAGCCGCAAGCTGCTGCCCGGCTGCGGCGTCGCCCTTTACGTATTCAACAATTCGCGCGACCGGCTCGACCTGATCGACAGCTGGGACATGCCGGAGGGCTATGCCGCGTCCGACAGTCTGGTGCCGTCCAACTGCTGGGCGCTGAAGCGCGGCAAGGATCATTTCAACAACCCGCAGGAACAGTCGCTGTGCTGTTCCCACTATATTGGCGATGTCGCGAGCATCGAAGTGCCGATGATGGCGCGCGGGCAGGTGTTCGGTCTGCTGGTGCTGGGCGATCGTGGCGGCAAGTGCTCCAATGTCGACAAAGCCCGTCGGATCGCGCGGGCGCTGGCCGATTCGACTTCGCTCGCGCTGTCGAACATCTCGCTGCGCGAACAGCTGCGCACCCAGTCGCTGCGCGATCCGATGACCGGCCTGTACAACCGCCGCTACATGGAAGACACGCTCGACCGGTTCCTCGCGCTGGCCCAGCGCCAGCGCCAGTCGACTTCCGTGCTGATGATCGACCTCGACAATTTCAAGACGCTCAACGACGAGCATGGCCATGCCAAGGGCGATGCCGTGCTCAAGGATGTCGCCGCGCATGTGGTCGGCGCGCTGCGCCCGTCGGACATCGTGTGTCGCTATGGTGGCGAGGAGCTGCTGGTGATCCTGCCCGATTGCGGCATCGACGACGCTATGATGCGTGCCGAGCAGGTACGCGCGCGTATCGAATCGCTGTCGGAACAGCATGGCTGCCGCGTCACCGCCTCGATCGGGATCGCCTCGATTCCGGAAACCGCCAAGTCATCCAGCGACCTGCTGTCCGCCTCCGACGCCGCGCTCTATGAAGCGAAGGCGATGGGCAAGAACCAGGTCCATGCCGCACCGCCGGTGATGACCAAGAAGGGCACCGAAAACGTGACTGCCCGCCTCGTGGTCAGCTGATCGTCCGCCGGGTTCAGGCCTTGAGCCGCGCGGCGTGCCACGCCACGTGATCGGCCAGGAAGCTCGAGATGAAGTAATAGCTGTGATCGTACCCGTCGCGCATGTTGAGCGTGAGGGGGATGTTCGCATTGGCGCACGCCTCGGCCAGCAGTTCGGGCTTGAGCTGTTCTTCGAGAAACTGGTCCGCCGTGCCCTGTTCCACGAGCAGCGCATCGGCGCGCGCGCCATCCTCGATCAGGGCGCAGGCGTCGTATGCACGCCATGCTGCGCGGTCTTCGCCCAGATAGCCCGATAGCGCCTTCTCGCCCCACGGCACGCTGGCGGGCGCGACGATCGGGCTGAACGCGCTGATCGACGCGAAGCGATCGGGATTTCTGAGGCCGATTGTCAGCGCGCCGTGGCCGCCCATCGAATGGCCGGTGATCCCCTGGCGCGCCATATCGACCGGAAAATGCTCCGCGATTAGCGCGGGCAGCTCCTCCTCGATATAGCTGCGCATCTTGAAATGCGGGGCCCACGGCTGCTGCGTCGCGTCGACGTAGAACCCCGCGCCCTGACCCATGTCGTACGCATCGTTATCGGCAACGCCTTCGCCGCGCGGGCTCGTGTCGGGGGCGATGAAGATGATCCCTGCTTTCGCACAGGCCGCGCGATACTCGCCCTTCTCGGTGACATTGGCGTGCGTGCAGGTGAGGCCGGAGAGATACCATAGCACCGGCAGCTTCTCGCCTGCCTCGTGATCGGGCACGAACACGGAGAAGGTCATGTCGGTGCCGGTGGCGGTGCTACTGTGACGATAGACGCCCTGCGTCCCGCCATGGCTGCGGTTCTCGCTGACGGTTTCGATGCCCATCCTACACCTCCACCGGAACGAAGGCGGTCGCGGCGTCGCCGGTATTGGGCGTGCCGTCGGCATCCATCACCAGCAGCTTCGCCTCGCCGGCAGTGGCGCGGGGGCGATGCTCGACGCCGCGCGGCACCACGATCAGTTCGCCCTGAGCGAGGTGCTCGACCCGGTCGCGAAACTCGATGTCGAGCTCACCCTCGACCACCAGGAACAGCTCGTCGGTGTCGGGGTGGCAATGCCAGTGATAGTCTCCCTCGACCCGCGCGAGCCGGACCTCGTTACCGTTGTAGCGCGCTGCGAGGCGCGGCGACCAGTGCTCGGAGAACAGGGCGAACTTCTCGGCCAGATTGACCTTTGCCGGGGCTGCGCTGCCCATCAGTCGTACACCACGACGGAGCGGATGCTTTCGCCCGAGTGCATCAGGTCGAAGGCCTTGTTGATCTCCTCAAGCTTAAGCACGTGGGTGATCATCGGGTCGATCTGGATCTTGCCGTCCATGTACCAGTCGACGATCTTGGGCACGTCGGTGCGGCCCTTGGCCCCGCCGAACGCGGTCCCGCGCCAGTTGCGCCCCGTGACCAGCTGGAAGGGCCGCGTCTCGATCGTCTTGCCCGCTTCGGCGACGCCGATGATGATGCTGGTGCCCCAGCCCTTGTGGCAGCATTCGAGCGCCTGGCGCATCACGTCGGTGTTGCCGGTGCAGTCGAACGAATAGTCCGCCCCGCCGTCGAGCATCTGGACGAGGTGGGCGACCACATCGTCGACATCCTTCGGATTGACGAAATCGGTCATCCCGAAATGTTCGGCATAGGGCTTCTTGTCGGGGTTGATGTCGACACCCACGATCCGGTCGGCCCCCGCCATGCGTGCGCCCTGGATCACGTTGAGCCCGATCCCGCCAAGGCCGAAGACCACCACGTTGTCGCCCGGGCGCACGTCGGCGGTGTTGACCACCGCACCCACGCCCGTGGTCACGCCGCAGCCGATGTAGCAGCTGGTGTGGAAGGGCGCGTCCTCGCGGATCTTCGCTACCGCGATTTCGGGCAGGACGGTGAAGTTCGAGAAGGTGGAGCAGCCCATGTAGTGATAGATCGGCTTACCCTGATAGCTGAACCGCGTCGTCCCGTCGGGCATCAGGCCCTTGCCCTGCGTTTCGCGGATCGCGCTGCACAGGTTGGTCTTGCCGGAGAGGCACATCTTACACTGGCGGCATTCGGGGGTGTAGAGAGGGATGACGTGATCGCCTTCCTTCACGCTGGTCACTCCCGGGCCGACCTCGCGCACAATCCCGGCACCTTCATGGCCGAGCACGCTGGGGAACAGGCCTTCGCTGTCGAGCCCGTCGAGCGTGTAGGCATCGGTGTGGCAGATCCCGGTCGCCTTGATCTCGATCAGCACTTCGCCGGCCTTGGGGCCTTCCAGATCGAGTTCGACGATCTCGAGTGGCTTCTTTGCTTCGAAGGCGACGGCTGCGCGGGTTTTCATGGGGGAATTCTCCTTCTCGCGGGGTCTGTCTGCATGGCAACGCGCCGGGTGGCGCAAACGTGCCTTGCGCTTGTTCGGATGCCTGCCTAGGCCCTTGATCCGTGATCGATCAATCCGCCTTTCGCGATGCGCTCGGTACTTTTGTCACCGGTGTGACGATCGTGACCGCCTATGATGAGGACGGGCAGCCTTCCGGATTGACGGCGAACAGCTTCAATTCGGTCTCGCTCGACCCGCCGATGGTGCTGTGGAGCCTGTCGCTGGGCAGCCGCAACCTGCCCGTGTTCCGCAATGCGAAGGCATGGGCGGTGCACGTGCTGGCGGCGGACCAGCAGACGCTTTCCAACCGCTTTGCCAGCCGCGGGGCGGACAAGTTCGGCGATCTCGATTGCGGCGACGGGCCCGAAGGGGCCCCGCGTCTCGAAGGGTGCGCGGCGCGCTTCGGCTGTACCGCCAAGTTCGAGTACGAGGGCGGCGATCATGCGATCTTCCTTGGCGAGGTGGTCGATTTCGAGCGGACCAGCGCCGAGCCGCTGATCTACCACGGCGGGCGCTATGGCCGGGTGATGCCCGATGGTGAGCCCGCCAGCGATACCGCCAAGGCGCAACTGGTCAGCGATGGCCTGATCGTACAGGGCGGCGAGGGCTGGCGGCTGACCTCCGCAGGCCGCGCCCAGCTACAGCTTCTGCGACAGATCGAGAGCGGCTGAGGCAGCTGCAAGCGCAGTCTGCGTGAGCCTCTCGCTCTCGCGGGACTTGTAGATATAAAAATATCTTTATATGTCGGTTCGCGATGCGGACCGAAGCCATCTTGCGCGCGCTTGGCGACACCACCCGGCTGCGGATCATGCGGCTGCTGGGGACGATGGAGCTTGCCGTGGGTGAGCTGTCGCAGGTGCTCCAGCAGAGCCAGCCGCGCGTTTCCCGCCATGCCTCTATCCTGTGCGATGCGGGGCTTGCGGTGCGTCGCCGCGAAGGCAGCTGGATCTATCTGCGCGCCGCGACCGAGGCCGCGCATGGATCGCCGCTGACGGCGGCGGTGGCCCGGCTGCTCTCGATCGCCGAGCAGGAAGACCCCGAATTCGCCGCGCAGTGCGAGGAGGATCGGGTCCAGCTTGCCGCGATCCGCAATGCGCGCGAGGATAAGGCGGCCGAATGGTTCGAGGCCCACGCAACCGAATGGGACGATCTGCGCCGCCGCCACAGCCCGGACGAAGAGGTCGAAGCCGCGCTGAACCGGGCGCTGGGGGGGGAGCCGCTGGGCGAACTGCTCGATATCGGCACCGGCACCGGGCGGATGGCGGAGCTTTTCGTCGAAGGGGCATCGCGGATCGTCGCGCTCGACAAGAGCCTCGAGATGCTGCGGGTGGCGCGGGCCAAGCTGCAGCACCTGCCCGCAGAGAAGGTCGAGCTGGTGCAGGGCGATTTCCTCTCCCTGCCGTTCGACAGCTCCTCTTTCGACACGGTGCTGTTCCACCAGGTGCTGCACTATGCGCCCGACCCGCTGGTCCCGCTGCGCGAAGCGGCGCGGGTGCTGCGGCCGGGCGGGCGGATCGCGATCGTCGATTTCGCCGCGCACCAGCAGGAAGAACTGCGCGAACGTTTCCAGCATGCCCGTCTCGGCTTCGAAGACGGGCAGCTGGTCGGCGCGCTGGAGCAGACCGGCTTTGCGAGCGAACCTCCGCGCTCGCTCGAAGGCGACACGCTGGAGGTCAGAATCTGGGTCGCCCGGCGCATCGACGCGCTCGGCACCCGCGAAACCACACGAAAGGCGGCACGATGACGGCCGGACCAGGCACCATGTTCGACCCCGCTCGCGAAGCAGACCGTGCGACCACTCCGCCGCTGTTCAGCGGACTGCCGGGCGATATCGACGTCAGCTTCGAATTCTTCCCGCCCAAGACGGAGAAGATGGAAGCGTCGCTGTGGAGCGCGATCGAGGAGCTGAAACCCCTCGATCCGCACTTCGTCTCGGTCACCTATGGCGCAGGTGGCTCGACGCGGGAGCGCACGCACAAGACGGTCGCGCGGATTATCGCCGAAGCCGGGCTGCCCGCCGCTGCGCACCTCACCTGCGTCAACGCCTCGAAGAAAGAGACGCAGCGGATCGCGGAGCACTACTGGGAAGCGGGCGTGCGCCACATCGTCGCGCTGCGCGGAGACATGCCGCGTGAGGACGGCACGCTCGGCCCGTTCGAACCGCACCCCGATGGCTACGCCAACGCCGAAGAGCTGGTGCGCGGGCTGAAAGAGGTCGCCGATTTCGAAATCTCGGTCAGCGCCTATCCCGAATGCCACCCCGATGCGCAAAGCCCTGAGGCCGAGATCGACTACCTGAAGCGCAAGATCGATGCGGGTGCCGACCGTGCGATCACGCAGTTCTTCTTCTCTCCCGACACATTCTTCGCGTTTCTGGAAAAGACCGACAAGGCGGGCATCGACGTGCCGATCGTGCCCGGCATCCTGCCGATCACCAATGTCGCCAAGGCGCGCGAATTCGCCGGGCAGTGCGGGGCCGAAATTCCGCAGTGGATGGACAACCTGTTCGAAGGGCTCGACCGGCGCCCCGCCGCGCGGCAGCTGGTTTCGGCCACGATTGCTGCAGAAATGTGCCGTCGGCTCTACGCGGGCGGAATTCGCCACTATCATTTCTATACACTCAACCGTGCCGACCTCGCCTACGCGATCTGCCACCTGCTCGGCATGCGGCCCACGGAGAACGCAGCATGACCGACGCCCGACAGACCCTCATGCAGGAAGCTGCCAAGCGCGTGCTCATTTCGGATGGTGCGTTCGGCACGCAGATCCAGAACCGCAAGCTGACCGAGGCGGATTATGCGGGCGACCTGAACCTGCCCGCCGACCAGAAGGGCAATAACGACATCCTCGCGCTCACTCGCCCCGATGTGATCGCCGACATTACCCGCGCCTATCTGGATGCGGGGTCTGATATCGTCTCGACCAACACCTTCTCCGCCAACACGATCAGCCAGGCGGATTACAAGGCGGAAGACAAGGTCGACGCGATCAACGTCGAATCCGCCCGCATCGCGCGCGAACTGGCGGACGAATACGCGGCGAAGGACGGTCGCCCCCGCTTCGTCGCGGGTGCGATCGGCCCGACCAACAAGACGCTGTCGCTCTCGCCCGATGTCGAAGACCCCGGCTATCGCGAGATCACCTTCGATCATCTGGTCGAAGTCTATCGGCAGCAGGCCGCCGGGCTGGTGAAAGGCGGGGCGGACTTCATCCTGATCGAGACCGTGTTCGACACGCTCAACGCCAAGGCGGGCATCTTCGCGGTCAAGAAGCTGGAGCGCGAGCTTGGCTGCGAGGTACCGATCATGATGAGCATGACGCTGACCGATCTTTCGGGCCGCAACCTCTCGGGCCACACGGTCGAGGCATTCTGGTATGCGGTGCGCCACGCAAACCCTGTGACTATCGGGCTCAATTGCAGCTTCGGCGCGGAACAGCTGCGCCCGCATGTGCAATTGTTGGCCAAGCTCGCCGATACGCTGGTGATGGTCTATCCCAATGCCGGCCTGCCCAACGAGCTGGGCGAGTACGATGAAGCGCCCGACACCACCGCGGCGCTGGTGAAGGCCTGGGCGGACAAGGGCCAAGTCAACATCCTCGGCGGATGCTGCGGTTCGACCCCCGAACATATCGCCGCGATGGCCAAGGCCGTCGTCGGGCTGCCCCCGCGCGAACTGCCCGAGCCGCCGACCGTGATGCGCCTCGCCGGGCTCGAGCCCTTCGAGATCGCTGCATGAGCGATGCCGCTGTGGAGCGTGTGGTGGTGCGCGAGGCCGACGGCGAGGATGCCGGGCGGCTGGCGCTGGTTTCCGATGCGACCTTCCTCGAAAGCTTCGCCGGAATGATTTCTGGGGACGCGCTCGTCGCCCATTGCCAGCGGCGGCACGCGCCCGCCTATCTGAGCGAACTGCTTGCAGGCGGGGCGCGGGCCTGGCTGGCCGAGCTGGACGGCGCGCCGATCGGCTATGCCCTGCTCACCGCGCCCGAACTCGACGCCGCGCGCGAGGGGGATATCGAGCTCAAGAAAATCTACGTTCTGTCGCGCTTTCACGGCAGCGGCCTCGCCGCCCGCTTGCTTGATGCCGCGCTTGCCGGGGCGGCGGGCCATGCGCGACTGCTGCTGGGCGTGAAGGACGATAATCACCGCGCCATCGGATTTTACACCAAACAGGGATTTCGCCAGATCGGCACGCGTCGCTTCGACGTTGGCGGCACGCTGTACGACGATGTCGTTCTCGCCCGAGATCTGGACCGGACTTAGATCATGACCGAGCAGAATATCGCCAACTTCGTCAATATCGGCGAGCGGACCAATGTGACCGGCTCCGCCCGGTTCAAGAAGCTGATCATGGAAGGCGACTACGCCGCCGCAGTGGAGGTCGCGCGCCAGCAGGTCGAAAACGGCGCGCAGGTGATCGACGTCAACATGGACGAAGGCCTGCTCGACGCGGTCCACGCGATGACCACCTTCCTCAAGCTGATCGGTGCCGAACCCGACATCGCGCGCGTGCCGGTGATGGTCGACAGCTCGAAATGGCATGTGATCGAGGCGGGCCTGCAGTGCGTCTCGGGCAAGCCGATCGTGAACTCGATTTCGATGAAGGAAGGCGAGGAGGAATTCCTCGCTCACGCACGGCTATGCATGGATTACGGCGCGGCTGCCGTGGTCATGGCCTTTGACGAGACCGGCCAGGCCGACACCAAGCAGCGCAAGGTCGAGATCTGCACGCGCGCCTACAAGCTGCTGACCGGAATCGGCTTCCCGCCCGAAGACATCATCTTCGACCCCAATATCTTCGCGGTGGCGACGGGGATCGAGGAACACGACCGCTACGGGCTCGATTTCCTCGAGGCGGTGAAGGAGATCAAGGTCGCGTGCCCCCACGCCAAGACCAGCGGCGGGCTCTCCAACCTCTCCTTCTCCTTCCGCGGCAACGAAGTCGTGCGCCGCGCGATGCATTCGGTTTTCCTGTACCACGCGATCCCCGCCGGGCTGGACATGGCGATCGTCAATGCGGGCCAGATCGACATCTACGATCAGATCGACCCGACGCTGCGCGAAGCGTGCGAGGACGTGATCCTCAACCGCGATGTGCCGGGCGATGAGACCGCGACCGAACGGCTGATCGCGCTCGCCGAAAGCTACAAGGGCAAGGACCAGAAGGCGGAGAAGGAAGCCGCCGAATGGCGCGGCTGGCCGGTCGAGAAGCGGCTGGAACACGCGCTGGTCAAGGGCATCGACGCGCATATCGTCGACGATACCGAGGAAATGCGCGCCGCCACCGATGTGCGCGGCGGTCGCCCGATCGAGGTGATCGAAGGCCCGCTGATGGACGGGATGAACGTGGTCGGCGACCTGTTCGGTTCGGGCAAGATGTTCCTGCCGCAGGTGGTGAAGTCGGCGCGCGTGATGAAGAAGGCGGTCGCCCACCTGATCCCCTATATCGAGGCGGAGAAGGACAAGCTTCCCGAAGCCGAGCAGAAGACCAAGGGCAGGATCGTGATGGCGACCGTGAAGGGCGACGTCCACGATATCGGCAAGAACATCGTCGGCGTCGTGCTCCAGTGCAACGGCTACGACGTGATCGACCTTGGCGTGATGGTGCCGTGGAGCGATATCCTGAAGGCGGCGAACGACAACAAGGCGGATATCATCGGCCTGTCGGGCCTGATCACCCCCTCGCTCGACGAGATGGTGACCGTGGCGGAAGAGATGCAGGGCGCGCAGATGACGATCCCGCTGCTGATCGGCGGGGCGACCACCAGCAAGGTGCACACCGCGCTCCGGATCGACCCGGCCTATGAAGGCCCGGTGATCCACGTGCTCGACGCGAGCCGCGCGGTCGGGGTGGCGAGCCGCCTGCTGTCCGATACCCAGCGGGATGCCTTCGTCGACGACACGGCCAGCGAATATGTGAAGGTGCGCGAAGCGCGCGAGGGCAAGACCAAGAACCCGCTTTTCACGCTCGAGGAAGCGCGCGCCAATCACTACGACCCGTTCTATTCGGACAAGCCCGCTCCGCCCCTGCAGCCCGGCCTGCATGTGTTCGACGACTGGTCGCTGGCGGATCTGCGCGAGTATATCGACTGGACGCCGTTCTTCCGCGCGTGGGAGCTGCACGGCAACTTCCCGAAAATCCTCGACGACGAAGTGGTCGGCGAAACCGCGCGTACGCTGTTCGACGATGCCAACGCGATGCTCGACCGGATCATCGATGAAAAATGGCTGACCGCGCGCGGGGTGTGCGGCCTGTGGCCCTGCGCGCGCGATGGCGACGACATCACGGTCTATCTCGAGCGCAACGAGGAGCATGTCGTGCTCCCCATGCTCCGCCAGCAGATCAAGAAAAGCCGCGATCGCGCGAACATGTGCCTCGCCGACTTCATCGATCCGGCGGGCGACTGGATCGGCGGCTTTGCAGTCGGCATCCACGGGATCGACGAGCCTTCGCGCAAGTTCATCGCGGACAAGGACGACTATTCCGACATCCTGCTCAAGTCGCTCGCGGATCGCTTTGCAGAGGCGTTCGCAGAGCGGCTGCACAAGCATGTCCGCACCGATCTGTGGGGCTATGCGCCCGACGAACAGCTGACCAATGATGCGCTGATCAAGGAAGAGTATCGCGGCATCCGCCCCGCGCCCGGCTACCCCGCATGCCCCGATCACTCGCTCAAGCCGATGCTGTTCGAGATGCTCGATGCCGAGGTCAATACCGGCCTCACGTTGACCGAGAATTTCGCGATGTGGCCCACGGCGGCGGTCAGCGGGTTCTATTTCGGCCATCCGGAAGCGGAGTATTTCGGGGTTGCCCGGATCGGGCGCGACCAGCTGGAAGATTATGCCCAGCGCAGAGGCGTGGATATCGCGACCGCCGAACGCTGGCTGCGTCCCAATCTCGATTGACGCACCGCAGCAAATAACGCACACCGCCAGCCGTTCTCCGCAGAAGCGATTCTGCGGCGGAGCGCGCGGGAGAGATCGTGGAGAGGCCCTGGCCGAACCGCGGCGCCGAAGGAGCAACCGCCCCGGAAACTCTCAGGCAAGGCGAACCGCGCGCGCCGATTGGACACTCTGGAAAGCGCTTTCTCCCCTCGGGGGGAGGCCACCGAAGGGGTAAGCTCTCAGGTATTCCGACAGAGGGGGCAGGCGGCAAGGATGCGCGATCACCCGCGCGTCTTCCCGCAGCTGTCGGATATTTTTGAATGAGCGAAGAAGAAACGCCCGAAGAAATCATGAGCCTGCCGCTGGATGCGTGGCACCGTGCGCAAAGCGCGCGGATGGTGCCTTTCGCGGGCTACGAAATGCCAATTCAGTATGAGGGCATCGTGGCGGAGCACGAATGGACGCGTACCAGCGCGGGCCTGTTCGACGTGTCGCACATGGGCCAGTTGCTGCTTTCGGGCCCCGATCTGGATGCAGCGGTGGAAGCGGTGCTGCCTATCGACCTCTCGACCCTGAAGCTGGGTAGCCAGCGCTATTCGCTGCTGCTCGACGAGAATGGCGGCGTCCTCGACGACCTGATGGTCTCGCGCTGGCCCGAGCATCTCTATCTGGTGGTCAACGGCGCGACGAAGTGGGACGATATCGGCCACCTGCGCGAACATCTGCCCGACGACATCACGCTCAACCATCTGGAAGACCGCGCTCTGCTCGCCCTGCAGGGACCCAAGGCGGCGGACGCGCTGGCGCGGCATGCCGAGGGCGAATATCCGCTCTCCGGGCTGACCTTCATGAAGTTCGGCCAGTACACCATCGCCGGTCACGAGGTAACCATCGCGCGCGCCGGCTATACGGGCGAAGACGGGTTCGAGATTTCGGTCGCGGCCGATGCGGTGGAAGAGGTCGCCACGCTGCTGTGTGGCGAGCCCGAGGTGAAGCCGATCGGGCTGGGCGCCCGCGATTCGCTGCGGCTCGAAGCCGGGCTGCCACTCTACGGCCACGACTTGTCGCCCGAGACGAGCCCGATCGAGGCGGGGCTGATCTTCGGGATCAACAAGCGCCGCCGCACCGAAGGCGGCTATCCGGGTGCCGAGCGGATCAACCGCGAGATTGTGGAAGGCACGCCGCGCAAGTGGGTCGGCCTGACGCTCGAAGGCCGCCTGCCAGCGCGCGAAGGTGCGGAGATTTTCGCCGGTGACACTCAGGTTGGCACCGTCACCAGCGGCGGCTTCTCGCCCACGCTCGGCCATCCCATCGCCGTGGGTTATGTCGATGCCGCCCATGCCCAGATCGATACCGCGCTCGAAGTGCAGGTCCGGAACAAACGCCTGCCCGCGCGCGTCGCGAAAATGCCCTTTGTCCAACACCGCTATTTCCGGGGGAGCTAGCACATGTCCCGTTACTACACCGAAGACCACGAGTGGATCGAAGTCGAAGGCGAAGCCGCGACTGTCGGCATCACCGACTATGCGCAGGAGCAGCTGGGCGACATCGTGTTCGTCGAACTGCCCGACGAAGGCACCGAGCTTGAAAAGAGCAAGGATGCGGCGGTGGTCGAGTCCGTGAAGGCAGCGAGCGACGTCTACGCGCCGATCACCGGCACGGTGATCGAGGTGAACTCCGCGCTCGAAGAAGACCCCGCGCTGGTGAACACCTCGCCCGAGGAAGACGGCTGGTTCTTCAAGCTGACCGTCGCCGACGAAAGCGAGCTGGAAGGCCTGATGGACGAAGCCGCCTACAAGAGCTTCGTCGACGGGCTTTGATGCCGATCTCCCCTCCCGCTCGCGGGAGGGGCAGGGGGTGGGCATGGGCCGGTGGGCCCACCCCGCTGCGACTAAGACCGCTTCGCGGCCCAAGTCTCGCTCCCCTCCCGCAGGCGGGAGGGGCTAAGGAGTTTCAATGCGCTACCTCCCCCTGACCGATGCCGACCGCGGCGAAATGCTCGCGAAAGTCGGTGCGTCCAGCATCGATGACCTGTTCGTCGATGTGCCCGAACACGCGCGGCTCAAAGGCCCGATAGAGGGCCTGCCGATGCATGCCAGCGAGATGGCGGTGGAGCGGCACATGCGCGCGCTTTCCGGCAAGAACCTCGCGGCGGGCGATGCGCCCTTCTTCCTCGGTGCGGGGGCCTATCGCCACCACGTGCCCGCGTCCGTCGATCATATCATCCAGCGCGGCGAGTTCCTGACCGCCTACACGCCGTATCAGCCCGAGATCGCGCAGGGCACGCTGCAGATGCTGTTCGAGTTCCAGACGCAGGTCGCGCGCCTCTATGGCTGCGCGGTCGCCAATGCTTCGATGTACGATGGCTCGACCGCGTGCTGGGAAGCGATCGCGATGGCGGGGCGGATTGCGCGCGGCAAGCGCAAGAAGGTCGTGCTCTCGGGCGCGCTGCATCCGCACTATGCCGAGGTCGTGCGGACCATGGCGAAGTTCACCGAGGACGAGATTGCCGACGCGCAGCCGAGCCTGCAGGGATCGCCCGATCTCGACGGGCTGGTCAGCCGGATCGACGAGGATACCTCGTGCGTGGTGGTCCAGTACCCGGACATTCTCGGGCGGCTCTCGGACCTCGAGAAGATCAGCGAAGCCGCGCACGCCAAGGGCGCGCTGGTCATCGCGGTGAACCTGGAGCCGGTCGCGCTGGGTGCGGTCAAATCGCCGGGCGAAATGGGCGCGGATATCGTCGTCGGGGAGGGCCAGTCGATTGGCGTCGGGCTCCAGTTCGGCGGGCCGTACCTCGGCCTGTTCGCGGTGCGCGACCCCAAGCACGTCCGCATGATGCCGGGGCGGCTGTGCGGCGAAACGCAGGATGCCGAGGGCAAGCGCGGTTTCGTGCTGACGCTCTCGACGCGCGAGCAGCATATCCGGCGCGAGAAGGCGACGAGCAATATCTGCACCAACAGCGGGCTGTGCGCGCTCGCCTTCAACGTCCACATGAGCCTGCTGGGCGAGAAGGGGCTGCGCCAGCTGGCGGCGGAGAACCACCGCCTCGCGTGCCTCGCAGCGGACAAGCTGGCGGCAGTGCCCGGCGTCACCGTGCTCAACGACAGCTTCTTCAACGAATTCACGCTGATGATCGGGCAGGACGCACGCAAGGTCGTCCGCAGGCTGGCCGATCACGGCATCCTCGCGGGCGTCTCGCTCGGGCGGCTCTTCCCGGCCAATGATGCCCTGTCCGAAGGGCTGCTCGTCACGCTCACCGAAACCACCAGTGAGGAGGATATCGACGCCCTCTGCGCTGCCCTGAAGGAGGTGCTGGCATGAACGCGCCCAACAAGTCCGGCTGGAAGCCCAGCGCGCCGCTCGCTGGCGACACCGAAAGCCCCACCTTCACCGGCAACCGCGCGCTGATGCTCGAAGAGCCGCTGATCTTCGAGATCGGCCATACCGAGACCACCGGCGTCGATCTGCCCGAACCACAGGCCGACGCGCCCAATCGCCTGGGTGGGTTGGAGCGCAAGGCCGAGATCGGTCTGCCCGGCCTGTCCGAGCCCGAATGCGTGCGCCACTACACGCGGCTCAGCCGGCAAAACTACGCAATCGACCTCGGCCTCTTCCCGCTCGGCTCGTGTACGATGAAGCACAATCCGCGGTTGAACGAGAAGGTCGCGCGGATGCCCGGCTTTGCCGACGTTCACCCGCTGCAGCCGGTCGACACCGTGCGAGGTGCGCTGGAAGTCGTCAGCGAGCTGGCCAACTGGCTGATCACGCTCACCGGCATGCACTCGGTCGCGATGAGCCCCAAGGCGGGCGCGCATGGCGAGCTGTGCGGCATCCTGTGCATCCGCGCCGCGCTCGAAGCGCGCGGCGATGCGCGCAAGGTCGTGCTGGTGCCCGAAAGCGCGCACGGCACCAATCCCGCCACCGCCGCCTTTGCAGGCTACGAGGTGGAGGATATCCCCGCCACCGCTGAAGGCCGCGTCGACCTTGAGAAGCTGAAAGCCCGCCTCGGCCCCGATGTGGCCGCGGTGATGATCACCAACCCCAATACCTGCGGGTTGTTCGAGCGGGACATGAAGGAAATCTCCGACGCGGTCCATGCGGCGGGCGGTTTCGTCTATTGCGACGGTGCGAACTTCAACGCGATCGTCGGCAAGGTGCGCCCCGGCGACCTTGGCGTCGATGCGATGCACATCAACCTGCACAAGACCTTCTCCACCCCGCACGGCGGCGGTGGCCCGGGCTCCGGCCCGGTGGTCCTCTCCCAAGCCCTGTCTCCCTACGCCCCGCTGCCGTTCACCGCGCGCGGCGAAGACGGCACGGTGCACCTCGTCGAGGAGGAGAACGCGCGCGAGTTTGGCCATTCGGACGCCTTCGGCCGGATGACCGCGTTCCACGGCCAGATGGGCATGTTCACCCGCGCGCTGACCTACATCCTCAGCCACGGTGCGGACGGGCTGGCGCAGGTCGCGGAAGACGCGGTGCTCAACGCCAACTACATCCTGCGCTCGCTGGAAGATTTGCTCCACGCACCTTTCGGGGAGAGCGGGCCGTGCATGCACGAGGCGCTGTTCGGCGATCAGGGCTTTGCCGAGGGGCTTTCGACGCTTGATCTGGCCAAAGCGCTGATCGACGAGGGCTACCACCCGATGACGATGTACTTCCCGCTGGTGGTCCACGGCGCGATGCTGATCGAGCCGACCGAGACCGAGAGCAAGGCGGGCCTCGACCAGTTCATCGGCGCGCTGCGTTCGGTGGCCGAGCGGGCCAAGGCTGGCGACGAGAGCCTGAAGGCCGCGCCGTACTTCGCGCCGCGCAGGCGCCTCGACGAAACGCAGGCGGCGCGCAAGCCGATCCTGGCTTGGGAAGGCGAGCTGGCACCGGGCGGTGCGGCGGCACGCAGCGAGATCGGCGGGCAGTAACCCGGTAGCGGCATGAAGATCGTCTTCAGCCGCAAGGGGTTCGACAGCGGATCGGGCGGGGGCTCCTCGCCCATTGTCGATGGCAGGCCGATCAGCCTGCCTATTCTCGACACCAAGGGGATCGCGCGCACGACCTATGGCGACCTCCGCCTGGGCGAGCTTGCCGCCCGGGCCAGCCGGGACGCTTTCGGCGCGGAGAGCCTCTGCCACCACGATCCGCTGTTCACCGGCGATGGCCGCTGCCTGTTCGGGCAGGTCGGGGCGGCGCAGACGCACCTCGCCAATCAGGGCGTAGGCGTAGGCGATATCTTCCTGTTCTTCGGGCTGTTCGCGGGCGACGACGGCGAGCGTCACCATCGCATCTTCGCCTACCTCCGGGTCGCGGCGATGCATCGGCTCGCCGAGGGGATCCCCGAGCATCTGGAGGATAGCATCCACCCGCATGTGCTCGGCTTGCACGGCAGCAACGACACGATCTACGAGGGCGAGGGCAGGCAGGCGCGCTTCGCCAGCGAGGCGCTGCGCCTCACCGTGCCCGGCGGTCCGCTGACACTGTGGCAGAGGCCTGCGTGGCTGAAGCCCGGTGGCCTGAGCTACCACGACCGGCGCGATCGCTGGCTTCGCGGTGGTCGCCTGCGCAGCGTCGCGCGCGGTCAGGAATTCGTTGCGGATGTAGGCAGGCGCAAGGCCCCCCGCGAATGGCTGGAGCGGGTTCTCGAACAATTCTGATCCTCCCCGTTTCTCCGCAGGGTCAATGGGGAGGGGGACCACCCGCAGGGTGGTGGAGGGGCGACACACTCCATGGCCCCTCCGTCACGCAGCCCGAGGCAGCGTGCCACCTCCCCTTTCAGCGATGCGGAATGGGGAGGATCTTGAGGGCTTACTTGTACGTCTTGATGATCGCCGAGAAATCGAGGCCGTCATTGCCCGCGCCCGCGAAATCCTCGTACAGGCTCGCCGCGCGCGCGCCCAGCGGCACACCCGCATCGACCTCTTCCGCCGCCGCCATCGCAAGGCGCAGGTCCTTGAGCATCAGCGCGGTCGCGAAGCCGCCCTGGTAGTCGCGGTCGGCAGGGCTCTCGACGCCGACACCCGGCAACGGGGTATAGGCATTGAGCGACCAGCAATAGCCGGAGGACTGCGAGGAAATCTCGTAGAACTTCTGCGGATCGAGCCCGAGCTTCTGCGCCATCTGCATCGCTTCGGCGACGCCGATCATCGAGATCGCGAGCAGCATGTTGTTGCAGATCTTGGCGGTCTGGCCCGCGCCCGCATCGCCCGCATGGATCACCGCCCTGCCCATGCCTTCGAGGATCGGCTTGGCCGCCGCGAACGCTTCTTCGCTGCCTCCGACCATGAAGGTCAGCGTGCCGCCGTCCGCCGCCGCGATCCCGCCGCTGACCGGCGCGTCGACCATCCTGTAGCCTTTGGCGGTGGCCATTTCGGTCACCTCCTTGGCGGTGGCGACGTCGATGGTCGAGCAGTCTAGCAG
Organism: Erythrobacter sp. YJ-T3-07; assembly: GCF_015999305.1. Classification (NCBI taxonomy): domain Bacteria; kingdom Pseudomonadati; phylum Pseudomonadota; class Alphaproteobacteria; order Sphingomonadales; family Erythrobacteraceae; genus Erythrobacter; species Erythrobacter sp. YJ-T3-07. The sequence continues at coordinate 2,843,156 of NZ_JAEAGP010000001.1, read as the reverse complement.
CACCGCGCCTTCGGGCGCGTGGCCGATCACGGCGTCGGCATAGACCGACTTCACGATCCCGCCATTGGGCAGCATCGAGACCACCGCATCGACGCCTTGCACCGCTTCCTTCGCATCGGTGAAGGTCTCGCAGCCGTTCGACTTCGCCTTGGTGAGCGCGTCTTCGGAAAGGTCGAACGCGCGCACGTCGTGGCCGTTCTTGACCAGATTCGCGGCCATTCCGCCGCCCATGTTGCCGAGGCCGATAAAGGCGATTTTCATAGCATCTCTCCAATTGCCCTCTCCCCGTGCGGGGAGAGGATACGCAGGCTTGCGAGCCTGCTCGCTAGCCGAAGTTGGAGAGGGGCGATCTGACCTGCGAGACTTGCAGACCCCTCTCCCAACCCTCTCCCCTCAAGGGGAGAGGGCTCATGGGGTCACCGCCCCTTCCACTGCCCGTCGCGCTTCTCGATGAAGGCCTTCATGCCCTCGGCCTTGTCCTCGGTCGCGGTGAGGATCTGGAACAGGCGGCGTTCGTGGAGCACGCCTTGGCCAAGGAAGGTCTCGTAGGCGGCGTTGACCATTTCCTTGTTCACCATCGCGGCCATCGGCGGCATTCCGGCGATGGTCGCCGCAGAGGCTCGCGCTTCGTCCATCAGCGTGTCGTGCGGCACGACGCGTGCGACGAGGCCGCTGCGCTCGGCTTCCTCGGCGTCCATCATCCGGCCGGTCAGGCACATTTCCATCGCCTTCGCCTTGCCGACCGCGCGGGTCAGCCGCTGCGAACCGCCCATGCCCGGCGCGACGCCCAGCTTGATCTCGGGCTGACCGAACTTGGCCTTGTCGCTGGCGATGATGAAGTCCGCCATCATTGCAAGCTCGCACCCGCCGCCGAGCGCGAAGCCGTTGACCGCCGCGATCCACGGCTTGCGCACCGCCTCGACAATGTGGCTGGTCCACTTGGCGAAGAAATCCTGCAGATAGAAATCCGCCGCGTCCTTCTCGCTCATTTCCTTGATGTCCGCGCCCGCGGCGAAGGCCTTGTCGCCCGAGCCGGTCAGGATCGCGCACAGCTGGCTGTCGTCGTTCTGGTAGGCGGCGAAGGCGTCGATCAGCTCGTCGAGCACCACGCTGGAAAGCGCGTTCAATGCCTGCGGGCGGTTGAGCGTGATCGTGGTGACGGCACCGTCGGTCTCGGTGGTGATGGTTTCGTAGGGCATGTCTACTCCAAATTCGTCATTGCGAGGAGCCGCAGGCGACGCGGCAATCCAAGGTGCTGGTCCATGGATTGCTTCGCTTCGCTCGCAATGACGAGGAAGGAAGCAATCCTGCGCTAGTCAATCCAGCGGCGTCCACTCCTCGCCCTCGGGCAGGGCGGCGAAGATCGCCTCGATCTGTTCGTCGGTTACGCCCTGGGGCGTGGCGGGGTTCCACTGCGGGGCGCCGGTCTTGTCGACGATCACCGCGCGGACGCCTTCGGCGAAATCGTGGCTGACGAGCACGCGGCTGCCGATGCGGTATTCCATCCGCATCTCGTCGGCGAAGCTGCCCAGCGTCAGGCTGTCCGCCAGCTGGCGCAGCGCGACCTTGCAGCTCTGCGGGCTCTTGGCGCGCAGCGTCTTGAGTTCCTTCGCGGCCCACTCGGAATCGTCGGCTTCGAGCGCGGCGAGGATCTCCTCCAGCGTGCGGCCCGCGAACAGCCGGTCGATATTCTCGCGGTTGGCGAGGATGCGTGGCTGTGGCGGGGTTTCGGATGCCTCGTCGAGGATCGCCTGGATGTTGGCCGGGTCGTCGATGATCGCGGCCTTGACCCGCGCCAGCTTCTCGCTCGCGATGTAATGCGTGGCGAGGCCGACCGCATGGCACTCCGCCCCGTCGAGCCGCGCGCCGGTCAGCGCGAGGAACTGCCCGATGCGGCCCGGCAGGCGCGAAAGATACCAGCCGCCGCCAACGTCCGGAAACAGGCCGATGCCCGTCTCGGGCATGGCGAACCTGGTGTTCTCGGTCGCCACGCGGAACGCCGCAGGCTGGCTGATGCCGACCCCGCCGCCCATCGTGATCCCGTCCATGAAGGCGACCACCGGCTTGGTGTAGGTGAACAGCTGGTGGTTGAGCTGGTACTCGGCGTGGAAGAACTCGCGCCCGGTCTTGCCCTCGTCATTGAGGGCCGAGTTGCGCAGCATCGCGATATCGCCGCCCGCGCAGAAGCCGCGCGAGTATTTTGGATCGCCATCCGGCGAGGGGGCATGGTCGATCATCACCGCGGCGATCCCATCGTGGCTGGCCCACTCGGTCAGCGCATCGGCCATCGCGACGCACATTTCGGTGGTCAGCGCGTGGATCGCCTTGGGGCGGTTCAAGGAGATATGGCCCACGTTCTGGTGGGCGTGGATGTTGAGTTGATCGGTCATAAAAACTTCCTCCCCTCCCCTTCAGGGGAGGGGATCGAGGGGTGGGGGGAATGGCAGAGCAGGGCCGGCAGGTTGGCAAGCCCCTCCCTGCTGCGACTAGCAAGCAAGCTTGCAAGTCTCGCTATCCCTCCCCTCAAGGGGAGGGAGATGTGGGGCGCAAAAATCACTGCCGCAGCAGATCCCGGCCCACGATCATGCGCATCACCTGGTTGGTGCCTTCGAGGATCGAGTGGACGCGCAGGTCGCGCCAGTAGCGTTCGATGGGGTAATCCTTGAGGTAGCCGTAGCCGCCGAACAGCTGCAGCGCGTCGTTGACGACCTTGCTGCCGTTGTCGGTCGCCAGCCGCTTGGCCATCGCGGAGAAGCGCGACTTGTCGGGCGCGTTGTCGGTGACTTTCGCCGCCGCCAGGTAAAGCAGAGCGCGCGCCGCCTCGAGATCGGTCGCCATGTCGGCGAGCATGAACTGCGTGTTCTGGAAGTCAGCGATCCGCTGGTCGAACTGCTGGCGTTCCTTGGTGTACTTCACCGCCTCGTCGAGGCAGCGCTGCGCCCCGCCGAGCGAGCACGCGCCGATGTTCAGCCGTCCGCCGTCGAGCCCCATCATCGCGAAGCGGAAGCCTTCGCCTTCGTCGCCCACGCGGTTTTCGACCGGCACGCGCGCATCCTCGAAGATGACCTGGGCGGTCGGGCTGGCATTCCAGCCGAGCTTCTTTTCGGGCGCGCCGAAGGAAACACCGGGCGTGTCCTTGTCGACCACGAGGCAGGTGATGCCCTTGGTCTTGTGCTCGCCCGTGCGGACCATGGTGACGTAGACGTCGTTCACGCCGCCGCCGGAGATGAACTGCTTGGTGCCGTTCAGCACGTAGTGGTCGCCGTCCAGCACGGCCTGCGTCTTGAGCCCCGCCGCGTCTGATCCGCTGCCCGGTTCGGTAAGGCAGTAGGAAGCGAGCTTTTCCATCGTCACCAGCTGGGGAAGGTATTTCTCCTTCACGCCTTCGCCGCCGAAGCGGTCGATCATCCAGCTCGCCATGTTGTGGATCGAGATGAACGCGCTGGTGGTGGGGCAGCCATAGGCCATCGCCTCCATGATCAGCGCCGCTTCGAGGCGGCCGAGGCCGATCCCGCCGCTCTCCTCGCTGACGTAGATCGCACCGAAGCCGAGCTCGGCGGTCTGCTTGATCGTGTCGACGGGGAAGTGGTGTTCCTCGTCCCACTTGCCCGCATGGGGCGTGATGTTGTCGGCGGTGAACCGCTGCGCCATGTCCTGGATCGCGAGCTGGTCGTCTGAAAGCTGGAATTGTCCGGTCATGGGAGGCGACCTAGCCCCCCGGACGCGGATAGAAAAGGGGACAAAACGCTAGGGCGGGCTGCGATCAGGGTGCGCTGGAGCCGCGATCCGCCGGGCAGCGCTTGCGCATCGTGATGCGATCGGGGTAGCTTGATGTGGTGACGGCCAGCCGCTCCCGCCCGCCGACCAGGCGCATCGAGTAGTCTTCTTCCCAGCGCTCGCCTTCGCCTTCCATCGCCAGCGACACCACCAGCCCATCCCGGGTCCGGCGTACCGCGGTGACCTCGCCCCGCGATTCGTAAAAGCCAATGCTGCCCGGGCGCACCATCATGCGCAGGTCGGAGTCCGGCGCGCAGCTGCCCTCGACGCCATCCCATTGGCCCAGATAGATCGCCGGAATCGCAGTCAGCGCGGCGCGGTTGCGCGCGACATCGCCCGACGGGACATTGGGCAGGGTGTAGAGCGTCGGTTCGCTGGACGGCGCAGGCGAGGGTCGGGGCGATGGGCTTGGCGGGGCGCTTTCGCTCGCGGCAGGTGCAGGCGTGCCCGCGGTGGCAGGCGCAGCTTCGCGGGTCGCGTCGTCCGGGGCGGGGGTGGCGACGCGGCGCGGGTCGATCGCCGGATCATCCGCGGTTGCGCTTGCGGCGGGGTCCGGCTGGGCGACCTCGCCGGTCCGGTCGCAGCCTGTCAGCACGATCAGCGTCGCGGCTGCCGGCATGATCCGTTTCATCATCATAAAATGCCCCCACGAGCAGCCCGGGTCGATGCGCCGCTGCGTGGCCCGCTTTTCGCGAGGCCGACCGGAACGGCGGCGCGGAGACCCGGCGCAAATTGCATGGTGGCTGCAGGATAGCAGCTTCTTCGGAAAAGGTCAGTCGTTGCGTTCGCGCGGCAGGCCGAGCACGCGGGTGTCGAACCATTCCTGCGCCAGATCGGTGTCGTTGCCGCGATACCAGCGGGGGGCGGGCAGGCCCTTTTCCCACGCGACCATCTCGGTCAGGCTGCCCTGCGCGGAAGGCGTGTCATAGGCCGGGGCGAAATCGGCGAAGGGATCGGCATAGGCCTCGTCCGCGCCGACGATGGTCCAGCCTTTTGCCTCCAGCGCGCGGACCAGATCGCCGATCCACATGGCGTTGAGGTCCGTCTCGTGCAGCAGGATCACGTGAACCGGGGAACGCCCGATCGTCTGCCGTGCGAGCTGGTCGTAGAACTCGGCCGCATCGACCTGCGTTTCGATGTAGAGATCGCGCAGCGCCTGCCGGTCGATCGCCCGGCCTTCCGCCATCGCGCGCTTGGCTGCGCCTTCGTAGAACCAGTCGCTCGCATCCACGGTGACATAGCCGTTGGACAGGCCGCGGTGCGCGAGACCTTCGCGCACCGCGTCGCGCTTCGCTTTGTCCTGCCGACCTTCGTCGAGGTAGGGATAGCGGAACCACGGGCGGTATCCCGCGCGCCCGCGCAGCCATTGCTCGGCGTCGTCGATATCGGCCAGATATGCGGCTGCGTCCGTCTGCGAGAGGTGGGGGTGGGTCGCCGAATGGTTGGCGATCACGTGCCCGGCGGCGACATAGGCCGCGATCCGCGCCTCGTCATCCGTATCCTCGATCCGCCCCGGATTGACGAAGAACACCGCCTGATCGACGCCCGCCCCGGCAAGGTTCTCGATCAGCAGCCGGGTGCGCTCTTCCTCGGTGAGAAAAGCTCCGGGCGCGCGCGGCGCATCGTCGAAGCTGAGCGCGATCCGCTTTTCGGGCGACTGCGGCGGGGTGGGTGCGGTCCCGGCATGCGCGCACGCAGCGAGCAGACCGAGCAGGAGGGGAAGGAGCCAGCGCATGGCCCGAACGCTAGCCCGGGCAGCGGCGGTAGGTAGTGGTGGAGCGTTCACCCGTGTCGAAATTGCGGACGGTCAGGGTCTTTGCCACCGGATCGACCCGGAATTCCAGCTCGTCACGGGTTGGCTCGTCGGCATAGGTGGTGTCGAACAGCGCGCGGATGTGGCCGGGCGCGCGGTCCGAGACGGAGATGAACTTTCCGCCGGTTTCGAAGAACGAATAGCCGTCTTCGCGGATGGTCAGCACCTTGCCCATATTCCCCTGCTGGTAGCCATCGCACTGGGCTTTGGTCACCGCTGCGCCATCGGTTTGACGCCATTTGCCGCGGATCGCTGTGGGGAAGGTTTGCGCAAAGGCACTGGGTTCCTGTTGCGCGTCACCGTCCGACGGCAAATCCTTGGGCGGGCCCGCCCCGTCGCCGATCCCGCCATCGGGTTCGACCGGGATCGGGGTCTGGGCGGCGTCTTGGCCTTGCAGGGGTGCATCTGCGTCGGAGGTCTCCTGCTCGTTCGGTGTGGGCGAGCACGCAGACGTGGCGAGCAGGGCAATCAGCAGGGGAAGGCAAAAACGCATGAGGGTAAGACTAGCCCGGACAGCGGCGATATGTCCGCATAAAGTGTTCATCCGTGTCGAAATTGTGGACGGTCAGAGTTCCGGACGCGGGATCGACGCTGAATTCGAGCTCGTCCTGGCTCGGATCGTCCCCAAACTTCGTGTTGAACAGGGCGCGGATGCGTTCCGGCTCGCGCTCGCTGACCGAGACGAGCCGTCCTCCGGGTTCGAAAAAGGTGTAGCTATCGTCGCGGATGGTCAGCACCTTGCCCATGTTGTCGGGCAGGAAGCCGTCGCACTGCGTGCTGGATACCCGGGTGTCTTCGGTCTCGCGCCATTTCCCCCGGATCGCCACGGGGAAGCTCCTCCGCCGGGCACTTTGCCCCTCGGGCAGGTCGTCGTCCGGGAAAAGCCCGGGCCAGGGTGCGGCGTAGGGTCGCGCCGCGCTGCCCTCGATCTTTCTGGCCGTTTCGATGGCGACCGGAATCTGGCCATTCTCGACGGAGGGCGCAGGCGCGTTCGAGCCGGGTACAGAATCCTTGGATCTGTCGGCGGCGGAGCAGGCCGTCACGCCGAGAGCGACCGACGACAGGAGGGCAAGCGATTTCATTGTCCGTGCGCTTCCTGCTGTCGACACCCTGTCCGAAAGCTCAGCCGGAACATCTGGTCAGCGGGATCGGGCTGTGGCCAGGGCCGACCAGGGAACCGCTCTTGCCCCCCTGGTCCAGCACGATGCCGTAGGGTTCTTCCTGGCCGTCGTCTTCCAGCTCGATCGCGTTCGGCCCGGCGTAGTGGACCTTGGTGAAATTGCTCGTCTTGCCCTGCCAGGTGATCGTCGTCGGCGCGATCCTGATCAGGCTGTCGGCGGCGGCCTTGCAGGTGCCGTGGGTGGACCAGGTACCTTCGTACTCGGACGGGATCAGATGCGCCTCGCGGATTGTCGCGCACTTGCGGAATTCGAACGGCTCGAAACCGTCGCCCGAAAGGGTCAGGCGCTTGCCACCGTCCGACAGCCGCAGCGTGTAGGACTCTTTCGACCGGTCGTCGGCATACTCGAAGAAGCCCTCGCTCTCGATCCGGTCGTCGGAGATCTGCGAGATCGTCTCGGGAGTGAACGCGCCCTCGTAATATTGCAGCAGCTTGGGCTCGATCGTCAGCGCCGTGTCGCTGAGCGTGGTGCACGCGAACTCGCCCGCGTCGACACTGTCCCACCCGCCGCGAAAATTCGCGGGGATGGCGTCGAGCGCGGTTGGCGTGAGCTCTGCCTGCGCGGGGCGCGGCGCGGCGTCCGCGCTTTTCCCGTCCGCGTCCTCCGCTTCACCCCCGCATGCCGCCAGCGCGACCAGAGCCGCCACTGGCGCAATGTACCTGACCATAGTCATCCGTCTTCCCCCTGAAATGGTGCGACCCAAGCGGATTTTGGCAAGGTTTCCGGCTTTGGATCAACCCATCGTCGGGATGACGAAGGCGTTCGATCCGTCGCCGCCGCCATCGGGCCAGCGCTGGGTGACCTTCTTGGTCTTGGTCCAGAACCGCAGGCCTTCCTGGCCGTACTGGTCGATGTCGCCGAAGCCCGAACGCTTCCACCCGCCGAAGCTGTGGTAGCTGACCGGCACAGGGATCGGCACGTTGATGCCGACCATGCCGACGTTCACCCGGTGCGCGAACTCGCGCGCGGCGTGGCCGTTGCGGGTGAAGATGGCGACGCCGTTGCCATACTGGTGCTCGCTCGGCAGCTTGACCGCTTCCTCGAAATCCTTTGCGCGCACGATCTGGAGCACGGGGCCGAAGATCTCTTCCTTGTAGCTCTCCATGTCGGTGGTGACCTTGTCGAGCAGGGTCGGGCCGACGAAGAAGCCCTTTTCGTGGCCTTGTAGCGTAAACCCGCGACCATCGATCACGACCTCGGCGCCTTCCTTCTCGGCGGTGTCGATCCACTGTTCGATCCGCGCCTTGTGCTCGGGCGTGACCACCGGGCCGTATTGCGCATCCTTGTCGGTCGAGATGCCGACTCGCAGGGCGTTGATCGCGGGGATCAGTTTTTCGCGCAGACGGTTCGCAGTATCCTCGCCCACCGGTACCACCACGGGCAGCGCCATGCAGCGTTCGCCCGCCGAACCAAAGGCCGCGCCCGCCAGATCGCCCACTACCTGGTCGAGATCGGCGTCGGGCATCACGATACCGTGGTTCTTCGCGCCGCCGAAGGCCTGCACGCGCTTCCCGTTCGCGGTGCCGCGCGAGTAGATATACTGCGCGATGTCGGACGAGCCGACGAAGCTGATCGCGGCAATGTCGTCATGGTCGAGGATCGCGTCGACCATTTCCTTGTCGCCGTTGACCACCTGCAGCAGCCCCTCGGGCGCGCCCGCTTCGACGAACAGCTGCGCGAGGCGAATGGGCACGCTGGGATCGCGTTCGGACGGCTTGAGGATGAAGGCGTTACCTGCCGCGATCGCCATCCCGAACATCCACATCGGGATCATCGCCGGGAAGTTGAACGGGGTGATGCCCGCCCCGATGCCGAGCGGCTGGCGCATCGAATAAACGTCGATACCCGGGCCCGCCCCTTGCGTGTATTCGCCCTTCAGCGCCTGCGGGATTCCGCAGGCATATTCGATCACTTCGAGCCCGCGCTGCACGTCGCCATGCGCGTCATCGACAACCTTGCCGTGCTCGCTCGAAAGAAGCTCGGCCAGTTCCTGCTTGTTCGCTTCGACCAGCCGCTTGAATTCGAACATCACGCGCGCGCGGCGCTGCGGGTTGGTCGCGGCCCATTCCGGCTGGACTTCCTTCGCCTTGGCCACCGCCCGTGCGAGCAGCGCGGCATCGCCCAGCGCAACCTCGGCCTGCACCTCGCCGGTCGAGGGGTTCCACACCTTGTGGGTGCGGGCGGCTTCGCCGGCGGCGACGCCTGCCGCGAGATGGTGGTCGATAGTGCGCATGGGGGCTCTCCGTGAATTTACTTTTCGGTAGCGCGCTAGACGCTGCGACCGTCCCAGATCAAGGGAGGAAGGGCCCGCTAACCACTGGCGAAAGAGCTAGCCGTAGCGTCCATCGCGCTCGATGCCCCCGAAATCGCATGAGGGTTGGCCGCAGTCAGGGGCGCTGCGTTCAACCCATCTTGACCGCGACCGGGCGAAGGTGCAATCGCGCCATGGCCCAATGCGGCCCCGATGCGGGTGTAGCTCAATGGTAGAGCAGCAGCTTCCCAAGCTGACGACGAGGGTTCGATTCCCTTCACCCGCTCCACAATCCTGAACCAGCCGCAGACAACCGCCATTCCGGAGGGGGGGTAGTGCGCCTCGTGCGGAGCGGGGGACCGGAAGTCGCATCCGCGCGTTCAATCGTCATGAGCAAGACCGTCGAGGAACTCCAGCGCGATATGGAAGCCGCCGCGCGTGCGCTCGATTTCGAGACTGCCGGGCGGATACGCGACCGGATCAACCTGATGCGCGGTGGAGCGAATGCCGAGGAGGCCGCGCAGGCCGATACCTCCGGCCTGATCCGCCAGCAGCCCGGTGCCATGGGGCTGGGCACGAGCCGTCAGCGACCGATTCCTCCCGAAGGCTGGAAGAAGCCGCCAAAGCCCGACCTCATGACCTCCGGTCGAAAACGCAAATGAGCATCGGCGGCGCCCATGGCGCGAGCGGGCAGGCCGCGCGATTATCCCCTCTTTACCGACTTTTGGATTTGCGCCGCGGGTGCGGGCTTAGATAAAAATTCACCAACGCGCCGTATAGTTAATGCCGCTGCGGCTCTTGGATGATCGGGCGCGGCACGATGAGGATACCGGACGGGCGATTGAGGTATGGGTAAGGACAATATCGGGCGCGACGTGCTCACGTTTCTGGCTGGCAATCTCCTCGATCCCACGCCGATGAACTATCGCTTCGGCTATCTCTACCTGACCCGGTCGAGCAAGGTGATCTGCGAGGAAACCGACACCTACATCGAAAACGGCATGCGCATGAAGCAGGAGACTATCGTCGAGATCATGGGCAAGCACGCCTCCGCCTCCGACGATCCCGAAGAGCGGATTGCCGCGCGCGACGAAGCGGTCGAACTGTTTCTCAACACTGCCGGAGAGCTGGCGCGCGAGGCAAAACGCCAGGCGGACGGGGTCGGGCGCGACATCGCGGAGGAAAGCCAGGTGATCCGCGAGGGCGCGCAGGGCGAGGATCTGACCGGCGCGATCCGCCGCATCATCGACCGCGCGGAGGAGGCGGAGCGCGAATTGTCCAACGCCTCCAACCGGATCGACCGGCTCCAGCGCGATCTCGACGAGGCGCGCAACAAGGCGCTGGTCGATGAACTGACCGGCATCCCCAATCGCCGCGCGACCCGCGCGACCATTCAGGATCTGGAGATCCGCAAGGTCCGCTATTGCCTCGGCCTGATCGACATCGATCATTTCAAGGCGATCAACGATACCTACGGCCACCCGGTGGGCGACCGCGCGCTGAAACTGGTTGCCGAGGCGCTGACCGAATCGCTCGCTCCGTGGCCGGTCGCGCGCTGGGGAGGCGAGGAGTTTCTCGTGATCGCCGAAGTGCCCGACGCGAAGAAGCTGGCGGAGCGCGTGGCCGAGGCGAAGGAAGCGCTCGCCGAACGCAACCTCAAGCTGCGCGAGACCGACGAGCCGATGGGCCCGATCACCTTCTCCGCCGGGGTCGCGGTCAATTCCGAAACCAGCGACGAGACGCTGCGCCGGGCCGACAACGCGCTGTACGAAGCGAAGAAGGCGGGTCGCAACACCGTGCTGATCGCGCCCGAGAGCGGCCGCGTGGCGGACGCCGCCTGACCGCGCGCACCGCCCGCTCATGTCCTCCTTCCTCTTCGGCTTTGCCGCCGCGCTGCTGCTGACCATCGGCGCGCGCGACCAGTTGCTGGTCGCCCGGCTGGCCGGGCCGCTCGGCGCGATCATCCTGCTGGCGGCGCTGGTCGCTGCGGTCTTTACCGCCGGACTGATGGCGCTTGCGGGCGATGCGATCGCGCAGATGCTGCCCGAGGCTGCACGCCGGATGCTGGTCGCCATCGCGCTGGTGGTCGCCGCGGTGGAGTTGGCTTGGCCGGGGCGGGACAAGCGACCGAAAGAGCCGACCCGCTCGCCCTTCGCGGCCTTCGTCGTGCTCCTCGCCCGGCAATGGGGCGATGCCGCGCGCTTCCTGCTCTTCGCGCTCGCCGCCGCGACCGCGCTGCCCGCCTATGTCGCGCTCGGCGGTGCGGCGGGGGCGGGGGTGGCGCTGGCCGGTGGCTGGGCGCTGGGGGAAGAGCTCGATGCCCTGCCGCTGCGCGCCTTCCGGCTGGTGATGGCGGGCATCGTCCTGCTGGCCGGGCTGCTGATCGGGCTGGGCGCGCGCGGGATCATCTGAGCGCCGATCCCGCCGTCTGGGTGAAGGCGCAGTCAATCACAGTAATCGAAGCTTTGGCGGGAAACCGGGAGCGGCTTGCCCCGTTGACCTCACGAGACCTTATCCCAGGCCAAGAAACATAACACAGGAGACCAAACATGGCTCAAGCTGGTGACAACTCGAAAACCGCACTGGTGCAGGAACTTAACGGCCTTCTCGCCGATCACCTGGCGCTCTATTTCAAGACCAAGAACTTCCACTGGCACGTGAAGGGCCCGCGCTTCCGCGACCTGCACCTGCTGTTCGACGAGCAGGCGATCGAGCTGCGCGACCAGATCGATGCGATCGGCGAACGCGTGCGCAAGCTGGGCGAGGTGACGCTGACCTCGATCGGCTCGGTCGCCCGCGCGACGCAGGTGAAGGATCAGGATTCGACCGATCTCGATGGCGATGCGATGGTCAAGGAACTGCACGACGACAACGTCGCGATGATCAAGCGCCTCAAGGGCATGAAGCCACTGGCCGAAGAGGCTGGCGACAATGCGACCGACGGCCTGCTCGACGACTGGACCGATATGGCGGAGGAACGCGCGTGGTTCCTCAAGTCGACGCTCGGCTAATCCCCCGTTAGCCAGGCAACCAGTAGGGCCGATCCAGCGCTATGCCGGGTCGGCCCTTTTCTATATCGCGCGTCCATCATGCCGCCGCTGCTGCCCCGCTCGCTCCACCGCCTCGCACTGCGTATTGCACACCGGGTCCGACATGTCTGGCGCAACGTCGCGAAGCCGCAACTGCGCGGCGTGAGCGTGATCCTGCGCGATCCCGAAGGCCGGGTGCTGTTCGTTCGACACACCTATGGCCCGCCCGACTGGAGCCTGCCGGGCGGCGGAATAGCGCGCGGCGAAGCGCCCGAGGCAGCCGCGCGGCGCGAGATGGCGGAGGAACTGGGGCTGACGCTCGGCCCGGTCAGCGAACTGGGCACGATCGAGGAGACGATCTCCGGCGCACCGCACACTGCTTACCTCTTCCTGGCTGAGATCGCGGAGGCACCGGTGCCCGACGGGCGCGAGATCGTGGAGGTGCGCTTCGCGATGCCGGACGACCCGCCGCAGCCGGTCAGCGGGCTTGCCGAAAGGCGCATCGCCTATCTCCTGAAGGCCTAGAACAGGGCGAGCTGACCGCTGACGGCATCGTCGGATCGCCCTTCTTCTTCCTCGCCGGAAGCGCCCCGTTCGAGATTGGAGAGCGTCAGCCCCATCAGGCGGATCGGGCGGGGCAGGGGCAGCAGTTCATCGAGGATTGCGTGCCCGATCGCGGCGAATTCGGCCTTGTCTGTGACACTGCGCGGCAGCGAACGGGCGCGGGTCATTAGCTGGAAATCGTTGTATTTGAGCTTGAACGTCACCGTGCGCCCGCGCGCGTGCGCCCGCTCGATCCGCTCCCACACGATCTCGACGATCTCGTCCAGCGTGGTCCGCAGCTCCTCGGCCTCGTGCCGGTCGACCGAGAAGGTGCGTTCGCCGCCGACCGACTTGCGGATGCGGTTGGCGCGCACGGGCCGATCGTCGATGCCCCTTGCCGCGCGATAGAGATACTCGCCGAAGCTGCCGAAATGCTGCGCCAGCCAGGCGCGGTCCTTCGCTGCGAGGTCCGCGCCGGTCGCAATGCCGAGCCGCGCCATCTTCTCCTCGCCGCGCGGGCCCACACCGTGAAAGCGGCGGATCGGCAGCGTCTGGACGAAGGCCGCGCCCTCGCCCGGGCGGATGACGCACATCCCGTCGGGCTTGTTCTGGTCGCTCGCCAGCTTGGCGAGGAACTTGTTGTAGCTGACCCCCGCGCTCGCGGTCAGGCGGGTCTTGGCGCGGATTTCCTGCCGGATCATCTGCGCGACCTGCGTTGCCGACGCGATGCCCAGCTTGTTGACGGTGACATCCAGATAGGCCTCGTCGAGGCTCAGCGGTTCGACCAGATCGGTGTGATGGCGGAAGATCGCACGGATCTGGTCCGACGCCTCGCGATAAGCATCGAAGCGGCTCTTCACGAAGATCAGGTCGGGGCACAACCGCTTGGCGGTGACGGACGGCATGGCCGACTTCACCCCAAAGCGGCGCGCCTCGTAGCTGGCGGCGGCAACCACGCCGCGCCCGCTCGACCCGCCGACCGCGACCGGCTTGCCCCGCAATTCCGGGTTGTCGCGCTGCTCCACGCTGGCGAAGAAGGCATCCATGTCGACATGGATGATCTTGCGCTGACGCGGTGGTTCGGTCGGTGCCTCGTCGGGGGGCTCGGCAATGCTCATGGCTGGACATGCGAATAGCATACTGGTTGCCAATCGGAACCGACGACGCCATTTGCGGCTTTGTGCACATGCGAAATCCAGATTACGGGCCCGGCGAGTCGATCGACCGGCAGAGCATAGATGCTCGCGCGCCTGCGGCGTTGCCGCCGTCGGGCAGGCGTATCGGCGAACGCCAGCTGATCGCGATGATGGCGCTGCTCATGGCGCTCAACGCGCTGGGGATCGACGCCGTTCTCCCCGCGCTCGACAACCTTGCCACCGATCTGGGGGCTAGCGGCAATTCGCGTCAGTTCGTGGTCGGTGCCTACCTGCTTGCCGCAGGGCTCGGCGCGCTGGTGCCCGGATCGCTGGCGGACAGGTACGGTCGCCGGCCGGTGCTGTTCACCGCGCTGGGGCTCTACATCGCCTTCTCGCTACTGTGCGCGATGGCGTGGAATTTCGAATCGCTGCTGACACTGCGCTTCCTTCAGGGCTTCGGCGCGGCGGGCATCGTCGCCCTTCCACCCGCGATCATCCGCGACCGGGTGGGCGGCGACAAGATGGCCCGGATGATGAGCCTGATCTTCGTCATCTTCCTGATGGTGCCCGCGATCGCGCCCAGCATCGGGCAGGGCGTGCTGATGGTGATGGGCGACTGGCGCTGGATCTTCGTGTTCACCGCGGTCGCCGGCGTGGCAATGAGCGCGTGGGCATGGCGCAACCTGCCCGAGACGCTGCACCCGGAAGACAAGCAGCCGATCCAGCCGCGCGTGATCGCGCGCAATATGCGCGCCACGCTGACCATGCGGCAGGCGCTGGGCTACACGCTGGGCAGCGCGGTGATTTTCGGCGCGCTGTTCGGTTTCATCAACTCGGCGCAGCAGCTGGTCGGCGAGGCATTCGGCGCGGGGCCCTGGTTCCCCGCGATCTTCGCCTGCTGCGCCGGCGCGATGGCGGTCGCCAGCTGGACCAATTCGCGGATTGTGGAGCGCTTCGGTGCCCGCCGCGTGAGCCATACCGGCCTTTTCCTTTTCCTGATCGTGGCCGCGCTGCAGCTGTTCGTCGCGACCATGACCGAGGAAACGCTGTGGACCTTCGTCCCGCTGATGGCGGCGAACATGATGCTGCTCGGCTTCATCGGTGCCAATTTCGGCTCGATCGCGATGCAGCCCTTCCGCGAGACGGCGGGCGCGGCGGCGAGCGTGCAGACCTTCGTGCGAATGGTCACCGCTGCGGTGATCGGCGCGAGCATCGGCTATGCCTATAACGGCACCGCGATCCCGCTCGCGACCGCGCTGTTCGGCGGCGCGCTGATCTGCATCGGACTGGTGCTGTTCGCCGAGCGCGGCAAGCTGTTTGGCCCGCCGGTGGACGACGATTGAGCGATCGATCCTCCCCGTTTTCGCGTCAGCGCAAATGGGGAGGTGGCGCGCAGCCGCAGGCTGCGTGACGGAGGGGTGTCTTAGGCATCGGGCCCCTCCACCACCCTGCGGGTGGTCCCCCTCCCCATTTATCCTGCGGTGAAACGAGGAGGATCAGTCCTCGGAAGGCTCCACCACGCACAGCACCGCTTCGACCTGCACCTGGCCGCCCTCGCTGGCGGAAAGCTGGGTCACAGTGCCGTCGAACGGCGCGGTGAGCGAATGCTCCATCTTCATCGCCTCGAGCACCATCAGCCGCTGACCCGCGGTGACGCTGTCGCCCTCGGCCACGTCGAGCGCGATGACCTTGCCCGGCATCGGCGCGAGGATCGCGCCGTCACCTGCCGCAGCCGCCCCAGAGCCGCGCGAGCCCCGGTCGAAGGCGAAAGACATGCCGTCGGCGAAAACGACCACGCGGTGCGGATCGACGAAGCCGGCGGCAGCCTCGAAAGCCGCACCCTCGGCCGCCGCGACGACGCGCGTATCGCCCTTGAAAGAGAGGCTGGTGGTCAGCCGCCCCGGTGCATTGAGCCGGAAGCCCGCAGGCTGGTCGTCATAGTCGTCGGTTTCGGCGAGCACCACGAAGTCCGCAGCAGTCTGCCAGATGGCTTCGTAAGGTTCGTCCGATTCCACCAGATCGTCGATCTTGCGTTCGATGAAGCCGGTATCGAGATTGGCATCCTCGAAATCCTCGTCGCGCAGGCAGTTGGCGATGAAGGCCGCATTGGTGCGCACGGGCCAGATTTCGACCCCGTCGGCGATCTCGGCCAGATGCTCGATCGCATCCTCCCGGGTCTCTGCCCAGGTCACGAGTTTGGCGACCATGGGATCGTAGAAGGGCGATATCTGATCGCCTTCCTCGACGCCTGTCTCGATCCGGCCCCGCAAGCCGATATCGAAATGGTCGAGGGGCCCGGTGCTGGGCAGGAAGCCGCTGGACGGGTCCTCCGCATAGAGCCGCGCCTCGATTGCGTGACCGTCGATGAAGAGTTCATCCTGCCTCAGCGGGATCGGTTCGCCCGCTGCCACAAGCAGCTGCCATTCGACCAGATCGACCCCGGTGATTTCTTCGGTCACCGGATGTTCCACCTGCAGCCGGGTGTTCATTTCCATGAAGAAGATGCGGTCGGCGCGCAGGCCTTCGCTGGCATCGGCGATGAATTCGATCGTGCCCGCGCCTTCGTAATCGACGGCCTTGGCGGCGCGCACGGCGGCGGCGCAGATTTCTTCGCGGGTGGCCTCGTCCATGCCGGGCGCAGGCGCTTCCTCGATCACCTTCTGGTGGCGGCGCTGCAAGGAACAGTCGCGTTCGAACAGGTGGACGTGGTTGCCGTGGCTGTCGCCGAACACCTGCACCTCGATATGGCGCGGCGAGGTGATCCATTTTTCGAGGATCACGTCGTCATTGCCGAAGCTGGCCTTGGCCTCGCGGCGGCAGGATTCAAGCGAGGAGAGGAAATCGCTCTCCGCATCGACCTTGCGCATGCCCTTGCCGCCGCCGCCCGCGACGGCCTTGATCAGCACGGGATAGCCGATCGCGTCGGCTTCCTGCTTCAGCCGCTCGGGGCTCTGGTCGTCGCCGTCATAGCCCGGCGTCACGGGCACGCCTGCCTCGCGCATCAGCTTCTTGGCGGCGTCCTTCAGCCCCATCGCGCGGATCGAGGAGGGCGGCGCACCGACCCAGATCAGCCCGGCGTCCTGCACCGCCTGCGCGAAATCGGCGTTTTCCGAGAGGAAGCCATAGCCCGGATGGATCGCCTGCGCGCCGGTCTGCTCCGCGGCGACGATGATCTTCTCGCCCACCAGGTAGCTTTCGGCAGCGGGCGAGGGGCCGATGTGCACCGCCTCATCGGCGGAGCGCACGTGCAGGGCCTTGGCGTCGGCATCGGAATAGACCGCGACGGTGGCGATGCCCATTTCACGCGCGGTGCGAATGATGCGGCAGGCGATTTCGCCGCGATTGGCGATCAGGAGCTTCTGGATCATGCCCGCAGCGCTAACGCCAAGAGGGCGGCAGGTCTACCACCCGGCAACCGGGCGAAGATCGTCGCGGGCGTAGGGCGGCCAGTGCTCGGGCTCGGGCGCGTGCTTCGTGACGGCCTCACCGAAGGCGGCGATCACATGGACGAGCTTTTCGTACCACGGCACATAGGTGCGGGTATCCCATGCCAGCTGGCCACGCGCACGGACCTTGCGCCCGATCGCGCCGTAGATGCGCGCGGCGGACAGAACCGCCCAGCGCTGGCGGAAACGCAGGTGTTTCGCGCCCAGCCGGGACGCGACCTCGTACATTTCCATCCGGTCGACCAGCCGTGCGGAGACCGCCGCGAGCGCGAAGCGGTTATCCTCGTCGGCATAGTTCTCGCGCGTCAGCCCCGCGTCCTCCAGCCACTCGTCGGGCAGGTAGCAGCGCCCGGCTGCCGCATCCTCGATCACGTCGCGCGCAACATTCGCGAGCTGGAACGCAAGGCCGAGGTCGCACGCGCGGTCGTAGATGAAGCTGTCGTTGGGGGCGAACATCACCCGCGCCATCAGCACGCCGACCGCGCCCGCGACGTGGTAGCAATAGCGCATCAGCTCCTTCTCGCTGTGCGGGCTGAAGCCGTTGGCGTCCATCGCGAAGCCCGCGATGACCTCGTTCGCCATGTCGAGCGTGATCCCGGCCTCGCCTGCGACCTGCCCCAGCGCGTCGAATGCGACGTCGGCGGTCGGCTCGCCGGCCAGCGCGCGGCGGGTCAGCACCTTGATCGCCTGGAGCCGGTCCTCGATCCCCGCCTGGTCGCCCAGCTCGCCGCCCTTTTCCTGCGCATCGGCCAGATCGTCGCACCGGCGGCACCAGGCGTAGAGCATCCACACGCGTTCGCGTGTGGCCTGGTCGAACAGCTTGGAGGCGAAGGCGAAGCTGCGCGAGCCCTCCGAGATCGCCTCATATGACTGGCGCACGAGGCCCGCCCGATCACGCCCGCCGCCGGGACGGGGGATGGAGGGGCGCACGAAACGCGAAGGGACGAGGGGGCGGGCCTGGTTCAAAGCTGGTCTGCGCTCATGCGATAGATCGGGGTATTAGGCGTATAAGACGCAAGCTTGTCGAGCAGTTCCGGCAAATTGTCCGCAACCTGCAAGATCTCGCGATGTGTCGCACGCACGAAACCCGTATCCGCCATCCGGTTTACGAACTGCACAAGATCATCGTAAAAACCGAAGGCGTTGAGCAGGCCGACCGGATTTTCGTGATAGCCGATCTGCGCCCAGCTCAAGGCTTCGAACAGTTCGTCCATCGTCCCCATGCCGCCGGGCAGGGTGATGAAACCATCGGCGAGGTCGGTGAAATGCGCCTTGCGCTGGTGCATCGTATCGACCGTGATCAACTGCGTGCAGTCGTGGTTGGCGAATTCACGCTCCACCATCGCGTGCGGGATCACCCCGATCACCTCGCCGCCCTGATCGAGCGCGCCCTGCGCCAGCGCCCCCATCAGGCCGAGCCGACCGCCGCCATAGACGACGCCAATATCACGCCGCGCCAGTTCCGCGCCGACGTCGCGAGCCAGCTCGATATAGCGCGGATCGGGCGGCGTGGCCGCACCGCAATAGATCGCGAGGCGTTTCATTTGCGGCTCGCCCTCCCCGTGCCGGGGAGGATCATGCGAGATCCTCTATCATCAGCCCGGCGGTCGCCTTTGCACTACCGACCACGCCGGGGATGCCCGCGCCCGGATGGGTGCCTGCGCCGACGAGGTAGAAGTTCTTGATCACGTCGTCACGGTTGTGGCCGCGGAAATAGGCGCTCTGGGTCAGCACGGGTTCGAGGCTGAAGGCGCTGCCAAGATGCGCGTTGAGATCGGCTGAGAAATCGCTCGGCGCGTAGTGGAACTTGGTCACGATGCGTTTGTGAATGTCGGGCACCAGCCGCTTGCCGACCTCGTCGAGGATGCGCTTTTCGAGCAGCGGGCCGACCTCGTCCCAGTCGACCTGCAGCTTGCCCTGATGCGCCACCGGGACCAGCGCGTAGAACGTGCTCATCCCCGGCGGGGCCATGCTCGGATCGCTCTTGCTCGGGTGGTGGAGGTAGATCGAGAAATCTTCCGGCAGCACGCCGTGCTGGTAGATGTCGTCGAGCAGCCCTTTGTAGCGCGGCCCGAACAAAATCATGTGATGCGCGATGCCCGGCCATGTGCCCTCCAGGCCGAAATGGACCACGAACAGCCCGGGGCTGTAGCTCTTGCGGGCAAGACGGCGTCCCATGCTCCACCCGCGCTGCGAACGGCCCAGCAGGTCGCGGTAGGAGTGCATTATGTCGGCATTGCTGGCGACCGCGTCGAACCGCTGCACGAAGCCGCTCTGCGTCATCACGCTCTTCGCGCGCTTGTCGTCGACTTCGATCCCGACCACCGGATCGCCCACGCGCATGGTCCCGCCGATCCGCTCGAAATGGCGGACCATTCCCGCGATCAGGCGGTTGGTGCCGCCCTTGGTCCACCACACGCCGCCATCCATCTCCAGCTTGTGGATCAGCGCGTAGATGCTGGACGTCTTCATGGGATTGCCGCCGACCAGCAGCGTATGGAAGCTCAGCGCCTCGCGCAGCTTCTCGTTCTCGACGAAGCTGGAGACCATCGAATAGACGCTACGATAGGCCTGCTTCTTCATCAGCGCAGGCGCGGCCTTCAGCATCGACTTGAAGTCGAGGAAGGGCACGGTGCCCAGCTTGACGTAGCCTTCCTCGTAAACCCCGGCGGAGTATTCGAGGAAGCGCTGGTAGCCTTCGACATCCTTGGGGTTGAGCTTCGCGATCTCCGCGAACAGCTCTTCATGGTCGTTCGAATAGTCGAAATTCGTGCCGTCGGGCCAGTTGAGGCGGTAGAACGGCTTGACCGGAACCAGCTCGACATCCTGCGCGATGTCGTGGCCCGAGAGTGCCCAGAGTTCCTTCAGGCAGTCGGGATCGGTGACGACCGTCGGCCCGCCGTCGAAGGTAAACCCGTCGCGTTCCCAGTAATAGGCGCGGCCGCCGGGCTTGTCGCGGCCCTCGATCACGGTCGTGGCGATCCCCGCGCTCTGCAATCTGATGGCGAGCGCGAGGCCGCCGAAACCGGCCCCGATAACGCATGCTGTACGGCCTTCAGCCATTGTCGGCAGTTCCTTCTGGTGGGGCGAGCGGCGGGCGGTGTGATGCCAGCGCGCGCAGGGCATGGGGGATCGGGACCGGCGGCTTGCCGGTCAAGACCCTGAGCTTGTCGGGGGTTGTCGAACGTGCGGCATAGAACCGCTCGATCAATCCCGGCGATAAGCGATAGAAGCGCGAGAAGATGCGATATCGTTCCTCAGGTTTCGCCGCGCCGAACAGCATTTTGCCGAGCATCCGGTAAAAACCGGTCCGCTGCCACACACGGCGCGCATGCGCTTCGAGCAGGGCGGCCATCTGTTCGCCGGGCAGATCGCGGTTTTCGGCCACCAGCAGCGCGGTCTCGACCGCGAAGGGCAGGGTATAGCTGGTCAGCGGGTGGGATATCATCGCCCGTGCGCCCGCCATCGCCACGCCGGGCACGCGCACCTCGCGCTGGTATCGGGCGAGATCGCCGCCGGTCACCACTGGGAGGACGCCGGTTTCGAACGCGACGGGCTCGCCATGCCAGCCCATCGCATCGCAATAGCGATCGATCCGGCTGGAGAGCACAGCGCGGTCGAGCGCGGGGCTGTCCTGGTAGTAGGTATCCTCCACGAACAACTGGTCGGCGGCGAGCGGCAGGGTGTAGACGAACCGGAACGCGTCGTGCTGGCGCACCTTGGCGTCCATTACGATCGGGCGGTCGACATCGTGCGGGGCGTCGGTGCGCAGATGGCGGCCCATGAACACCTGCCAGCCACCCTCGAACGCGTTGGACAGGATGAAGCCGCGCGCGTCGATCACGCAGCGCGCCTCGATCCGCTCGCCCCCCTCCAGCGTCGCGCCGCGCGCATCGACCGAAGCGACGTTGCGGCCCGTGTGAATGGTCGACTGCGCCAGCTCGCGGCGCAGCGCGGCGTCGAAATCGGCCGAGGCGAGCGAGAAATAGGTGCTCTCCAGCCGCCGCGAGTGCTCGGGGAAATGCACGTCGTAACCGGCGGGCCAGTGGATCTTGCGAAATGGGGCGAGCAGCGCCGCGCCGCCTTGCGGCAGGTCGCTTTCGAACCAGCTCCAGCGGTGGTTGCCGCCCAGCGTCTCGCCCGCCTCGATCAGGACCACCGCCATCGATGGATCGGCCCGGCGCAGGGCGAGCGCGATCAGGCCGCCGGCAAGGCCGCCGCCAAGGATTGCGATGTCGGCACGAGCCCCTGATGTCGCCGGTGTCATCGCCCATGCTCGTAGGGCGCTGGGGAAAAAGGTGCAATTGAACTTGCGGTCGCCCGCGCAATCATGCGCTTTCGCGTGGAACTATGCCTCTCCATCGCCGTTCAATGGGGCGCAACATGAGGGATAATCCATGCGTTCAATTTTTCCCGCCCCCGCAACGTTCGCTGCGGTCGCGTTCGCCTGTGCCGGGCTGGCTGCTCCGGCACTCGCGCAAGACGGCCCGGACGATGACGCTCCGGCCCGCTCTGCCGAGGGTACGGTGTTCGACGGCGACTGGGTCCAGATCGGCGTAGGTGCGGGTTTCGCGCCCGATTACGACGGCTCGGACGATTACGAGGTCTTTCCGCTGCCGATCATCCAGGGCAGCCTTGGCGGGGTCGACATCAACCCGCGCGCGGCCGGTCTCGCGCTCGATTTCATTCCCGACAGCGCCGACAGCAAGGTCAATTTCGGCTTCGGCCCGGCTATCCGCCTGCGCACCTCGCGGACCGGCGATATCGAGGACCCGGTGGTCGCTGCGGCGGGTGAGCTGGATACGGCGGTCGAGGTCGGTCCCAGCGCCAGCATCGGCATCTCGGGCGTGCTCAACCCCTACGACAGCCTGTCGGCCAATGTCGACGTCCGGTGGGACGTCGCGGGCGCGCACGAGGGGATGGTGATCAACCCCACGGTGACCTATTTCACGCCCGTGAGCCGCGGCGCGGCCGTCAGCCTGTCACTCAGTGCGGAGCACGGGGACGAGGCGTTCAACGAATACTACTATTCAGTCACCCCTGCGCAGGCGACCGCCAGCGGCCTGCCGGTCTATGATGCCGGTTCCGGCTTCAACAAGCTCAGCGCGAACCTGCTGGTCGGGTATGATCTGGACGGCGACCTCACCAATGGCGGCCTCGCGCTATTCGCGATCGGCGGCTATTCGCGGATGATCGGCGATGCCGAAAAGTCACCCTTCGTCGCGCTGCGCGGCGATGCCGACCAGTTCCTGATCGGTGCCGGCATCGGCTACACCTTCTGACGCGGGAGGTGCGCTAGGTTCGCGCGTAGCGGATTGCCATTGCAAGCGCATGAAAAAGGGCGCGGAGGCTTAAACCTCCGCGCCCTTTTCTTATTGGCCGGGGCCTTTACTCGCTTTTGTCCTCGATCATCAGATCGGGGCGTGGGGCGGGCATCTGCGCATCGCGGTCGCCCGTCTTCAGATAAGTGTCGAACCACTGCATCATGCGCAGGTTGTAGTCGTAGCGGCTGGCCGCGCGCCGGTTGCCGTGGCCTTCGCCCGGGAACAGCACGAGGCGCACCGGAGTGTCGGGCTTGCGCACCTTGATGTTGCGATACAGCTCGTAGCTTTGCGTCGGCGAAACGCGCGTGTCTTCTGCCCCGTGCATGATCAGGATCGGGGTTTCCGCCTTGTCGACGTGATAGATCGGGCTGCGTTCGAGCAGGTGATCCCATTCTTCCCAAGGCCACTTGCGCTCGTGCACCAGATACATCTCGTTCGGGATGTCGGTGGTGCCGAACTTGCTGAGATTGTTGGAGATGCCGACGAACATCACACTCGCGGCATATTCGCTGGAATAATAGGTCGCACCCCAGGCGCTGGCGAAGCCGCCGTAGGAGCCGCCGGTGATCCCGGTGCGGTCCGCATCGGTCACGCCTTCGGCAACCAGCGCACGCTTGGCATCGACGATGTCGTCGAATTCCTTGCCAGCATAGTCGCCCTGGTGCTGCTTGGAGAACGCGGTGCCGTAGCCGGTCGAGCCGCGATAGTTGGGGTGGAACACGGCATAGCCCTGACCCGCGCCGACCTGGCCGGGCATCGAATAGCCGGTCAGCCAGCCATTGGTGTAGTGCGATTCCGGCCCGCCATGGACCATCATGATGGTCGGCGCGCCGCCCTTGGGCACACCGCCGACCGGCTCGATCAGAATGCCTTCCACCTGCTGCCCGTCGCGCGCGGTGTAGGTCATCGTGCGCTGCGTGCCGAAGTCGATTTCGGCGAGCCACGGGTTGTGGCTGGTCCAGCGGGTGAGGGTGGTGCCGTTCAGCGCGAACAGCTCACCGGGATGGCGCGGGCTGTCGGCACGCACGAACAGAGAATCGCTGCCGCCGTTTTCGAGGGCAGTCGGCACCAGCTCGCCCGGGTCGATTTCCTGCGCGACGCTGCCATCGGCATTGTACACGCGCAGGATCGTATCCGCGCCCTTGTCCACGATCGCGGCGAGCTGGCCATTGGCGAGCCATTCGGTATCGCCGACCGCTTCCGCCGCGCCCTGATTGAGCGCGCGGTATGCACCGCTGGCGACATCGACCAGATGCAGCGTGGTCGCGGCGGGATCGTGCTTGTCGATACCGGCGACCAGCGAGAGTTGCCTGCCGTCGGGCGAGACTTCCAGATCGCCCAGCTTGCCCGGCGTCTCGACCGCGCGCAGCACGCGGCCCGTGCCCAGATCGATGATATTCACCCGGCTGGCGGTATAGGTGTCGTCGATCCGCGGGGTCGGCTGGCTTTCGACAATGCCAAGCTTGCCGTCGGGCGTCAGCCTGAACGAGGTGATGTAGCCGGACACTTCGATCTCGCGCGGCTTCGCGTCGATCTCCTCGCCACCGGCCTGCGCGGCGAACAGGCGGTTGAACCGCTCTTCCTCTTCATAGACCACCGCGTTGAAGCCCTTCTTGGCCTCTGCCTTGCGGTCCTTGTCGGGGGCGGCGCTCGTCAGCAGATAGAGCGTCGCGCCATCGGGTGCCCATGCGTAGCTGCGCACGCTGGCATCCTTGACCTCGGCGAGCTTCATCTGCGCGCCACCATCGACCGGGATACCCCAGACCGCGCGATCCTCGTCGTCCTTGCTCCACAGAAAGCTGACCATCCGCCCGTCGGGCGAGAATTCGACGGTCGAGACGGAGACGTCCTCGGGCAGGAAGACCCGGGTGTTGTCCGGCCCGTAGGCCATTTTCAGCTGCTGCTGCGTGCTGTCATTATCCTCGCCCGCAACCACGTCGGGCAGGCTGGCGGTGGTGTAGGCGACGCGGCTGCCATCGGGCGAGACGGCGATTGCGCCCACGCTTTCCAGCTGTGCCACATCCTGCGGCGTCATCGGGCGCGCCTGGGCGGTCGCGGCGAGCGACACCCCGGCGAGCAGGCTGGCGGCGGTCAGGGCAGTGCGGGTGGCGTGGTGCATCTTCTGGTGGTCCTCTCGTATTGCTTGGGTTGTTTTTGCCAAACTGTGCGGCAGGCTATAGCCAGCCATCCGGCGTGCGCAAACGTGCGACCGGGCAAAAGGGGGAATAGGACGATGCGGGTACTGGTCTGGATGATGGCGGCGCTTGCTACGCTGCTGGGTACGCCTGCACTGGCGCAGGTGACGGTGATCCATGCCGGATCGGTGATCCGCGATGCCGACAGCGAGCCGAGCGGCCCGGCCACCATCACGATCGAGGATGGCCGGATCGTCTCGATCGTCGACGGGCTCCAGACACCGGGTGGCGAGGCGCAGGTGATCGACCTTGCCGACAAGACCGTGCTGCCCGGGCTGATCGACCTGCATGTCCACCTGACCGGCGATCCCGGTGGCGATTTCTGGAAGGAAGCGGTCGAGCCGGACGAGTGGGGCGTGGTCGTGGGCGCGAAGAACGCGCGGCTCACCGCGCTGGCCGGCTTCACCACCGTGCGCGAGGCGGGCAGCGGGCCCGAAACCGCTTTCGCCCTGCGGCGCGGAACGGCGGAGGGGCTGATCCCCGGCCCGCGGATCGTCGCGGCGGGCGTGCCGCTGGCGATCATCGGCGGGCACGGCGACGTCAACGGCTTCCGGCCCGAGGTCAACGAACTGCTCGACACAGGCTTCACCTGCACCGGTCCGGTCGAATGCGCGGCCAAGGTGCGGCTGGCGAGCCAGAATGGCTCCGACGTGATCAAGATCACCGCGACCGGAGGCGTGCTCAGCCAGCAAGGGCGCGGGCTGGAGGCGCATTTCAGCGATGCCGAGATGAAGGCGATCGCCGACACCGCGCACTCGCTCGGCCTCAAGGTGATGGCCCACGCGCATGGCGCGCGCGGGATCGAGGCGGCGAGCCGCGCCGGGATCGATACGATCGAGCACGGCACCTATCTGGATGAGGCGGCGGCGCGCGCGATGCGCGAGAACGGCACCGTGCTGGTCCCCACGCTGATGGCGTTCCAAGGCGTGACCGAGCGGCTGGGCAAGGGCATCTACACCCCCGTGGTGGAGGACAAGATCCGCGCGGTGGCCGAAACCGCGCGCGTCTTCATGGGCAAGGCGCTGCGCTGGAACGTGCCGATCGCCTTCGGCACCGATGCCGGCGTGTTCGCGCATGGCCGCAATGCGGGCGAATTCGCGCTGATGCGCGCGCAGGGGATGACCGACCGGCAGGCCCTTGCCAGCGCCACGACGGTCGCCGCGAAGGTGCTGGAAATGGACGACCAGATCGGCCGCCTCGCGCCCGGCTATTCGGCAGACATCATCGCGGTCGACGGCAATCCGCTGGACGATGTGACGGTGCTGGAGAAGGTCGACTTCGCAATGGTCCGTGGCCGGGTGATCGAATAGCCGACGTTCGTCGATTGGCCGCTGGCCTTTGCAGAAGGCGATTGGCTGGTGCCCTGGCCCGGCCTATCGTCGCGCGATTATATTCCTTGGGGGAGACTACCGACATGACCATCCGTCGCCTGCTGACCGGAGCCGCCGCGCTCGCCCTGCTTGCCTCGCCCGGGGTGGCGCTGGCTGATCATCACGAGGAAGCGCCCGCCGCCGCGCAGCAGTCCGAACACGACAAGCTGTTCGCGCTGTTCGCCGATTCCGATGCGCGCAGCCTCGAACTCAACCCGCTCAGCCGCCTGTTCCGCGGCGACGACACCAATGCGGACCGGCTGGGCGACTACCTGACCGATGCGAGCTATTATGCCTCGCTGCGCGACACGCAGCTCAACGTTGCGCTGCTCGAACAGATCGATCGCGCCAAGCTCTCGCCGACCGACCAGCTCGCCTACGACGTGTTCAAGTACAACCAAGATGAATCCCTCAAAGGCTCAACCCCGGAAATCCGCGCGCTGACCGAGGTGCGCCCGGTCAACCACTTCAGCGGCTTCCACACCTTCTACCCCAATTTCGCGAGCGGGACCGGCGCCGCGCCGTTCAAGACCATCGCGAACTACGAGGATAACCTCAGCCGCCACGACGACTATATCGCCATCACCGACCGCTCGATCGAGAAGTTCCGTGAAGGGATGGAAACGGGCGTGGTCGAAACCAAGCTGACCATCGGCAACGTGATTTCGCAGCTCGACACGCAGCTGGCGATCCCGATTGCAGAATCGCAGTTCATGGGCCCGACCACGATGTTCCCCGAGGATTTCTCGGACGCGGACAAGGCCCGACTGACCGCCGCCTACGAAGCCAAGACCCGCGAAATCTACGCCGCGCACGAACGGCTGCGCGATTTCCTGCGCGACGAATATCTTGCCGCTGCGCGTGAGGAAGTGGGCCTGAGTCAGATGAAGGGCGGGGCGAAGCTGTACGAACAGCTGATCGAGAGCACCACGACCCTGCCGCTCAAAGCCGACTACATCCACCAGCTGGGCCTCTCCGAGGTCGATCGGATCAAGGGTGAGCTGGAGGCGCTGAAGGAAGAGGTCGGCTACGAGGGCACGCTGGGCGAGTTCTTCGACTACGTGCGCACCGATCCCAAGTTCAAGCCGGAGAGCCGCGAGGCGCTGACCCAGACCTATTACGATATCGGCAAGCAGGTCGATGCGAAGATCGGCGAGCTGTTCAGCCTGGTCCCCAAGTCCGAACTCAAGATCGAGCCCTACGACCCCTCGATCGAGCAGTTCAGCGCGGGCGGCTCCTACCAGTCGGGCACGCCCGACGGATCGCGTCCGGGCACGTTCTTCTTCAACGCCTACGACCTGCCCAGCCGTCTGACGACGGGCAATGTGACGCTCTACCTCCACGAAGGCGCGCCGGGGCACCATTTCCAGATCAGTCTGGCGCAGGAAAACGAGGATCTGCCCGCCTTCATGCGCTTCGACGGGACGACCTCCTTCGTCGAAGGCTGGGCGCTCTATGCAGAGACGCTGGGCAACGAGATGGGCTTCTATGAAGACCCGTGGGCGCGGTACGGCACCTTGCAGGACGAAGAGCTGCGCGCGATGCGGCTGGTGGTCGACACCGGCATCCACTCCAAGGGCTGGACCCGCGAGCAGGCGATCGACTTCATGCTCGAAAATTCGGGCATGACCCGCACCGAAGTGGTCGCCGAGGTGGAGCGATACATCGCGATCCCCAGCCAGGCGCTGGCCTACAAGATCGGCGCGCTGAAGATCCAGGAACTGCGCGAGCGCGCGCAGACCGAGCTGGGCGATGCGTTCGACATCAAGGATTTCCACGCGCAGGTGCTGAACACCGGTGGCCTGCCGCTGCCGGTGCTGGAAGAAAAGATCGACCGCTGGATTGCGAACGGCGGCGGCTGACCGCGCGCTGGCCGGGCACTATCCCTCCCCGCGCCTGATAAGAAACCGGGCTGCGGCTGTCGCATAACGGGGCGGTCGTTCGGCGGGGCTGCGGCTCGCTTGCGAACGCGTGCGCCATCGGCCAAGAAACAATTGTTAACTACGCAATTTCCGGTGGTGAGTCACACGCGCATCATGTGGCGGTGGCATCTGGCCGGGCGCGGTACCGGAGCGGCGAGCTGTCGCGCGGGTCCGTTGCCCGCTGCGCGGCGCATTAGCATCGCGACCGGTTCTTGCGATGCTTGGCACGATTATCACAGGAGCAATCGCCACCGATGGCCACCGCCGACACCATTCCCGCCTGGATCGCCATGTTCATCGGCATCTATGCCTTCGCCGCCGCCATGGGCGAGCTGCGGCTTCCGGGTACGTGGAAGGCGATGATGCAGGATTTCGAGCAGTCGCCGGGCATGCGCTTCATCGCCGGGATCCTCACGCTGACGCTGGGCGCGGTGATCTATCTCGTGGTGCCGTGGCGGCCGGACGACTGGCTGTTCATCGCGGTCTCCGCGCTTGGCGGGCTGCTGGTGCTGGAAGGCATCGTGCTGCTGGCGGCGGGCGAACGCTTCGTCACCTTCGGTCGCTGGCTGATGGCGAGCGCGAGCGAGGTGTGGGCGGGCCTTTCCGCGATCCTGGGCGCAGGGTGCATCTTCGTTGCGCTGTCGCGGCTGGGCACGTTCTGAGCCGCTGTCGGCCTTAGGGCAGGCGGCAATCCTGATAATATTCGTAGGCTTGCCCGCCCTCGCCGGTGAAGGGCGCGCCCTTCTCGCAATCGAGGGTGAGGTCCGCGCCGACCCCGCCCCAGGCATCGATCACTGCCTCGACATTCTCCGCCGGGATCTGGAACGCCACGCGGCGCCCGTCGGCGGTGGTCATGTCGCCGATCGGCGGGTCCATATCGAGCGCGATGCCCGACACTGCGCCGGAGATAGTCTCGCGCGTGCTGGCCGGTTCCGCTTGCGCCTCGGCAGTCTCCTCCGCCTCCGGCGCGGGGGCAGGGTCGGCCTCGGTGACCGCTTCGTCTGCCTCGGCCGGGCTATCGTCGCCATCGGAACAGGCGGCCCCTGCGAGCAGGATCGCGGCTAGCAGCATTCTGCGCATCGTTATTTCCCCATTGATCGCGCGGCAGACCATACCGGCGATGCCTCACGCGGCAAGCCGGGCAGCTCTCACTGCGCCGGGTAGTAGGTCGGCGAACCCGGCCCCACCGGCAGGCCCAGCGCGAAGGTCCACAGGTAGAAGAAGACCGACCACGCGATGAAGAAGCAGATCGAATAGGGCAGCATCATCGCGATCAGCGTCCCCACGCCGAGGTCCTTCTGGTATCGGGTTGCCCACGCCAGGATCAGCCCGAAATAGCTCATCATCGGGGTGATGATGTTGGTGGTGGAATCGCCGATCCGGTACGCCGCCTGGATCGCTTCGGGCGAATAGCCGATCAGCATCAGCATCGGCACGAAGATCGGCGCGGTCACCGCCCATTGCGCGCTTGCACTGCCCAGCGAGAGGTTGATCAGCGCGCAGATGCCGATGAAGGCGAAGAACATCGCCGGGCCGGTCATCCCGGTGTCCTTGAGGAATTGCGCGCCGGTGACGGCGGTGATCCCGCCCAGATGCGTCCAGCCGAAGAAGGCGACGAACTGCGCGGCGAAGAATACCAGCACGATGTACAGGCCCAATGAGCTGAGTGCGCCCGCCATTGCGTCGATCACGTCGCGGTCGGTTTTCATCGTCCTGGCCGCGCGGCCATAGGCATAGCCCACACACACGAAGAAGATCAGGATCCACACCACGAACCCGTCGAAGAAGGGCGAATCCATCCGCTCGCCCGTCTCCAGATTGCGCAGCACGCCCCATTCGGGCCACAGCGTCAGCGCCATCAGCGCGAAGACGCCCAGCATCGCGATGCCCGCCCAGCGAAGGCCCTTCTTCTCCTCGCTCTGCAGCGGCTGCATCATTCCTTCGTCGAGGATCTCGGGATCGGCCTTGGAGGCATCGAATTTCCCCAATTGCGGCTCGACGATGTAGATCGAGACAAGGCTGCCGATCGCGGTGATAAGGAAGGTGCTCGCGACCATGAAATACCAGTTGGCGGTCGCCAGCACGGTGTAGTCGGGGTCGATCAGCTGCGCCGCTTCCTCGGTAATCCCGGCCAGCAGCGGGTCGATCGTGCCGATCAGCAGGTTGGCGCTGTACCCGCCCGAAACGCCCGCGAAGGCGGCGGCCATGCCCGCCAGAGGATGGCGGCCGAGCGCGTAGTAGATCGCGCCGCCCAGCGGGATCAGCACGACATAGCCGACCTCGCTCGCGGTGTTGGAGATGATCCCGGCGAACACGATCGCGACCGTTACCAGCTTGGGCGGCGCGCCCAGCACCAGGCTGCGCACCGCCGCGCTCAGCAGGCCGGATTTCTCCGCCACGCCCACGCCCAGCATCGCGACCAGCACCACGCCCAGCGGCGCGAATGAGGTGAAGTTGTCGACCAACCCGGTGAAGATGCGTTGCAGCCCCTCCACGTTCATCAGGCTGACCGCGCGGATCATCCCGTCATCGGCCACGCCGGGCGCGCCTGCGGGCCTCGGATCGACCACCGCGACGCCCATCGCGCCGAACAGGCCGGAAAGCAGCACGATGCCTACCGCTAGCAGCGCGAACAGAGTGACGGGGTGGGGCAGCAGGTTGCCCAGCCATTCGACCGCGTCGAGGAAGCGGGTGAAGGCGTTACGCTTCCTGGGCACCCCGGCTTCGGGCTGGCCATCGTCTGCGGGTGGGGGAAATTCGGTCATCATGGCTCCGTCGGGATTGGCGGCGGGGTCGTGCGGGCGCTCTGGCCCGAATGGCTCGAAAAGCGCAAGTCGGTGATGCGCAAAGCTCAACAGGCCCGAGTGCGCCTGAACCTCGGCAGAACGGCTTTCGAAGGCCACTTGCGCATGGTGGGGCGGGGGAGCCGAGGGGAACCCCGGGTCGCGTCGGCGGTTCTCACCAGTATGATCAAACTCGCCATAATGTGTCTCGTCGTCGCCGCTATCGCCGCGATCCTTGGTTTCGGCGGAGTCGCTGGCGCTTTCGTCGATATCGCTGTCTGGATCGCGATTATTGCGGTGGTGCTGTTCGTGGTCTTCCTGCTGCTCGGCATGTTCGCGGGCAAGAAGGCGAGAGACGCCCTCGACTGATCCGGCGCCCGCTTTACGCGGCGCATCGCCTTCCCTACAGTCACCGCCATCCCCGGGGAGCCTGCCGCGAAATCGCAGGTTGAGAGCGGAATACACCGCGACCCGTCGAACCTGATCCCGGTAATACGGGCGGAGGGAGGGAGCGGTCTTCGGAAAAAACTCCCGGCCACCGCCCTCGCTCCGACTTTGCAAGGAGCGTTTTTTCATGGCCGATATCCCCGCACGCACCGAAATTGGCGTCACCACCGGGCCCATTCGCGGCAGCCGCAAGGTTCACGTTGCCGCGCGCACCGGCTCTGGCGTGCGCGTCGCTATGCGCGAGATCGACCTCGAAGGCGGTGAGCCGAGCTTGCGCGTCTACGACACCTCCGGCCCCTACACCGACCCCAATGTCGCAATCGACATCAACATGGGCCTCCCGCAGCTGCGTCGTGAGTGGATCATGGCGCGCGGGGATGTGGAGGAATATGACGCGCGCGAAGTGAAGCCGGAGGATAACGGCCAGCTCGGCCCCGATCGTTCGGGCGGCGTGCCGCAGTTCCCCAGCACGGTGAAGCGTCCGCTGCGCGCCAAGGCGGGCCAGAACGTCAGCCAGATGCACTACGCGCGTAAGGGCATCATCACGCCCGAGATGGAATATGTCGCCGAGCGGGAGAACCTCGGCCGCGAAATGATCGCGAAGGATCGCGACGGGCAGAGCTGGGGCGCCGAAATCCCCGACTTCATCACCCCCGAATTCGTCCGCGACGAGGTCGCCCGGGGTCGCGCGATCATCCCCAACAACATCAACCACCCCGAGTCCGAGCCGATGGCGATTGGGCGCAACTTCCTGGTCAAGATCAACGCCAATATCGGCAACAGCGCGGTCGCCAGCGACGTCGCCGCCGAAGTCGACAAGATGGTCTGGTCGATCCGCTGGGGCGCGGATACCGTGATGGACCTCTCCACAGGTCGCAACATCCACGACACGCGCGAATGGATCATCCGCAACAGCCCCGTGCCCATCGGCACCGTGCCGATCTACCAGGCGCTGGAAAAGGTCGGCGGCATTGCCGAAGATCTGACGTGGGAGGTCTTCCGCGACACGCTCATCGAGCAGGCCGAGCAGGGGGTCGACTACTTCACCATCCACGCCGGGGTGCGCCTGCCCTACGTGCCGATGGCGGCCAAGCGCATGACCGGGATCGTCAGCCGCGGCGGGTCGATCATGGCGAAGTGGTGCCTCGCGCATCACAAGGAGAGCTTCCTCTACGAGCGCTTCGACGAGATCACCGAGATCATGAAGGCCTACGACATCGCCTATTCGCTAGGCGATGGCCTGCGCCCCGGATCGATCTACGATGCCAACGACGAAGCGCAATTCGCCGAACTCTACACGCTGGGCGAACTCACGAAGAAGGCGTGGGAGCAGGACGTGCAGGTGATGATCGAGGGGCCGGGCCATGTCCCGATGCACAAGATCAAGGAGAACATGGACAAGCAGCTCGAGGCCTGCGGCGAGGCTCCGTTCTACACGCTCGGGCCGCTCGTGACCGACATCGCGCCTGGCTATGACCATATCACCAGCGGCATCGGCGCGGCGCAGATCGGCTGGTACGGCACCGCGATGCTCTGCTACGTCACGCCCAAGGAGCACCTCGGCCTGCCCGACCGCGACGACGTGAAGGTCGGCGTGGTGACCTACAAGCTCGCCGCCCACGCGGCCGACCTCGCCAAGGGCCACCCGGCGGCGCAGGTGCGCGACGACGCGCTGAGCAAGGCGCGCTTCGAGTTCCGTTGGCGCGACCAGTTCAACCTCTCGCTCGACCCCGATACGGCCGAGCAGTATCACGACCAGACCCTGCCCGCAGAAGGCGCCAAGACCGCGCATTTCTGCTCGATGTGCGGGCCCAAGTTCTGCTCGATGAAGATCAGCCAGGAAGTGCGCGAGTTCGCCGCCAGGCAGAACTCGGACAGCTATCTGGCGAGCGAGAACCTGAAGGGTGAAAACTCGCCCGACCAGCGGGCCGAGAACGAGAAGGGCATGGAAACCATGAGCGAGGTCTACCGCGCCAAGGGCGAACGGCTCTATCTGCCCGAGCAAGAGACCGAATGAAGCCGCCTGCCATCGCGGCAGCGCTCTCGCTTGCGCTCTGGTTCGCCCTCGTGCCCCGTGCGGCCGCCGCACAGGACGAGGGCGGCGCGGTGGCGCAGGCGGGAGAGCTGCGGATCGTCCACCTCTGGTCGGTCGATCCCGATGCGTTTCTTGTGCAGTGGAACCAGCCCGACCCGCCTACCCTGCCGACGACAACGCGGACGGCCCGCAACCGGCCGATCCAGCAGTTCATCCTCTATTCGGGGTGCCAGCGCGACTTTGCCGGACAGTGCCATCTCTCCGCCGTCGTCACCGTCACCGCGCCCGACGGCACGCCCTATGGCGATCCGATCGCGTTCGACGCGCTCCCGCTCTCGCCCCCGGTTGCGCAGGGCTTCGGCCTCGCCTCCAATTCGATCGGCCTGGTGATCGAGGATGGCGAGCAGCTGGGCGACTACACCATGCAGCTCGACCTGACCGACGAGATCACGGGCGTTACCGCCAGCCAGACGAGCGTGCTGGAGATCGTCGAAGCCGACTGACCGGCGGCGACGATAGGGGGCAGGGCGACGAATGACCGAATACCTGATCTTCTTCGCCATCGTGTTCGGCGTGAACCTGCTGCCGGCGTTCGGGCCGCCGACCTGGTCGATCATCGCGCTCTACACGCTGGGCGGAGATCTGGCGCTGCCGATCCTCGTCCCCGTGGGTGCGCTGGCGGCTGCGTCGGGGCGCTTGCTGCTCGGCCTTGCCACACGGTATCTGGGCGCAAGGTTCCTCTCCACCCGCACGCAGGACAATCTGGCGGCGGCGCGCGAAGCGCTCGAGCAGCGGCGCGGCAGCACGCTGCTGGGGCTTGGCCTGTTCGCGCTCTCCCCGCTGCCCTCGGCGCAATTGTTCATGGCCGCTGGCCTTGCCCGGATGCGGCTGCTGCCCTTCACCGCGGCGTTCTTCGCCGGCCGCTTCGTGTCCTACACGATCTACGGCGTCACCGCGCACACCATCCGCGCGACCAGCCTGGGCGAGATCGTGCGCAGCAGCCTCACCAGCCCGTGGGGCATCGCGCTGCAGGTCGCGATGCTGGCGGGGATCGTCGCGCTGACCCGGATCGACTGGCGCAAGCGGCTGGGCGGCGGAGACGCGCCCGAAGGCTGAGCGCGCCCCGTGCCGCCGGTCCGTCCCTGCACGGCCTTGGACAGCGTGACGCCGATGGTGGTCGTGCTGACGCTGTCGGACGGCAAGGTGATCGAGCACCGCGATTACGTCGACTACGCGCCGTTCCTGGGGGCGGTGCGCGAGGTGCGGGCTGGGGGACAGGGGGGGGGCTGCTGGCTGCCGGTGAACTTTCGGAAGACCAGCTGGCCGACTGGTCCCGTCAGCGCCTTTGCGCGGCCTAGCGCATCCCCACCAGCACCCGGTCCAGCGCCTGCAGGAACCGCGAGCGGTCCGCCTTGCTGAACGGCGGCGGGCCGCCGCCAGCTGCGCCGAGGGGGCCGTCCATCCCGGCGCGCAGGTCTTCCATGATCGCTCGGGTGGCGATGGCGCTGCCGATGCTGGCGGCATCGAACGGCTTGCCGTCGTGGCGCAGGACCACGGCGCCCGCCTTCAGGCAGCGTTCGGCCAGCAGGATGTCGGCGGTGATCACTACGGTTCGTGGCCCTGCGTTCTCCGCGATCCAGTCGTCCGCCGCGTCGAAGCCGTCGCCCACCACCACGCGCTTGACCCGCTCGCTCACGGGTACGCGGAAGGGGCTGTTGCTTACCACGCGGACATGTACGTCGAGAGGGGGCGCCTTGTGGCGCGCGGCCACGCGGTAGATTTCTTCCTTAACCGGGCAGGCGTCGGCATCGACCAGAATGGTGACGGCGTCCGGCTCGGGGGCAAATTCGGGAGGTAGGGCGCTGTCCATCGCGCGCGCCCTAGCGTGTCTGCCGCGCCATGCCCACCAGCGTGCCTGCTTGCCGGTGTTCGACTGGCAGGGCTCCGATCTTTCTGAGTTCAATCAATCGACTCAACAAAAATAAAGGGGCCTATATACGTGTGTGACCCAGCCCGGAATTAAGCCCGGTCTTTGAAATACTCCCGCACGAAATCCAGCCCCTTCCGGGTGATCTTGAAGCCGCCACGAATATCCTGCGCATATCCCTGATAGATAAAGTTGGATTTGCTGTTCTTGTGCGATTTGAGGTTGCGCACGATCTGCGAAAACTTGGAGTCCTTGCGGCTCTCGTTCGCTGCCAGATGCTCGTCTGAAAGCGCGATATAGTCCGGCAGCGCCTCAATCATGGCTGAGGTCTTCATTTCGCCTTCAGGCTGCACAGACAGGACCAAGAGCGCGTATTTCCAAAGGTCTTTGGCAAGGTCAATTTCGACCGGAACAGTGGCTTTCGGCTCATTGAGCGGCTGCTCAATGCGCTTCTGAGGCTCCACAGCCCGCATGCGCTGCTGCTTACGTTCCTGCCGAGCGATCTTCTTCACATCCTCGGCAACGGGAAGGTCTTCAGGCATGATGCCGCTGAGTTCCCGCATGGTTTGGCGGACCTTCAGGCCGACCTCATAGTGCGCGTTGCAGGCCGCTTCTTTGCCTTGGATTTTTCGTTCGCGCAGCTTCTCTTCAGTTTGCGTAATTCGAAACAGGTTCGCTGCCAGTTCCGTGCTTCCCATGTGGTCGAGAATTTGAGCGCGCTTTGGCAAGCGTTTGTAGGAGCGGATTTCATCAACGCCCCTTCCACCATAGAGACCTTGATACCCTCGGTTGTGGAACTTTCCGAAGTCCTTGTTCTGAACCCCCGCGCCCTTTGCGGCACTAGCAAGAAGCTTGTTCTGCTCGACCACCTGATTGCGCAGGTAGAGCCGCTTTTGGTTCTCAGTGAGAGAGCCGAAATCTACGCCATCCTCGTCTGCTAGTTGCTGGCGGCGCGTCTGGATTGCAAAATAGTTCTGCGCGAAGCTGATGGGCCGCTTACGAGGGTCGCCATTCTGAGCGATCAGGTAGCACGCGTAGCGATCAAGGTGAATGTTCTCGACTTCGCGCTTACCGCCCTTGCCGATCTCGATCATGTCGGTGACGTCAACGAAATGATCATCTGGATTGAGCCGCATCTGGCGGCAGGCCGTTTTAGCCTTCTCTACGATTGAGAGGAAATTCCGGTAGTCGGCGTAACCCAGCAAAGCCGCCAATTCGCGAGCGGTCCAGAACTGGTTTCCGTCCTCGGTCTCGCGGGCTGCTGCCTCAAATTCCGCCAGCAGCGTATCGATAGTCTCTTCCGGCAGATCAGCTGCGACTAGGGCCGTTACCTCATCCGGGTCTGTCTGCGCGATGCGCTCCATCGCTTCCTCGAAATCAAAATCAAAATCGACAGGGCCATCAAGCTTGCGATTATCCGTCATGCGATCAGTTCCTTGTAGGTGAGGCGACCTGCCGTCTGTTCCAGAAGGGCGTTCACGCGCTCGCCCGCTTCGATTTCGCGCTGGTTGAAGCGCCAAGTCATTTCGTTGAGGTAGCGGCTCAGGTGCTTAGGCGAGAGCCAGTGATGCGTGCCAATCACCTGCCGCTTGAACAGCGCCCACACGCTCTCGATGCCGTTCGTATGAAGGCAGTAATTGCGAACATACTCGCCCGCGCTGTGGTTTACGCGGTGGTGGGTGAATCGGTCGCTTAATCCGTTGAAGCTAACGTGCTCGTCGGTCATCACGGTAGAACCGGGAGCGACAATACTGTTGATCGCGCCCTGTACGTTCTTGGCGCGCAGGTTCGGGAGCGTGCCCGTAACGAGGTCTCCATCCCGCTTCAGAATGCCAAGGACGATAGCCTTGCCTTTGCCGCCCTGCTTGCCGCCGGTGCGCTTGCTGGCGTGCTTGTTCTTTTCCTTGCCGCCGATGAAAGTTTCGTCGGCTTCAATCTCACCGTCCAGCGGGCGGTTGAACGACTTGGTTTGAGCCGCATAGCGAAGCCGGTGGAGCATAAACCACGCGGTCTTCTGAGTTACGCCAATGTCAGTAGCAAGCTGCGTGCTGGCGATGCCCTTTTTGTGATTGGTGAGCAGCCAAATCGCCAGCATCCATTCGCGCAGGCCAATCTTGCTGTCTTCAAAGATCGTGCCGACCTTGATCGAGAACCGCTTACGGCATTCACCGCACTTGTGCGTGCGGCCATCCTTGAAGTGATAGACCTTGGTAGCGCCACAGTGAGGGCAGTAGGCCCCATGCTTCCAACGGATCGCGGTGAAATGATCGATAGCGGACTGCTCATCCGGCATCGCCCGCATCATCTGGATCAGGCTGGTGAACTGCTGTTTCTTAGGGGCGCTCGTTTCCATGCCCACCTTATGGCAGGGAAATCAGATTGGGTCAAGCAGGTATATAGACCCCAAAATAAAGTCATAAAAAGATATAAATACAAAACCAGTTGTGAAATAAATCGCAAGTACCATATACAAGATCGCTACCGAGTCCTGATAGACCGAATAGGGTTTTGAAATAAAGCCCCCTTCTTTCTCTTTTAACTTTGCAGCCATCGCACAAGTGGCCGATCTTGGTTGCCTGCGTAAAAAAGAAGGAATCTTTTTATGTCGCATACCGGCAAAATTCACTCGTATGACACCGCCAAGGGCGCGGGCATGATCACCCCTGAAAAGGGTGGCGATGCGCTGCCGTTCAACAAGTCCGACCTGAAGGACAATGGTCAGGAACCTCGCGTGGGCCAGAGCTACGGCTACGAAACCCGCCAGATCGATGGCGGCAAGACGCATGCGACGTCGCTCCAGCACGAAAAGGCTGACAACGGCGGCGGTCAGAAGGACCGGGCCGAAAAGCAGAAAGCCTGAACCGGATTTCGGGGGCGCGTACCATCGCGCCCCCGTTTCCCCTTTTACTATCCGAAGATACCCACGCCATTTGCAGGAGCGCGTCATGGACCGCAGTGAATCGAGCGACACGAACCGGGCGGCGAGCACCAGACCGTGCGACGCGAAACCAGGCGACCAGCGCGACAACCAGTTCGACCTCATCAAGCGCTATGCCGAACGAACCCGGCTCCTGCGCAAGGGCAGCACGCTGCCGCAGGGCGAGGCTACCATCATTTACGGACACGCATCGGCCGAGGATCCGCGATGAAGCCTGCGCAACCCGCCGCGCCTCTCGCGACCGGGCGCCTCACGACCGAGGTCAGAGAGTGGGAGAATGAAGGTGGCGCGCAGGCCGGCGCGCCGAAGGGCGTAAGGATCGATGGCATAACCTTCGTCCAGACGAGAGAATACCAGGTCGGACCCTACCGTTACACCGACTTTTCCCTCGCGGTCGCCGAACGCGACCGACGCAGGAAACGCGCGCGTGAAGACAAAGCCGGATTGTGAGCCGTGCCGATCGGGGAGCGGGGGTGGCGTCCATCTCGATATCAAAGCCTTGACCGTCGCCACGCAACCTTCCGCGCTACCGCCCGTTATCGCACTGCAGCATTCCGCCGCACCCCTAGGAAACCTCCGATGACCCAATCTCCCGCTGCTTCGTGGACGCGGCTCGCGTTCGATACCTGGGCGCTCTCGATGGAGGCGTCCTGTGTCATCTGGCTGCGCTCGATGCGGATCATGGCGGGCGGCAAGCTGGCCGAGAGCGAGGCGGAGCGGATGGTGAGCGAGAAGCTGACCGCCGCGATGACGCTGATGCCCGCGATCATGGCAGGCGGCGCAAACCAGTCGGCCGAAGAGGCGACG
Source organism: Erythrobacter sp. YJ-T3-07 (assembly GCF_015999305.1). Taxonomy (NCBI): domain Bacteria; kingdom Pseudomonadati; phylum Pseudomonadota; class Alphaproteobacteria; order Sphingomonadales; family Erythrobacteraceae; genus Erythrobacter; species Erythrobacter sp. YJ-T3-07. Next base: position 2,804,232 of record NZ_JAEAGP010000001.1, on the reverse strand, counting down.
GGCCGCGCGCTGGCGCATTATGCAAAGCCGGTGCGCGCCAATCGCAGGCGCCTCACCCGGTAGGAAGGCCGGGGGCACCGGCGCGAAAGCCGCGCGCCCCCGCCATTTCGCCGCTAGCTGTTCTTCATATTCTCCAGCCCCTTGATCGCACCCGGCTTGATGCTCGGGTTGGAGGCGTTGGTCTTCACCTTTTCCTTCTTGGGCTTGCGGTTCTCTCGGCTCTTCTTCTGCTGGCCCTTGGCCATATCGGTTCCAATCGGGGCGGTATGCCCCGCGCAAGGTGATACGCCCCTTCGGGGCGAGCCCTTGCATCAATTCGTAAAACGCAGCGCGCCATGCGCGGCATCGCCAGAACTTTGCTACTCCGCGCAAATCTGCCTTAACCTGCGCGATGAGCTCTCCAGACACACCCCGCCCTGCCGCCGGAAGACCAAGCTCAAGATGGCGGAGTTCCTGCGCGTTCTCGCGGCGACGCAGCAGGTGAAGGCGGCGGCGACGGCGGTCGGCATGTCGCGCCAGTCGGCCTACAAACTGCGCAACCGGCTGAAGGGGGAGCCGTTCGATATCGCGTGGGAAGCGGCGTTCCAGCATGGCAATGAAAAAGCCCGCCCGGCGGGTCTGCTCGGGCGGGCCTTGTCGAGGGCGGGGCAGCGGTGCGCTTACATTCCCGCGGCGGGCATCTGCGCGTCGGGCAGCGCGGCGAGGTCCTGCGCGGTCATCCCGGTCTGCACATCCTTGTCGTCGCCATCCATCCGCATGCTCAGCCCGTCGAGCGGGATCATGACGAAGCGATCGGGATCGGTGTTGTCCAGTTCGACGAACAGCCCGTCGACCGCGCCCGACGCATCGCGGTGGACCGCTTCGATATCGCCCAGCTCTGTGCCGTCGGCGGCGACCAGGTCGGCGTCGATCAGTTGCAGCTCGGTCATGCCCAGGGCGGCCTCTTCCATGCCCGCTGCAGCGGCGCTCTGTTCGGCCTGCGTCTTCATCCGGTCCTCGGCAATGTCGCCCTGCTTCTCGGCCTCGGACTCGCAAGCGGTGATCGCCAGCGCGGCGAGCGGGAGGGCGGCGAGTTTGAGAATCTGCATCATCTGTCTCCTCTTGTACGGGGCGACCAACGGCGCGAGCGGGGATCGCGTTCCGGCGCTCGCAGGGCCGGGTGGCGAGGGGGCGCGCAAGAGAGGAGGCAATGGGGATTAGGTAATTGGGCCGATCGGTGCTACATAAGCCTCGCTGACGTCGAAATTTGCGACGGACTTCGGAATTTGCCTCGCCGCTTGCCCCTGCTTACCCGCCCGGGCCCCGGCGTAAACCAGACGACGTTTTCCTTTCATCGGACGATTTGACGCAAAACCCTGCGCGCAATTTCGCGCGAGGGGCATTCATTGTTCTTGAAAGGAACATCACATGGCCAAGACTGGCACCGTAAAATTCTTTAACAGCGACAAGGGCTTCGGCTTCATCCAGCCGGACGACGGCTCGGCCGACAGCTTCGTGCACATCACCGCCGTCCAGGCGGCCGGGATGCAGGGTCTCGATAAGGACCAGCGTCTCAACTACGAAGTCGAGCAGGGCCGCAATGGCAAGGAAAGCGCCGTGAACCTCTCGGCCGCCGACTGATCATCGCGAGGGCGTCGCTTCACACCGAAGCGGCGCCCTTTCTCTTTCACCCACCCCCGCCGGAGGACGCCCCATGAGTCAGAGCTACGAATTCTATTGCGCCCGCGCGGACCAGGCCGCCGCCGCCGCGGACAAGGCCGAACTCGCCAATGTGCGCGACCGCGAGCTGCGCGCCGAGAAGACCTGGCGCGGCCTTGCCGAACACGCCCGCGCCGTGGCCGAGGAACGCGCCAAGCTGGTGCGCGACAAGCAGACGGAAGCCGACGCGGCCTGAGCCCGCTTTCCTACTCGCCCCATTGTGGCTTGTTCGCGAGGATGAGCCAGCCCCGATCGCCTTTCTTCTCCGTCCGCCCGGGTTGCGGACTGCGGTGAACGATGCGTGCCCGTGGGCCGCCGTTCATTCTGCAGACATATTTTGAGAGGATGATGATCGCGAGATTTCGATTGGCATCTCAAGGGGGAAGACGATGAAGACGCTCGCTCACGCACTGGCTTTCTCGCTGGCCATGCTCATCGCTCCCGCCAGTACTTTCGCCCAGGATGGCGATACCGAAGCTGCCGAAACCAATGACATCCTGGTGACCGGCCAGCGTCCGCTGACCGATGACGAGGCGCGTATTCTCGCCCAGCGCTATGTCGGCGAGCTGACCGTCATCGACGATGACGAGACGCTCGCACTGTACGAACCGGATACTTACTGCCCCGGGGTCGTGGGGATGACACAGCGCGTGAACGTCGCGATCCGCGACCGCATGCGGAAGGTTGCGGAGGCTGCGGGGGTCGAGCCGGCCGGCCCGGATTGCCAGACCAGCGCGCTGGTGCTTTTTGTTGACGACAAGGCAAGCTTCATCGAGCTGTTCAGGCAGACTCATCCCGAATACTTCAGGTCGATGAAGGAGCGCCGGTTCACGCTGCACGAGGAACCCGGCCCGGTTGTCTCTTGGCGGCTGGCGCAGGAGATGGACGAGAATGGCAACCCCGTGCAGCGTACCTCGGGCGTGAGCAAGGCTCTTCCACGAGGCGTGAAGATCGTCACATCCTATTCTGGCGGGTCCCGCCTTCGCGCCATGATGAGTACTGCCATCGCCGTGTCGGTCGTGGTGATCGAGCGCGGCGATCTGAACGGGTTCTCCATCGATCAGCTGGCCGATTACGCGCTGATGCGCACGCTGACCGACCGGAGTCCCGAAAAGCTCGAAGGTTCGGGCGCGCCGACGATCTTGACCGTGCTCTCGACCCCGATTGGTGGCACGGCCTATGGTTCGGTCACCGAGTGGGATCTTGCCTATCTCAAGGAACGCTACGAAGGCGATCCGCGCATGTACGGGGACCGGAAGGGCGCGTCTCTTCGCGCCACGCTGCGGGATGTCGCCAAGACGGGCCGGGACGAAAACGACGACCAGTAATCGTGGCAGTGCACAACGCCCCCCCCTCGCCAAGGAGAGCGCGGATGAGACCTCTACTCGCAGCTTCCACCCCGATAATCGCCGCCGTCGCGCTCGCCTCGTGCACACCCACGCCCGCCCCTGAGACAGCGCAGGGCGCTCCGCCCGACGCCATGCTCGCCGGGCTCGACACGAGCAGGCAGTGCTTCTTCCTGCGGACGGTCGATCGCTATTCCCGGGCGCCCGACGCGGACGGAGGGAACGCGCGCATTCTGGTCAGGGCGGGCGGCAACGAGCGGTTCCTGCTCGAAAGCGTGAGCAGCTGCCCGGAGATCGACTTCACCTTCAAACTGGCGCTGGACAACCGCTTCGGGCCGACCCTGTGCACCGGTGACACCGCGGATCTGCTGGTGCCCTCAGCATCCGGGACCGACAGTTGCATGGTCCGCGTGATCGGCCGGATGCAGGAATAGGCGGGTTTCCGCCGGTTTCGGGCGGATGACACAATTTTGCCAAATTCGGAACATCGCGCGCGCCGGCCCGTTGATGGGGTGAACGGAGCGGCCAATCGGCTGCGACGTGTCCACAAAGCCCCCCGAAAGGACAATAACTCCATGAACAAGCTAGCCCTTACGCTCGCCTCGGTCGCCGCACTCTCGCTCGGCGCTTGTGCCGAATCCGACACTGCGAACGACGACACTGCGGTGACCGACGATACCGCCGCCGACCAGATGGCGGTCGATGACACCGCCAGCGGCACTATCGTCGAAGTCGCGCAGGCCGACCCGCAGCTTTCGACCCTGGTCGAAGCGGTGACCGCAGCCGGCCTCGGCGAGACGCTGTCGAGCGGCGAATACACCGTCTTCGCGCCGACCAACGCCGCGTTCGACAAGGTGCCGCAGGCGACCCGTGACGAGCTGATGAGCGAAGCGGGCAAGGAAGACCTGACCAATATCCTCACCTACCATGTCGTCGAAGGCATGACCGATGCAGCCGCGCTGACCGCGGCGATCGAAGCTGCGGGTGAAGACGGTTACAAGCTGACCACGGTCAACGGTGCGGAACTCACCGCGATGATGGATGGCAGCAACGTCGTCCTGCGCGATGCCGCGGGCAATACCGCAACCGTTACGATGACCGATATCGACGCCTCGAACGGCGTGGTCCACGTGATCGATACGGTCCTGATGCCGCAGTAAGCGCATCTGTACCTCTAAACGACGAAGGGCTCCCGGTTACGGGAGCCCTTTTCGTGTGAGGTGCAATGCGCGCTCGCTCAGCGTGCTGTCGATGCTTCCTGCACCACTGGGCGCGAGACGTAGGTGATGCTTTCGCTTCGCGGAGGCTGGGAAACGTTTGCGGGCTGCTCGAGCTCCAGCGGACGGCGCGGGGCCGGGCGGCTCGATGCCTGCCGGGTGTATCCGCGTTGTCGGTCGATCGCGCGGCGTTGTTCGGCTTCCCACCGCAGGGACTCGGCCTGCGCAGCCTCGAAGTCGAATTCGCCGAGGTCGGCACCGGCTTCGCTATAGCCGAACCGTGGAGCGAACCGATCCTGGCTGTAGAGCCCGCGGTCGCGCAATTCGGCGACTTCGTAAGTCTTGCCGTCGGCTTCGAGCGGATAGTGATCGGCTGCGGGGAGGGCACGACGCTTGTCGTCGATCGCGATCGGTCCGGGGCCGGGCAGCGGTGTCTCGGCGAGAACCCGGCGCGGTGTCGTATCGATCGCGGCACCGGCTACCGCACCGCCGATCGCGACCACCGCGACTGCTCCAACGATCCCGGGTAAGGCGCGCATCTTGTTGTACTCCCAGCCAAATCTTGCATCGAATTCCTTCGCCATCACAATACGCAAGCGCCCTGCGCGGTTCCCGGGAGGTCTTGCGATCGGCCGCGCTTTGCGCTTCCCGCGGGACAGGATAGATAACGCGACCGTAACAAAGCATCCTCGTTCGCCGAAAGGAACCCCATGCGCCTGCTGGTTGTTGCCATTCCCCTGCTGCTCGCAGCGTGCCAGACCGAGAACGGAGCGGGCGCGCCCGGTACTTCGCCCGAAGGTTTCGACGCCATCGGCAAAAGCGAGACGATCCGCTTCACCGGCACCGAGCCTTTCTGGAGCGGCAAGGTCAGCGGCGAGAGCCTGACCTATCAGACGCCCGAGAATGCCGATGGTATCAGGTTTGCCGTCCGTCGGTTCAGCGGGCAGGGCGGGCTCGGCTTTTCCGGCACGCTCGACGGGGCGGCGTTCGACATGACGGTGACGCCGGGTGCCTGCTCCGACGGGATGAGCGACCGGACCTATCCCTACACGGTCACGCTGAAGATCGGCGACGACACGCGCGAAGGATGCGCGTGGACCGATGCGCAACCCTTCGAAGGCCCGGAGGCGCCCTAGCCTTGCGGTCGGTTCACGCCTGCGCGATCGAGCTCCGGGCCGAGCCGCCCGGTGATCCACAGGAAGAACATCCGGAAATCCGCGATCAGGCTCCACAGCGGATAGGTGAAAGTCGCCGGGCGGTTCCGTTCCACCCGGAAATGCGCGATCCATGCAAAGAAATAGCCCGCCACGGGCAGCGCAAGCAGCAGCAGCCAGTTGCCGCTCGCCAGCGCGACCACCGCAAGCGCGATGACCAGCCCGGTGCCGACATAGTGCAGCCGGCGCGTTGCCGGACGACTGTGTTCGCGCAGGTAGAAGGGCCAGAACTCCGCAAAAGTGTTGTAGGTGCGCTCGCCCATCAATGCCTCCCCGAGATGCTTCCGAACCATCGACGCGCGCAGATGCCCAAAAAATGGATGCGCCGAAGAAAATGCAGGAACGAGCGGGGAATATGCTCGTTCAAGCGATCAATGTTAATAGCGCGCAGCCTTCGGGCACCAGCTTAACGGACACCTATGGCCGACCGACCCGAAGTACATAGTCAGGCATCGCAACGCGATCCCAATGCCCGGCCAAGGCGCGACATGAAGGATGTCGGGCACGAGGACCGGTTCTCCGACACCTCGGGCGTATTGTTCGAGCAGGCGATGGCGCAGACGCGGATGGCGGTGTGCCTGAGCGATCCGAACCTTCCCGATCAGCCGATCGTGTTCGCGAACCGCGCGTTCCGGCGGCTGACCGGTTACGACGAAGACGAAATTCTCGGCCGCAACTGCCGCTTCCTGCAAGGCCCCAAGACCGACCGCGCAGAGGTCAGCCGGGTCCGCGAGGCGATCGAGAACGAAGACGTGGTGGTGGTCGAACTGCTCAACTACCGCAAGGACGGCACCGAGTTCTGGAATGCGCTGCATCTGGGCCCGATCTACGATGCGCAGGGCAAGCTGCTCTACTTCTTCGGCAGCCAGTGGGACGTGTCGGACGTGCGCGCGGCACGCGAGGAAGAACGCCACGCCCGCGCAATGGCGCGCGAATTGTCGCACCGGATCAAGAACATGTTCTCGGTTATCTCGGGCATCGTCAATGTGATGGGCCGGGTTCGCGGGGTTGAAGACACGGCGTCGGAGATCAACAGCCGCATCCACGCGCTCGGCCGGGCCTACGAGACCACCCTCGACGAAGCATCGGTCGGGGTGATCGATCTTGGCCCTGCAGTGAAGGCGATCCTCGAGCCCTACGCGGTCGACGAGCGGGTGAAGTTTCTGGGTAACGGCGCACAGGTGCCATTTTCGGCCATGTCGCTGATCGGCCTTGTGCTTCATGAGCTGGCGGCCAATGCCACCCGCTACGGCGCCTGGGCCGAGGGGTATGACGGGCAGGTGTCGGTCGACTGGCAGCGACGTGATGGCAACGCGGTGCTGACCTGGATCGAAACCGGCGGTGCGCCAATTTCGGGTGCGCCGGCACATAGTGGCACCGGAGCGACTATTATGAACCGTATGGTAGCTGCGGCGCGAGGCACGATTGAGAGAGAATGGAAGCCGGAGGGGCTGCACGCAGTCCTGACCGTGCCGATCGAAGGGGGCAATACGTGATCGATGGATGCCGCATCCTGTTGCTGGATGACGAACCGCTGATCCTGATGGATCTGGAATTCGCGGCGGAAGACCGTGAATGCCGTCCGCTGACCGCGACCAATGTGCGCGAGGCGCTGGCGCATATAGAAGGGCAGGGCAGCGTCTCGTGCGCCGTGCTCGACGTGACGCTGCGCGATGGAGAAACCTGCATGCCGGTCGCGCGCGAGCTGGAGCGGCGCGAGATTCCCTACATCCTCCATTCGGGTGACCTCAACCGGCAGGAAGGCACGCTTGCCGCGCTCAATGCGCGTTTGATTGCCAAGCCGGCTTGCTCCAGCAAGGTCGTCGATGCGGCGCTCGCACTCGCAGAGCCTGCCGCAACCCGCCAGGCATCCTGAAGACTGCCCGGGCTAGAACAGCCCGGGAATGCGGTATTGGGCCGCGCTCGGTTCGGTCGGCCTGATCGCCTGATATTCGACCTGCTTGATCTGTCTGCGCTGGCTCTGGCCTGCCGCGCCAGCCTGACCGATGGCACTGCACGCCGCGCCGCGCAGGAAGCCTAGCGCCGCGCCGGTCGAAGCTTCGTCGACCGAGCCCAGTGGATCGAAGATGTCGTCCGTCGCTGCGCAGGTCTGCGGATAGACGCTGGCGAGGCCATTGTAATAGTCGCCGCCGCCTGCGGCATTGACCGTGCGGAACGCGACCACACGCAGGCGGTCGTCGCACTCGGCCTTGTCGCGCGCGATCTGGCCGACCGGCTTGCCATAGGTGTTGCTGCCGACCAGTGCGGTGTTGTTGCCCAGGTAGGGAATGAACGCATTGCCAACCAGTTCGCTCGCCGAAGCGGTGGAGCCGGTACCGATCAGCGCGATCTTGGTCGCAGCGATCGCTTGCGGCCGGGTTTCGAACAGCCTGGTGACGTTGTTGCTGGAGAGCGAATCGCGGAAGATCGTGCGGCTGAATTGCTGGCCGACCTTGTCCGCGCCGAGCAGATCGCCGAGCGTTTCCGCCACCGAGACGAGCCCGCCGCCATTATAGCGGAAATCGAGGATCACCTCGCTGATCCCCTGCTGGCGGAACCCGTCGATCGCCGCGCGCAACTGCGTACCTGCATCTTCGACGATGAAGGTGCGCAGGTTGATATAGCCGACCGGGGTGCCGCCATTGTCGATCACCCTCACACCGTAGCGATCGGAGATCGGATCGAGCTCGTACTCGCTCTTGATCACGCTTACCGTTGCCTCGGTCTGATCGGGCTGGCGGATCGTGAAGCTGCGGGTCACGCCCGGGTTGCTCGACCCCAGCGCGTCGCTGAATGCCTGCGGCCCGCCGGAGGCAAGCAGGCTGGCGGTGGAGGTGCCGTTGACCGAGAGGATCTCGGTCCCGCGATCGAAACCTTGCGTGAAGGCTGGCGCATTTTCGAACGCCTCCAGCACGAACACCCGTCCCGCTGAGGTGTCGTAGGCAAGACGGATCCCGAAGCCTGCCGAGGCACCCGAATTGATGAGCTGGTTCTCTTCCTCGATCGACGTGATGTAGGTGAAGTTGCGGTCGCGCCCCAGCGCGCGGGCGGGGGCCACGAGCGCGTCGATATACGATTGCACGGTCGGATAGGCCGCCGGGTCCGCGCCGGTATCGAGCAGGTCGGGGAACAGGTAATAGGTGCGCAGCTGGTCGAGCACCCATGCCTTGCGGTTTTCGAGCGAGCAGGCCGAGGTCGCAGGGCTTGGTGTGGGCGTGCCTCCCGTCGAGGGCGACGAATTGCCGCCGCCACCTCCGCAGGCAACAAGCGTCCCGGCGAGTGCCAGTGCAAGCGAGGTGCGACCGATCGACATTGCTGATTTCCCTCTCAACTTCCCGTATCCATGGGATATTCGCCAGCGCCCTTGCTTGTCTATTCGAAAAGCCCCGCGCGGGCGGTGCACTTCATCGGGCGGAGAGCGCCGGGGCCTTACATCGATCGCCGCAAACGCCTACCCGGGGGGGAACAAAGGAGATTCACCGACCCATGACCGACTGGCTTTCCGCAGTTCTGCCCTCGTCTTGCCCTGCCAATGCCAAGCTTGCGATCGCGCGATTCGCGAAGCGCGAGACGATCGGGCGCAACGGCTTTTCCCTCTCCAGCCCCGCCTTCGGGCAGGGCGATGAGCTCGACCCGTGCTTCACCGCGGATGAAGAAGACGCGGTTGCGCCGCCGATGGAATGGACCGCACCGCCCAAGGGCGCGGAGGAATTGGTGCTGGTGGTCGAGGATGCGAGCCAGGCCGATCCGACCTGTCACTGGCTGGTCTGGGGCCTGCCCGCGCAGCACGGCAAGCTGCTGGAGGGCGAGACCCCGCCGCGCACCGGCAAGAACGACCAGGGCAATTCCGAATGGCTGCTGCCCAAGGTCGATCCCGATGGCGCGCCGCACTGCTTCGTGTTCCAGCTATTCGCGCTCGACCTGCCGATCGCGCTGATGCCCGGCGCGGGCAAGGCGGAGCTGTTTGCCGCCATGGAAGGCCACGTGATGGCTGCCTGCGTGCTCTCCGCGAGTTACAGCGGTTCGGATGAAGAGGATCTGGGCGACCTCGACGACGACGCCTAGACCCGTTTCGCGAAGGGCCAGTCGATCACCCGGCTGGCCCACAGCGCGGCCCAGATGATGACTGGCTGCGCCAACATGCGCGGGATGTGATAACCCAGGCCAAGGCCGCCATCGGCGCTGGCGAGGTCGATCATCATGTGCTGGACGTTCGCCGGCCATACGCACAGCGCGTAAAGCGCCAGCCCGATGCCTCCGGCCGCCCTCAGCGCAGGCGAAACGGGCTGCGCAAGCGCAATGGCGCCGAGGATCTCGGCAACCCCGGTGGCAAACACCACCGCCTCTGGCAGCGGCACGAAGCCAGGCATGATCGACAGGAACGGGCCGGGCACTGTGACGTGCAGGATGCCCGCCGCGAGGTAGAGCAGCGCCAGAAGCCAGCGGGTTGCGGTGCGGGCCATCGGCTCAGGCCCGCTTCGGCGCCCAGCCGGGCGGTGCGAGTTCGAACCCGTCGAAGGTAAAGCCCGGCGCGACGACGCAGGAGACGAACGCGTAGCCGTGCGATCCGGGCAGTGGCAGCGCTGCCTGCCACTGGCCTTGCGGCACCACGCCCTGCCACTGCGACGCGTTGGCGTCGCCCAGCACGATTGTTTCGACCGGCGCATCTTCGCTCTCCGCTACCCTCAGCGCCAGCGGGTCGCCTGTGTGCCACAGCCATAGCTCGTCCGCATCGACGCGGTGCCAGTGCGATGCCTGTCCGGCCTCCAGCAGGAAGTGGATCATGGTCGCGCTCGACCGGCCGAGCTTCTCGTCTGCGCGAAAGGTCTCGCGGTACCAGCCACCTTCGGGGTGGGGTTCGAGGCCGTGGCGCTCGATCATGTCGCGGGCACTGGTCATGGGGCGTCGATCTTCCTTTTTGCTGCTGCGTCGGTATGCCTACGCCGACAGATCCAGGGGAGTCATCACATGCTGCGCCGTTTCGCCACCGCTTCCGCTTTCGCAGCGCTTTTGTGCGCACCAGCTATGGCGCAGACGCCCGAGGAGATCGCGCAGGCAGCGCTTGAAGCCGCGCCGGTGTGGGACGGGCATAACGACGTGCCGATCCAGCTGCGCAGCCGCTTCGGCAACGAGCTCGGCGAGTTCGACTTCACCGATACCCGCGCGACGAAGACCGAGACGCGCAACGCGATGCACACCGATCTCGCGCGGTTGCGGGCCGGGCATGTCGGGGCGCAGTGGTGGTCGGTCTATGTCCCCGCCTCGCTCGACGAGCCCGAAGCGGTGCAGATGACGCTGGAGCAGATCGACGTCGCCAAGCGACTGATCGCGCGTTACCCGGACGACATGATGCTCGCGCTGAGCGCCGATGATGTCGAGGCAGCGCGGGCGCAGGGGCGGATTGCCGGTCTGCTGGGCATGGAGGGCGGCCACTCGATCGGGTCGAGCCTCGCGGTGCTGCGGCAGATGTACGATCTGGGCGCGCGCTACATGACGCTGACGCACAGCCGCAACACGCCGTGGGCGGACAGCGCGACCGATGATCCCGAGCATGGCGGGCTGACCGATTTCGGCAAGGATCTGGTGCGCGAGATGAACCGGATCGGGATGGTGGTCGACCTCAGCCACGTGTCCGAGAAGACGATGATGGACGCGCTGGATGTGAGCCGCGCGCCGGTGATCTTCAGCCATTCCTCCGCCCGCGCGATCAATGGCCACGCGCGCAACGTGCCCGATGCGGTGCTGCGCCGTCTGCGCGAGAACGGCGGGATCATAATGGTCACGGCGGTGCCTGGCTTCATCAGCGAGGACGCGCGGGTATGGAACGCGCAGCGCGATGCCGAGGAGGCGCGGCTCAAGGCGCTCTGGCAGGGCCAGCCTGACGCGGTCGAAGCCGGGATGAAGGCGTGGGATGAAGCCAATCCCTATCCGCCCGCTAATATCGCCGACATGGCCGACCATATCGATCATGTCCGCAAGATCGCCGGGATCGACGCAATCGGGATCGGCGGCGACTACGACGGCATTCCTTTCGGGCCGGAGGGACTGGAGGATGTCTCGACATACCCTGCGCTGTTCACCGAACTGGCGCGGCGCGGCTATTCTCAGGAAGATCTGGAGAGGATCAGCTTCCGCAACATGATGCGGGTGATGCGCGGGGTCGAGGCGACCAGCGCTGCGATGGCCGACGTGCCGCCTTACGAATATCCGGCGGGCGGCGGCGAGTGAGGAGGGCGGGCTGACGCCCGGCCCGCTCAGTCTCCGTCGACTTCCTCGGGCAGGTCTTCGCGGTCGGTGGAGGCCATTTCCTCCAACTCGTCCTCGGTCATGCTTTCGTACATGCCAACGGACGCGCCCTGAAGATCGGACTTGTCCGTCTCGCCGCGCTTGGCGGAGAGGGCGGCGCCTGCCGCCTGTTGCTGCTTCTTCGATTTGGCCTTGGGCATGGCGTGATCCTCAGCTGTTCTGCGCTTCGATTTCGGAGCCCAGCTTGAGCACTTCGTCGCCATCATCCTGCTTGATGAGGTAGGCCGGGTTGTCTTCGGAGCCCTTGCGGGTGATCTCGCTGCCCTGCAGGGTGCGGGTCACTTCGCGCTCGAAACGCTCCTTGATCTGGCCCTTGGCGGTGCCGTCGCCCCAATCCCACTGCACATACTGATCGCTCTGGAAGCTGTTCGTATTGCTCATGAAATCGGGGCTCCTGGCCGGTTATTCCTGTTCGGTAGCAACAACTTCGTCGTTGGCCGCGGGTTCCTCGGCAACGCCTTCGTCGCCCGGAGCTTCTTCGATGATGCCGTCAGTGTCGGTTCCGTTGGGTGCGCCGCGCGCTTCCATCGTGCCCGTCATCGTGGCCTCTTCCTCGGCGTCGCCCTGCATCAGTGCGGGGACGATCCATATGACCGACAGCAGCACGATCGCGAGCAGCAGGCCGATGCCCAGAACCCAGCGCACGACGCCTTCCTTGCTGCCGCCACTGACGTTTTCTTCGTCGATGTGAATCTTGCCGTCGCCGTTATCAACCATGTGAAATACCCTTTCCGTCCATCGAAAATAACTAACGGCTCGTCTGCCGCGCGGTTCCTCGAATGCCGATCAGTCGCGCAGCAATTCGTTGATGCCGGTCTTCTCGCGGGTCTGCGCGTCGACCGTCTTGACGATGACCGCACATGCCAACGACGGGCCGCCATCCTTGGCCGGCAGGCTGCCTGGAACGACTACGGAGTAAGGCGGGATGTGCCCGCGCAGCACTTCGCCCGTGTCGCGCACGACGATCTTGGTCGACTGGGTGATGAACACGCCCATCGCGACGACGCAGCCTTCGCCCACGATCACGCCCTCGACGATTTCGGAACGCGCGCCGATGAAGCAGTTGTCGCCGATGATCGTCGGGTTGGCCTGCAAGGGCTCCAGCACGCCGCCGATCCCGGTCCCCGCCGAGATGTGGCAGTTCGCGCCGACCTGCGCGCAGCTGCCCACGCTGGCCCAAGTGTCCAGCATGGTGTTCTCACCCACATAGGCGCCGATATTGGTGAAGCTGGGCATCAGCACGCAGTTCTTGCCGATGAAGCTGCCCCGCCGCGCGATCGCGCCGGGCACGACGCGGAAGCCCGCTTCGCGGAAGCGCGCTTCGCCCCACCCGGCGAACTTGCTGGGCACCTTGTCGAACGCGGGCGAGCCGACCGCGCCATCCATCACCCGGTTATCCGACAGGCGGAACGAGAGCAGCACGGCCTTCTTCAGCCACTGGTTGACCTGCCAGCCGCCATTGCCGTCGGGCTCCGCAACCCGCGCGCTGCCTTCGTCGAGACTGGTAATCGCACTTTCGACCGCTTCGCGCAGATCCCCATCGCCGGTATCGAGAGAATCGCGGTTCTCCCATGCCTGTTCGATCACCTGCCGGTGTTCGTCGCTCATCCTCAAATCACTCCTGCACCGGGGATCGGCCCCGTCTTCGCCATGACTGCTAGCGAGCCCCCGCGCGGTTGTGAAGCGCGCCCGCTCAGTCGAGCCCGGCGCGCTTGGCGAAGTCGTAGGCGGAATGCACCAGCGGGCGGACCCGCTCGCTCATCTGCTTGGCGTGGGCTGACGAGGCAGTGCCGTCGATCACCCGCTTCTTGATGCCCTGGATGATCCCCGCGAACTTGAACAGGTTGAAGGCGAAGTACCAGTCCATGTCGGGCACGGGGTAGCCGGTGCGTTCGACATAGCGCTGGGTGACTTCCTCGGCGGTGGGGATGCCCAGCGCCTTCAGGTCTTTTCCGCCGAGCCCGGCGCGGCCGTCCGACGGGTTGTGCCAGTTGAGAACGAAGTAGCTGAAATCCGCGATTGGATCGCCCAGCGTCGATAGCTCCCAGTCGAGCACCGCGGCAACGCGGTTCTCCTCGGCATGGAAGATCATGTTGTCGAGCCGGTAGTCGCCGTGGACGATCCCGCTGGCGTGCTGTTCGGGCACCGTCTCGGGCAGCCACGCGATCAGCGCTTCCATCTCCGGAATCTCTTCGGTTTCGGAAAGCTTGTACTGCTTGGTCCAGCGGGCGATCTGCCGTGCGCAGTAATCCTGCGGCTTGCCGTAGTCGCCCAAGCCGATCTTCTGCGGATCGGTGGTGTGCAGATCGGCCAGCGTGTCGACCATCGCGTGGTAGATCTCGCGCCGCTCGTCCGGCTGGTAGTCTGGCAGCGCGCCGTTCCACAGGTTGCGGCCCTGAATCAGTTCCATGACGAAGAACTTGGAGCCGATCACGTCAGCGTCTTCGCACAGGCCGAAGGTGCGCGGCACGGGGAAGCCGGTGGGGCCGAGCGCGCTCATCACGGTGTATTCACGATCGACCGCGTGCGCCGATGGCAGCAGCTTGCCGAAGGGCTGGCGGCGCAGCACGTAATTGCGGTTCGCGGTTTCGACCTTGTAGGTCGGATTGGACTGGCCGCCCTTGAATTTCGAGAGCGTGAGCGGCCCTTCGAAGTCCTCGACATTGCCTTCGAACCACGCGGTCAGCGCCGCTTCGTCCAGCTTGTCGGCCTCGGGCACGTCGACCGTGCCGACCATTTCCTTCTCGTAGTCGATAGCTGCCACGAACTTCCTCTCCTAAACCCATTCGTCATGCTGAACTCGTTTCAGCATCCAGATTTCCGCGTGCTCGAACGTTTCAATCGATCGGTCCCGGATGCACCCTGGACCCTGAAACAAGTTCAGGGTGACGGACTGTTCTGATGTCACACGCCGGACGTCGCTGGAATACGCACCCCCGGTCTTATCGAAAATCCCGCTTCCCCAATTCGTCCCGGATTTCCGCCGGATATGGCTTGCAGGCCGGACCGTATGTGTAACCTTTCAATCTGCATCGCCTCGGGCCGCATTCTTCCGTTCCGCCAACGGTCTAGCGCGCCCACCCGGTGTAGGACAGGTGCGGCCGCGTAACCGTCAGTCGAACACCACGATGCTGCGGGCGCTATGCCCTTCGCGAAGCTTGTCGAACCCGGCGTTGATGTCTTCCAGCGCGATCCGCTCGGCGATGATCGTGTCGAGGTCGAGCAGGCCGCGCAGGTAGAAATCGACGAGGCGCGGCAGATCGACCGGGAAGTGGTTCATCCCCATGATCGCGCCCATCAGCTTCTTGCCGCCGAGCAGGTCCATCGCTCCCAGGCCGACCTTGCAGTCGAGCGGCATCATGCCGAGCACCACCGCAGTACCGCCGCGCCGCAGGCTAGCGACCGCGAGGTCGGCGCTCGCCTGCCGCCCGACCGCTTCGATGCCGTAATGTACGCCGCCGCCCGACAGCTTGATGATCTGTTTCGCGGCATCTTCGGCCAGCGCATCGACCGTGTGCGTTGCGCCGAGCGTTTCGGCGAGTGCGCGCTTTTCGGGCAGCGGGTCGGCGGCGATGATCATGCCAGCGCCTGCGATCTTGGCCGCGTTGATCGCGGCGAGGCCGACGCCGCCGCAGCCGATCACGGCGACGGTCTCGCCCGGCGTCAGCTTGATCGCGTTGAAGATCGTGCCCGCTCCGGTGGTCACCGCGCAGCCGAGCACGGCGGCCCGGTCGAACGGCATATCCTTGTCGATCGCGACGCAGGCATGTTCGTGGATCAGCATCTGCTCGGCAAAGGCCGACAGGTTGAGCAGCTGGTTGACCGGCTCGCCGCCTCGCGAGAGGCGCGGAGCCGCATCCTTGCCGCGCCGCGTGCCCTGACCAAGGCACAGCGCCATGCGGCCGGTGACGCAGAATTCGCACTGGCCGCAGAACGCGCTGAGGCACGAGACGACGTGGTCGCCCGGCTTCACCATCGTCACTTCGCTGCCGACCGCGCGGACCACGCCCGCCGCTTCGTGCCCGGGCACCAGCGGGAGAGCATGCGGATAGGCACCGTCGATGAAGTGCAGGTCCGAATGGCACAATCCGCACGCCTTGGTGTCGATCAGAACCTCGTGCGGGCCGGGTTCGGCCAGTTCGATCTCGCCGATCACCATCGGTTCGCCGGGCTTTTCGAGAATGGCTGCTTTGGTCAACGATCTCTCCTAATTTCCCTCTCCTCTTCAGAGGAGGGGCAACGAGACCTGGCAGCTTGCTGCCTGGTCGCAGTGGGGTGGTGCGGGATGCCGCGCTGTAATCCACCACCCCCCGACCCCCTCCTCTGAAGAGGAGGGGGAGAGGTGCGTCAGCGCGTGGCGCCCATGTCGCCCGAGCTGTAGGTTTCCATCTCGGCCTCGCTCGGTGCGTGGCGGGCGAATTCCATGCGCGCGATGGAGCGTGCGTGGACTTCGTCCGGGCCGTCCGCCAGGCGCAGCGTGCGCTGGTGGGCGTAGGCCTGCGCCAGGCCGAAATCGTCGGACACGCCGGCACCGCCATGGGCCTGGATCGCATCGTCGATGATCCGCAGCGCCATGTTGGGCGCGGCGACCTTGATCATCGCGATTTCCTGCTTGGCGGCCTTGTTGCCGACCTTGTCCATCATGTCGGCGGCCTTGAGGCAGAGAAGGCGCGTCATCTCGATGTCGATGCGGGCCTGCGCGACGCGCTGTTCCCAGATCGAATGCTTGTAGATCGCCTTGCCGAAGGCTTCGCGCGCCTGCAGCCGCTTGCACATCTTCTCCAGCGCTTCCTCGGCGACGCCGATGGTGCGCATGCAGTGGTGGATGCGGCCCGGCCCGAGGCGCCCTTGCGCGATCTCGAACCCGCGCCCTTCGCCCAGCAGCATGGCCGAGGCGGGCACGCGCACGTTGTTGAGGCTGATTTCCATGTGGCCGTGCGGCGCATCGTCATAGCCGAAAACGGGCAGGTGACGCTCGATCGTCACGCCTTCCGCGTCGAGCGGCATGAGGATCATCGACTGCTGCTGGTGGCGCTGGGCGCTGGTATCGCTCTTGCCCATGACGATCGCGACCTTGCAGCGCGGATCGCCCGCACCGCTGGACCACCACTTGCGCCCGTTGATGACGTATTCGTCGCCTTCGCGGATGATCGAGGTCTCGATATTGGTCGCGTCCGAGCTGGCGACCTGCGGTTCGGTCATCAGGAAGGCGCTGCGGATTTCGCCGGCCATCAGCGGGGCGAGCCACTGCTCCTTCTGCTCGCGCGTGCCGTAGCGGTGGAGCACTTCCATATTGCCGGTATCGGGCGCGGAGCAGTTCATCGTCTCGCTGGCGAAGCCGATCCGGCCGAGTTCCTCGGCGACCATTGCGTATTCGAGGTTGGTGAGGCCGGGCCCTTCGAACTCGAAGCTCTCGTCTACGTGATGGTGGCTGTCGTTGCGCGGGGGCATGAACATGTTCCACAGCCCCTTGGCCTTGGCCTTTGCCTTCAGCTCCTCGACCACGGGGATCACCTTCCAGCGATCGCCCTCGGCGTCCTGCGCCTTGTAGGTGGGGACGGCGGGGCGCACTTCCTTCTCGATGAAGTCGCGCACCCGGTCGCGCCAGTGGCTTTGCCGTTCGGTCGGTTGGAAATCCATGTCTTGCCTCTCTTGCTTCGGTCTGTCTTCGAATATCAGGTATGCGGTTGAAACGTCTCGTGGCAGAGCCGCGCGGCTGCGCCAACCCTGTTGCGTCAATTATGGCGGCAGCACCTCGCCTTCCGCGTCGGCCCGTGCCGCATCGTCGAGGAGAGCGAGCCGCGCCTCATGGCTTTCGCGGGTGATCGGGAAGCGGGCGAGCCAGTAGGCGGCGATCACCGCGAGGATCAGCGACACCCCTGCGTAAAGCAGGATCATCGGGCTCAGCACGTCCATCCCGACCTCGCCGGCCTTGGCCTTTGCGGGCATCTGGGCGAGCGCGATGATCTGGCCCGAGATGAAGATCCCCGCGCCGGTCGCGCATTTCTGGACCAGCCAGTTGCCCGCGTAGAACTTGCCCTCGGCCCGCTCTCCAGTGCGTTCCTCGAACAGCTCGATGATTTCGGCGACCATCGAGGATGCGGAGATCATCGAGACGATGCCCGATGCGTTGGCGAAGACCAGGAACAGGTAGAACAGCATGGTCGAATTCAGCGTGCCCACCTGCGGCCATGCGCCGAGCAGGAACAGCATATAAGGGATGAACGCGAGCACGAACGCCGCCAGCGCGCCGCCTGCGGCGGTATAGGCCTTGCCGAAACGGCGGTGCAGCGGGCTGACCACGATGAACATCAGCACCGCGCTGAGGAACAGCACCAGCGGATAGGCGGTCAGCCCGGTCAGCCGGATCGGCAGGCCGGGAATCTCTACCTGGTCGAGCTGCCAGACGAACACGTTGAGATAGTTGGAGATCGAAAACGTCGTTCCCTGGCTGATATAGGCTGCCATCGCCCCGGCGGCGAAGATCAGGAACGCCTTCTCGCTGAACGCCTCCTTGATCTCCGCAAAGGCATCGCGCCAGCGGAACGGGGGTGGGCGCTTGGCCGGCGGATGCGCGACCAGCTTGTGCAGGCCCAGCGCCGATCCGACGACCGAGAGCGCCATGATCGCCGCGCCTGCGATGCCGAAGCCGACATAGCCTTCCGGCTCCAGAATCCCGTCCGGCCCGCGCATGAACACGGTGTAGGCCAGCACCATCATCAGGATGCCGCCGCCCCAGCCCATCAGGTAGCGATAGCGGAACAGCGTGGTCCGCTCGTCGTAGTCGGACGTGATTTCAGGCAGGAGGCTGACCTGCGGCACCTCGCACGCCGAGAGCAGCACGCGCACGCCCACCGCGATGCCCAGCAGGCCGAAGAAGCTCGGGGCCTCGCCGCCCGGCGGCGACCACAGCAGGATCCACATGATCGCCAGCGGCCACGGCGCGATGTACAGCCATGGCAGGCGGCGGCCCCAGCGGGTATAGGTCCGGTCGGAGAAATAGCCGATCAGCGGATCGAGCACCGCGTCGAACACCAGCGCCAGCATCAGCGCCAGGCCGACCAGCCCGGCATCCATCCCCAGCACCTGGTTGTAGAAGATCAGCAGGAAGAACGAAAAGCCGTTGTCCTTCACGCCGAAGGCCATCGCGCCAAGCCCCTGGGTCAGCCGCAGGCGGATCGGCAGCGGGCCTTGAGTGAAAGCCATGGTGTGAAAATCTCTCCCGGCGGCGCTTTGCTGGCCGCGTCTTACGTTCACGTAACACTACGGGTTGTGCGGTGGCGTGCAAGCGCAATCGGCCTGCCGCTACGGCATACCGGTTTTACGAAAGTACGCTTGCGGCGGGCACTAGCTTGGCCTTACGTAGGCGTCAGCAAAAGCACCGGCGGCGAGAGTCTCACACCGCTCCGCCGCATCCCGAGGAGAGAGATACATGGCCGATCTGGAGCAATTCCGCGCGGAAACGCGCAGCTGGCTCGAAGCCAACTGCCCCCCCGAAATGCGCAAGCCCGTGGAAGACGAGAACGACGTCTACTGGGGCGGGCGCAACGCCAAGTTCAAGAACGATGCCCAGAAGTCCTGGTTCGAGGCATGCCGCGACAAGGGCTACACCGTACCCGCATGGCCCAAGGCCTATGGCGGCGCAGGCCTTTCGCCTGCCGAAGCCAAGGTGCTGCGCGAGGAAATGGCGCGGATCAACGCCCGCCCGCCGCTCAGCAGCTTCGGCATCTGGATGCTCGGCCCGGCGCTGCTGCACTTCGGCACCGAAGGCCAGAAGCAGCGCTTCCTCAACGAGATCGCGCGCGGTGAGATTCGCTGGTGCCAGGGCTATAGCGAGCCGGGCAGCGGATCGGACCTCGTCTCGATGCAGACTTATGGCGAGGACAAGGGCGATCACTGGATCGTCAACGGCCAGAAGATCTGGACCTCCTACGCCGACGAAGCCGACTGGATCTTCTGCCTCGTCCGCACGGACAAGGACAACAAGTACCAGGGCATCACCTTCATGCTGTTCGACATGGCTGGCGACGGCGTCTCCACCAAGCCGATCAAGCTGATCAGCGGCAACTCGCCGTTCTGCGAAACCTTCATGGACGATGTGAAGGTCCCCAAGTCCTACGGCGAGGATATCCCGGCCTATGTCGGCGAGATCAACCGCGGGTGGGATGTGGCCAAGTACCTGCTCGGCCACGAGCGCGAGATGATCTCCGCAACCGGGGGCGGCGACCGCGCCTCTTCGCTGGGCGCCGTGACCAGCCGCCAGGGCGAGCTCGACCCCGTGCTGCGTGCGGAAATGGCGCTGTTCGATGTCGACGCGCTGGCGTTTACCGCGATGAGCGAGAAGTTTCTCGACGAGGTCAAGGTGGGCAAGGGCCATCCCGCGCAGCCCAACATGCTCAAATATGCCGGGACCGAGCTCAACAAGCGTCGGCACGAGCTGCTGATGGCAGCCGGCGGTTCGCGTACCCTCGAATGGGAAAGCGAAGAGACCGAGCACGGCAAGCCCGCCCGCAGCTGGCTGCGCACCAAGGCGAACTCGATCGAGGGCGGCACCAGCGAGGTGATGCTCAACGTGGTCGCCAAGCGCATTCTGGAGCTGCCGGGCGCGTAACGAGAAAAGCCCTCTCTCCTTCAGGGGAGAGGGTTGGGAGAGGGGGCGGCTACGCTCCCTGGATCATGAACTTTAAGGGCCGGGAAGGGCTAGTCCCCACTCCCCGGCCCTCTCCCCTGAAGGGGAGAGGGAGTAAAAGATGCCACTTTACTACGACGACGATCAGGCGATGCTGGCCGACAGCGCGAGCGATTTCATCCGCGAAGAAGGCGCGATTGCCAAGCAGCTGCGCCACTGGCGCGACCGCGACTGCAAGGACGGCTTCGGCCACGGACTGTGGGAACAGTTCGGCGAGATGGGCTTCACCGGCATCCTGCTGCCCGAAGAGGATGGCGGGCTCGGCATGGGCCAGGTCGAGGCGAACATCGTGCTGGAGGAAATCGGCGCGAACCTCACCCCGTCGCCCTTCCTCAGCAGCTCCGTGCTCGCGGCCACCGCGCTCAAGCATGGCAGCGACGACACGCGCGGCCGCTGGCTGCCCGATCTGGTTGCGGGCAAGAACGTCTACGCCGTCGCGATCGACGAGGGTCCCAAGCACCGGCCCGAAAAGATCGCCTGCAAGGCGGAAAAGTCGGGCAATGGCTTCAAGCTCACCGGCAAGAAGGACTTCGTCGTCTACGGTGCCAGCGCCGAGATGATCGTGGTCGCCGCGCGCACCTCGGGCAGCGATAGCGATGCGGACGGGATCACCCTGTTCGCGGTGCCGCAGGACGCATCCGGCATGAGCCACGACAGCGTGCGGCTGGTCGATTCTTCGATGGCGAGCCACATCACCTTCGACAGCGTCGAGCTCGATGGCGATGCGGTGATCGGCGAAGTCGACGGCGGGCGCGAAATCCTCAACGCGATGCTGCGCGCAGGCCGTGTCGGTGCGGCGGCGGAAGGCGTCGGGGTCGCGCGCGGCGCGATGGACATGACGGTCGACTACCTCAAGCAGCGCAAGCAGTTCGGCAAGCTGATCGGCGAATTCCAGGCCCTCCAGCACCGCGCCGCGCATCTTTATTCCGAAGTCGAGATCGCCCGCGCGGTGACCATCAAGGCCGCGCAGCTGATCGACGCAGGCAGCGAGCAGGCCGAGCTGATGACCTCGGTCGCCAAGGCCAAGGTCGCCAAGGCGGCGGGCCTCGCAGTCAAGGAAGGCGTGCAGATGCACGGCGGCATCGGGATGACCGACGAATACGACATCGGCCTCTACATGAAGCGCGACCGCGCGCTGCAGGAGTTCCTCGGCGACATGTACTACCACGCGGGCCGGGTTGCCGAACTCAGCGGATATTGAGCCTTAACTCCCCCTCCTTTTCAAAGGAGGGGGTTGGGGGGTGGTTCCGACGCATCAGCGTCGCTTCGCAAGAAGGCACCACCCCGTTGCGACTAGGCGGCAAGCCGCCAAGTCTCACTGCCCCTCCTTGCGAAGAGGAGGGGGTATGGGAGAGAGATTATGATGAAACTCACCGACCTTTTCGGTCTCGAAGGCAAGATCGCGCTGGTCACCGGCGGTAGCCGCGGGATCGGGCGCATGATCGTGGAAGGCCTGCTCGAAGCGGGCTGCGCCAAGGTCTATATCGTCGCGCGCAAGAAGGAGCAGGTCGACGAGACCGCCGCCGAACTGGGCGACAAGGTCATCGGCCTGGTCGGCGACCTCAGCCAGATGGGTGGGATCAAGGCGCTGGCCGACGAGCTGGCTAGTCGCGAGGACAAGCTGGACCTGCTGGTCAACAACGCAGGCGCGGCATGGGGCGAACCCTTCGAGGAGTTCAGCGAGGCCGGCTGGCACCGCACCATGGACCTGAACCTCAAGACGCCGTTCTTCCTCACCCAGAAGCTGCTCCCGCTGCTCAAGAAGGCGGGCACGGCGGAGCGTCCGGCCAAGGTGCTGATGATCGCCAGCATCGACGGGTTCAAGGTCAACCCGTGGCCGACCTATCCCTACCAGGCGAGCAAGGCCGGGCTGATCCACCTCACCCGCCGGATGGCTGCCGAGCTGATCCAGCACAATATCGTGGTCAACGGGATCGGCCCGGGTGCCTTCCCGTCGGCAATGAACCGCGCGGCGCGCGACAATGAAGAGACGGTCAAGCGCGGCATCCCGAGCAGGCGCGTGGGCGTGACCGAGGATATGGCCGCAGGCGCGATCTACCTGCTCAGCCGCGCGGGCGACTACGTTGTCGGCACGACGATCCCGATCGACGGCGGCGTGGTCAACGCCAATATGTCGACCAGCTTCGTCGATCCCTCGGGCGACTAAGCCCCACGGGTACCATCATCGAACCTCGGGGCGCCTTTGCGTCCCGGGGTTCGCTTCATCCCATCAGCTCGCGCACGAAGGGAATCAGCCCGGTCTGGCGCGTGCGCTTCATGCGCTCGGCGTGCAGGATCTCGCGTACCTTGGTGAAGCACGCATCGACATTGTCGTTGATCACGACGTAATCATATTCGGCCCAGTGGCTGATTTCGGCGCGCGCCCGTTCCATCCGGCTGTTGACCACCTCTTCGCTGTCGAGCGCGCGGGCGGTCAGGCGGCGGTGCAGTTCGTCGAGGCTGGGCGGCAGGATGAACACGCTGACCGTGTCCTGCTGGTCCTTCTGGTAAAGCTGCTGGGTGCCCTGCCAGTCGATATCGAACAGGAAATCCTGCCCGCGCTTCAGCCCTTCGCGGATGTGGCCCTTGGGCGTGCCGTAGCGATTGCCGAACACGGGTGCCCATTCGTAGAACCCGTCCTCGTCCACCAGCCGGTCGAATTCTTCGTTGCTGACGAAGTGATAGTCCTTGCCATCGACCTCGCCCTCGCGCGGGGGGCGCGTCGTGGCGGATACCGACAGCATGATCTCCTCCTCCGAGGCGAGCAGCATGCGCGACAGCGTCGTCTTGCCTGCGCCCGAGGGGGAGGAGAGGATGAACATCAGGCCACGCCGGTGCAGCGTGTCGGTCTCGTGCGAATGGGAGGAGGAGTCGGGCATATCCGCCATTGGCCCGTCCGGGCGGGTCAGATCAACCCTTCGCGTCGGCTAAATCCGTAAAGGGTGCGTGCGCGCTTACGCGTCGGCGGCGTCTTCCAGAATCTTCGCGTCGCCCTTTGCCCGCGCCTTCTTCGCCTGCCGCCGGTCGTACAGCGCCTTGGCCAGCATGCCACCGCCGACCACCACCGCCCCGGTGGAGGAGCGCGCGGCGACCTTGGACAGGGCTAGCGCTGTCAGCGTCGATCCCAGCCCCTGGTTCTCTGCCGCGGCTTCGGCGGTATCCTTGCCATAACGGCCCCGCAGCATCCGCTTGTCGACCGCCCGGCGCAGCAGGATCGATCCGGTGCGCACGATCGCGTTGGCCATGATCAGGTTGGCTGCCGGGTTGGGGGAGAGGCCGGGCACCGCTTCGCCGCGGGCGCGTGCCTGTCCGCGGGCGACCTTGCGGCGCAGTTCCTCGCGGCGTTTGCTCATCTGGTCAGGCCCCCTGGATTGCAGGCTCCGGACGCGCTGAGGAGTGTGTGCGGAGCGTTACTTCTTGCGGCCGAAATCGACCGTGACGACGTTCGAGCCGTCTTCGTTGTTGGTAACGGCCTCGCGCGGATCGCGTTCCGCATCGTCCGACCCGTCGTTTCCTGCGGCATCGGTCGGGGTGGGGTAGTCCTCCACCTCGGTCGCCTGGAATTGCAGGCCGAAATCGACCGCCGGATCGACGAAGGCTGTGATCGCGGAGAACGGCACCACCAGATGCGAGGAACGCTGGTTGAAGCTGAGCCCGACCGAAAAGCCGGTCTCGGTCACGTTCAGATCCCAGAACTTGTTCTGCAGGACGATCGTCATCTCATCCGGAAAACGCTCCCGCAGATGGTCGGGTATCTCGACCCCGGGCACGCCGGTCTTGAAGGTGATGTAGAAATGGTGGTTGCCGGGCAGCGTACCGCCGCCCGCCTCGATTTCACCAAGCACGCTGCCGACCACGGCGCGCAGGGCCTCCTGCACGATCTGGTCGTAGGGGATCAGGCTATCGGGCGCATCGTCACTCATCACGTGGCTAGGTGGCGGCGAGCGCGCGTATGGTCAAGCGCAGAATGCTTGCGTGCAGCCCCCGTCACGGATAGCGCGCGTCCCCATGCGAACCGGTCTGATAGAGCGCGATACCAAGGAAACGCGCATCCGCGTGGCGGTGAACCTTGATGGTACCGGCACCTACGAGGTGGCGACGGGGATCGGCTTTCTCGATCATATGGTCGAGCAGTTCTCCCGCCATTCGCTGATCGATGTCGAGATGAAGGTCGATGGCGACTTGCATGTCGACCAGCATCACACCACCGAAGACAGCGCGATCGCGCTGGGCCAGGCACTCAGCGACGCGCTGGGCGACAAGGGCGGGATCGCGCGCTACGGCACCGCCTATTCGCCGATGGACGAGACTTTGGCGCGGGTTGCGCTCGATATCTCGGGGCGGCCCTGGTGCGTGTGGCGCGCGGGCTTCAGCCAGAGCAAGCTGGGCGAGTGGGACACCGAACTGATCGAACACTGGTTCCAGTCGGTCGCGCAGACCGCCGGGCTGACGCTGCATGTCGAGCTGCTGTACGGTTCCAACAACCACCATATCTGCGAGGCGATCTACAAGGGCTTCGCCCGCGCCATGCGGCAGGCGGTCGAGATCGACCCGCGCAAGGGCGGGGCCATTCCCTCGACCAAGGGCATCCTGGGTGGCTGATCGTGTCGCGCTGATCGATTACGGCGCCGGGAACCTGCATTCGGTCGAAAACGCGCTGCGGCGGGTTGGCGCGGAGGTCGCGCTGGTTTCGGATGGCGATGCACTGGCGAAGGCGGAGCGGATCGTGCTGCCCGGCGTGGGGGCGTTCGGCGCGTGCTATAACGGCCTTGCCAGCCTGCCCGGCATGATCGAGGCGCTGGAGGGCTGCGTGCTCAAGGACGGGGTACCCTTCCTCGGCATCTGCGTCGGCATGCAACTGCTCGCCGACAGGGGGCTGGAGCATGGCGAGACACAGGGGCTCGGCTGGATCGGCGGCGAGGTGCGCGCGCTCGAGCCGTCCGAACACGTGAAGGTGCCGCACATGGGCTGGAACGATGTGGTCGTAGCCGACGACGCCAGCGGGCTGATCCATCCGGGCGAGGCCTATTTCCTCCATTCCTACGCCTTCGATGTCGCGGACCACGCGCACGTCGCCGCGCGCACCGACCATGGCGGATCGGTGACGGCGGCGGTGGCGCGCGACAACATCCTCGGCGTGCAGTTCCACCCGGAGAAGAGCCAGGCCTACGGGCTGGCGCTGCTCGAGAGGTTTTTGAAGTGGAAGCCCTAACTCCCGTCATTCCCGCGAAGGCGGGGAGTCGAAGACGAGCGAAGCCAATCCCGCTGGGGCCTGTGGCTCATTCCACTAGTGTCATCTGGACCCCCGCCTGCGCGGGGGTGACGACAATCGAGACGAACGCATGATCATCTTCCCCGCTATCGACCTCAAGGGCGGCAATGTCGTCCGCCTCGCCGAAGGCGATATGGACCGCGCGACCATCTACGGCGACGACCCTGGCGAACAGGCCGCGCGTTTCGCAGAGGCTGGCGCGAGCTGGCTGCATGTGGTCGATCTCGACGGAGCCTTCGCGGGCGAGGCGGTCAACGCCCACGCTGTCGAGAGCATCCTCAAACGCTTCCCCGGCAAGGTGCAGCTGGGCGGCGGCATCCGCACGCGCGAGGGCGCGGAACGCTGGCTCGACCTCGGCGTGGCGCGGGTGGTGATCGGCACGGCTGCGCTGAAGGACCCCGAACTGGTCAAGGCGCTGGCGGCGGATCACCCGGGCCGCGTGGTGGTCGCGGTCGATGCGCGCGATGGCATGGTCGCGACCGAGGGCTGGGCGAGCGTCTCCGACTTGGCCGTAGAAGAACTCGCGCGTCGGTTCGAGGATGCGGGCGTCGCCGCGCTGCTGTTCACCGATATCGGCCGCGACGGGCTGCTCAAGGGCTGCAACGTCGAGGCGACTCTGGCGCTGGCCAAGGCGCAGTCGCTGCCCGTCATCGCCAGCGGAGGCGTCGCTGACATCGAGGATATCCGCGCCCTCGCACCGCACGCCGAGGAAGGTATCGAAGGCGTGATTACCGGCCGCGCGCTGTACGACGGGCGGCTGAATCTGGCAGAGGCGCTGCGTGTGGGGGCGGTGTGATGCAGCCCCCTCACCAAGCTTCGCTAGCCGCAGACGCGGCAAGCTGCGCTATCCTCTCCCACAGGGGGAGAGGGAATTGTGCCGCATCCATCCTCTCCCCTTGCGGGAGAGGATACGCAGGCTTGGACCTGCCAGGTCCTAGCCGAAGTTGGAGAGGGGGGATGGCCCCATGACCTTCGTCGATATCGCGCTAATCGCCACCTTGGTGATGCTGGTCATCGCCGCGGTCGACGCGGTGCGGGGCAAGACCGCGCTGGGCAAGTTCCGGTTGAGCAAGAAGGATGAAGACCCGAGCCGCTTCTGGTTCGCGATCGTCCTCTACATCAACATGGCGTTCGGGATGTTCTGGCTGGCGGGGCAGGTTGCGCCTTCGGCCTCCACCGGAGAGCAGGCACCGACCGTCGCCAACGAAAAGCACATGACATGACCGTCCGTATCCGCGTCATCCCCTGTCTCGACGTGGCCGAGGGCCGCGTGGTCAAGGGCGTCAACTTCGTCGACCTGCGCGATGCGGGCGATCCGGTCGAGCAGGCGCATGCCTACGACCTCGCGGGTGCCGACGAGCTGTGCTTCCTCGACATTTCCGCGAGCCATGAAGGGCGCGCGACGCTGGCCGATATCGTACGGCGGACAGCGGAGGTCTGCTTCATGCCGCTGACCGTGGGCGGGGGCGTGCGCAGCGTCGAGGATGCGCGCACGCTGCTGCTGGCAGGGGCAGACAAGGTTGCGATCAACTCCGCCGCCGTGGCGCGGCCCGAACTGGTCGACGAGATCGCGCAGCGCATGGGCAGCCAGTGCGTGGTCGCCTCGGTCGACGCCCGGCGCGGCGAGAGCGGGCGCTACGAAATCTTCACCCACGGTGGCCGCCGCGCGACCGGGATCGATGCGCTCGAACATGCGACGAAGCTGGCGCAGCTGGGCGCGGGCGAACTGCTCGTCACCTCGATGGACCGGGACGGGACCAAGGATGGCTACGACCTCGAACTGACGCGGATGATCGCCGATGCGGTCGACGTGCCGGTGATCGCTAGCGGCGGGGTCGGCACGCTCGATCACATGGTCGCCGGCGTGCGCGAGGGCCATGCCAGCGCGGTGCTGGCCGCCAGCATTTTCCACTTCGGGCAGCACACGGTCGCTGAGGCGCAGGACGCGCTGCGTGCGGCGGGCTTGCCTGCGCGCCACCCGGAACCCTACGCAGGGATGCACGGTTGAGGCGTCACGCATAACCAGAAAGAGGACCGTCTGGATGGAAACTCTCGCTCGCCTGGAAAAGGTGATCCTTGAACGTCGCAACTGCGATCCCGAAACCAGCTATGTCGCGCTGCTCAGGCGCGACGGGCGGCCTAAGATGGCGCGCAAGCTGGGCGAGGAAGCGGTCGAGGCGGTGGTCGCCGGGCTTTCGGGCAGCGACGAGGAACTGGTCGGCGAGGCCGCCGACGTGCTGTTCCACCTGATGGTTTTGCTGGCCGACCGTGGGATCGCGCTGGACGACGTGCTCGCCGAACTCGACCGGCGCGAGGGCATCTCGGGGATCGAGGAGAAGGCCAGCCGAGAGAGCCAGGAGGAGACGAGCAATGCCGATTGATCCGACCGCGCCCTATGACGACGACAATATCTTCGCCAAGATCCTGCGCGGCGAGATTCCCTGCACCAAGGTGTACGAGGACGACTGGGCCTTCGCGTTCGAGGATATTGCTCCGCAGGCCGAAATCCACACGCTGGTGATCCCCAAGGGCAAGTATGTCAGCTGGGACGATTTCTCGCAGGAGGCATCGGACGAGGAAATCGCCGGGCTGGTCCGCGCGGTCGGCACCGTGGCGCGGGCGAAGGGACTGGTCGAGCCCGGCTATCGCCTGCTCGCCAATGTGGGCGAGAATGGCGGGCAGGAAGTGCCGCATTTCCACGTCCACATCTTCGGCGGTCAGAAGCTGGGGCGGATGATCGCCTGATTGCGCCGCTTCTTCTCGCATGGCGGGCCAACCGCCCCCCCTGTGCGACAGTCCGCCCGAATGTGACTGCCGCTGCGAGTCCCTTTCCGGTAAAGGCGCGCCCTGCATGACCGACGCACCTGATCCTATACGCCCGACGCCGCCGGGCGGCGTCTTCGACGGCTCGCTGCACCTGTACGCGGTGCGGGTCTATTACGAGGATACCGACCTCTCCGGCATCGTCTATCACGCCAACTACCTGCGCTGGTTCGAACGTGCGCGTTCCGACGTGCTGCGGATGCTGGAAATCGACCAGCGTGCCGCGATCGAAGCGGGCGAGGGTGCGTACGCGGTGGCCGATGTGCAGATGCGCTATCTGCGGCCCGCGCTGCTCGACGACGACATCGTCATTCATACGCGGTGCAGCGAACTCAAGGCAGCGAGCGTGCGTATGGTGCAGGAGGCGAAACGCGATGGGGAGACGATTTGCAGCGCGACCTTCCGCGTCGGCTTCGTCGCGCCCAATGGCCGTCCGCGCCGCCAGCCCGATGCATGGCGGCAAGCCTTCACCCGAATTCTCGATACCAGTTCCGATACCACTTCTCTTGGGGAGCATGCCTGAATGATTCTTTCCGACCTGCTTGCCGCCGCCGCGACAATGCCCGTTCCGCCGACCCGGCTGGAGCCGGTCAAGCTGTTCATGGACGCCGATATCGTGGTCAAGGCGGTGATGGCTGCGCTGCTGCTCGCCTCGATCTGGAGCTGGATGATCATCATCTCGGTCGCGATGAAGATCGGCGGCGCGAAGAAACGCGCGCGCAAGTTCGAAAAGGATTTCTGGGCCTCGGAAAACTACGAGGAAACGCTGGATGCCTATCGCAACCAGGATGTCGCGCCCGCGCGCATCGCATGGGGTGCGATCACCGAGTGGAAGAAGTCGACCAAGGGCGGGGTGAAGGACGTGCGCGGTGCGCAGGGCCGCATCGCCGCCGTGATGGACAGCCATGTCGCGGAAGAAGCTGACCGGATGGCCAACCGGCTGACCTTCCTCGCCACGCTGGGCTCGGTTGCGCCCTTCGTGGGCCTGTTCGGCACCGTTTGGGGCATCATGAACAGCTTCTTCCAGATCGGTGCGCAGAACAATTCCTCGCTCGCAGTGGTCGCGCCCGGCATTTCCGAAGCACTGTTCGCGACCGCGATCGGCCTGTTCGCGGCCATTCCGGCGGTGATCGCCTACAACCGCTTCTCGGCCAGCGTGAACAGCTACGAAGCGATCCTCCAGCGCTTCGCCGACCGGTTCAACGCGAACCTCGGCCGCGAGCTGGAGCGCGTCTGATATGGCGATGGGCGTCCATTCCCATAAGCGCGGGCGCAACGCCAAGCGCGCGCCGATGGCGGAGATCAACGTCACCCCGCTGGTCGACGTGATGCTGGTGCTGCTGATCATCTTCATGGTCACCGCGCCGCTGCTGACCGCTGGCGTACCGGTCGACCTGCCCGACAGCCGTGCCAACGCGCTGCCGCAGGACGAGGAACCGCTCAACGTGTCGATTGCGGGCGATGGCACGATCTATGTCGGCGAGGATGCGGTCCCGCAGGGCGATCTGGGCGCGGCGCTCGCCACAGCCAGCGAAGGCGTCGCCTGTTCGCAGCGCGAGGTGGTCCTGCGCGCCGACAAGACGCTCGATTACGGGCGCGTGATGGGCGTGATGGGCGAGCTCAACCGGATGGGCTGCAACTCGATCTCGCTGGTCACCAACAGTTCAAGCGACTCGATCTAGCTCCCAGGGCTCGATGGACGCGAAACAGCATACCGGCCTCGATGCCATTGCGCTGATCGTCGCGATCGCGCTGCATGCCGCGCTGATTGCGGTGCTGCTGGTGCAGGGGGCGACGCGCGAAAAGCTGCCCGAGCCGCAACGCATCACGGTCAATTTCGCGGAAGATGTCGGGATGACGTCGGCCGCTCCGGAGCCGGTGCGCGAAGCGCAGGCCTCGGTCGCGCCGGAACTGGGCGAGCAGGTTTCCCCGCCGATAGAATACGTGCCCCCGCCACCGTTGCCGCAACCCACCACCGCACCTGCGCCCGCCCCGCGTCCGCAGCCGACCGCGCGCGCGACCAGCCGCCCGCAGCCGCGGCCAAGCCCGCGAGCGACCTCGCAGCCCCAGCCCCGGCCGAGCCCGCGAGCGACCGCGCAACCGCGTCCACGCCCGCAGCCGCGCCCGAGTGCCGAGCCGACCCGTTCGGGCGGCAGCCGCGTGGGCGACGATTTTCTCGCCGGATCGGGCAGTTCGCCGACCTCGACCGACACGCGTGTTCCCGCCTCGCAGATCGGCAATAGCGCCAGGGCGAGCATCGCCGCGGCAATCTCTCGCCAGCTCAAGCCGCACTGGTCCCCTCCAAGCGGACCCGACGCGGAAAAGATCGTCAGCGTGATCGCGTGGCGTCTTAACGAGGATGGCTCCCTTGCGGGGCGACCGCGCCTTGTCCGACAGACGGGCGTGAACGATACCAATCGCGCACAGGCGGAGCGCCATGCCGAACAGGCCATCCGCGCCGTCCAGCTTGCCGCCCCCTTCGATTTGCCGCCCGAATACTATAACGCGTGGAAAAACGTTTCCGCGTTCAGCTTCGACTGGAACCTGTAATCATGACCATTCGCTCGATGCTTTCCCTTTTTGCTGCGACCCTGATCGCGGCTGCCCCCGCCGCAGTCTTCGCGCAGAACGAAGATTTGGGCTCCGCGCCCCCGGTGGGAGGGGAGGTGGAAACTATCCCCACGCCGGGCGACGACGATGGCGGTCTGACCGGTTCGGTCTCCTTCGAAGGAAGTCTCGACGACCTGCAGCTCGCGATCCCCGCCTTCGCTGCGGAGCGTGACGTGGCGACCGCCGCCAATGCGCAGGGTACTGCCGCGCTGGGTGCGGAACTCGCGCGGGTGATCACCGCCGATCTGCAGAACAACGGCCTGTTCGCGCCCACCGGGCCGGACGCTCTGCCCAAGCCGAACTACCCGCAGATCACCGATCCGGTGTGGAACATGTGGCGCATGCGCGGCGCGGAAATGCTGGTGCAGGGCTATGTCCGCCCGCGCGCCGACGGCAAGCTGGTGGTCGGCTGCTACCTCTACGATGTCGCCCTGAATGACGAACTCGCCCGTTCGGGCTGGGTCGTCCCGCCGTCCGACTGGCGGCGTGCGGCGCACAAGTGCGCCGACCTCGTCTATTCGCGCCTGACCGGCGAAAGCCCGTTCTTCGACAGCCGGATCGCCTATATCGCCGAAACCGGCCCGAAGGATAACCGGACCAAGCGGCTCGCGATCATGGACAGCGATGGGGCCAACCACCGCTTCATCACCACCGGCCGCGCGACAGCGCTGACCCCGCGTTACTCGCCCGATTACCGCAAGCTGATGTATCTCAGCTACGTCGACGGCAATCCGCGCATCTACGTCTACGACATCGGCACGGGCAAGCAGACGCTGGTTACCGAAAGCGCCAACCCGACCTTCGCACCGCGCTGGAGCCCGGACGGGCGCTGGGTGCTCTATTCGATGGCGGTCAACGGCAATACGGATATCTATCGCGTCTCCGCCAATGGCGGGCCGAGCGAGCGACTGACCGATGCGCCGGGCATCGACGTGGGCGGCTCTTACTCGCCCGACGGCACCCGGATCGTGTTCGAAAGCGACCGCTCGGGCGCGCAGCAGATCTACATGATGAATGCCGATGGATCGAACCAGCGACGGATCACCTTCTTCGGTGGCCGTGCGGCAACGCCCGAATGGAGCCCGCGCGGTGACCAGATCGCGTTCACCTACATCCCGGGCGACTTCAACATCGCGACGATGAGCCCCGACGGGAAGAACTTCCGCAAGCTGACCGATGGCTGGCAGGACGAGGCGCCGACCTGGGCGCCCAATGGCCGCATCCTGCAGTTCTTCCGCACCGAGCGGAACACGGGCCGCACGGCGATCTATCAGGTGGACCTGACCGGCGAGAATCTGCGCCGCCTGCCGACTCCGGTCGATGCATCGGACCCGGCATGGGGCCCGATTCTTCCCTGAGGCGTTAGAAAAAACAGATGCTCTTTCGTGGGGTCGCACCGACGAATGAAGGCAATTTTGTGAGGAGAGACCTATGAATTCTCGTATTGCAGCGGCGATCGTCCTTTCGGCCACCGTTTCGCTGGCGGCGTGCAAGTCGCCAGCACCCGAGCAGCTGCCGCCCGAGCCGGGCGTGAGCCAGCCGGGCACTGGTGGTGGCAACACCGGCGGGCCGGGCGTCGGCACGCAAGAGCACTTCGTGCGCGCGGTCAACGGCCAGAACGTGATCTATTTCGACACCGACCGCTACAACATCGACACCGCCGATGCCGCCGCGCTGCAGACGCAGGCGCAGTACATGTCGCAGTACCCCAACATCACCGTGACCATCGAAGGCCACGCGGACGAACGCGGGACTCGCGAATACAACGTTGCGCTGGGCGAGCGGCGGGCCAATTCGGCCAAGAACTACCTCGTCAGCCTGGGCATTGCGGCCAACCGCATCCGCACGGTGAGCTATGGCGAGGAACGCCCGGTCGCGACTGCCTCAACGCCCGAGGCATGGGCGAAGAACCGCCGCGCGGTGACCGTCGTCGTCAACTAGGCGGCGAGCGTCGTATTACGGGAAGGGCGGGTGGCTTGCGGGTCGCCCGCCTTTTCTTTTGCGCTGTAGTGGCGCGAGGGGCCTCAAAGACCGGTTTGCGAGGTTGCGGGCGCGGGCGATCGCTCTAGATTGAGCCAATGGCAAAACCGCGCAGATCGAACGATTGGGGTTTCCCGCGCTGGCGCGGCTACGAGGAAAGTCGCGAGGCCGCGACGGTGCGCCTGTGCGATCGCCACGGCTGCGACGAGCGTGGCGACTGCCCCGCACCCAAATCCCCCAACAACCCGGATCGCTGGTATTTCTGCCAGAAGCACGCGGCGGAATATAATTCCAAGTGGGACTATTTCGAAGGTCTGGAAAAGGCCGAGGCGGCCGAACGCGCGCGGACCGAACAGCGCGACAATGCAGGCTATGCCGAAGCCTCGCATTATAGCTGGGGCGGATCGGGTGACGGATCGCGCTCGGCGGACGAGATGCGCGCGCTCGACGTGCTGGGTCTGGAATCCGATGCCGATTTCGCCACGATCAAACGCGCCTGGCGCGAGAAGGCGAAGACCGTCCATCCCGACGTCAAGCCTGGCGACAAGGAAGCCGCCGCCGAATTCCAGAAGCTGCAGGTCTCCTACGAGGTGCTGAAAGCCGCCGAAGCGCGGCGCGAATGGCACGGTTAGAAAGACAAACGCATATCGTCATCAAAGCGTCACCGATCGGACCTTGATCGGTCACGCAGTGGCTCTAACGCCCCTTCGCAATCGCAGCATAAGGGGTCCCACCATGCGTTCGTCTTCCATTTCCATCCTTCGTTTCGCCTTGCTCGGCACCGCCGCGCTGTCGCCCGTTGCCGCCCTCGCGCAGGCCCCGGTCGAGCCTGCCGATGAAGCTGCCGGCGAAGAGCAAATCACCGAAGAAACCGGCAACATGATCGTCGTCACCGCGCAGAAGATCGAACAGCGCGCGCTCGACGTGCCGATCACGATCAGCGCTCTCAGCGGGCAGCAGATCGCCAATCTGGGCGTCACCGACCTCGACGAGCTGTCGAACTATGTCCCCGGCCTCAACATTCAGGAACAGAGCGCCAACAACCCGGGCATCGTCATCCGCGGGATCACCTCGGACAGCGGCTCGGCCCAGCAGGGCCCGCGCGTCACGCTGTATTACAACGGGGTCGACATCTCGCGTTCGCGCGGGTCGTATCAGGCGATCTACGATCTGGAGCGTGTCGAGGTCATCAAGGGCCCGCAGGCGACCTTGTTCGGCACCGCCAGCGCGGTCGGCGCGATCAGCCTTGTCTCCGCTAAGCCGAAGCCCGGCTTCTCCGCCGAGATGACCGGCGGCTACGGCAACTACGACGCCACGCTGCTGTCGGGCTTCGTCAATGCCGGCTCGGATGTGATCGCGGGACGGATCGCCTTCGAATGGCGCACGCGTGACGGTTATGTGAAGAACCTTGCGACCAGCCAGGAAAAGGATCTCTACGCGAAGGACCAGTTCGGGGTTCGCGGATCGCTGCGCTTCACCCCGTCGAGCGACATCACGATCGACCTGATCGGCACCTACGACCAGCAGCGCAACGGCGGTACGCCCTTCATCTCGGGCACTTTCCCCGCCTTCGCCGGCGCGCCGGGCGGCCCCGCCAATGCCTTCGTCGATGCGAACCTGGGCGGATCGCCTTATTCGGCGCAGGCGCTGGGCGACGACCAGCTGGGCCTGAACCGCGAAGTCTACGACGTGAACCTGACCGCCGCGTGGGACTTCGCGCCCGGCTGGACGTTCACCACGGTCAACGGATACCGCAAGTTCGACAGCGCCGAAGTGTTCGACGCCGACGGTTCGGCCGCGCCGTTCCTCGAATTCGCCGAGATCGCGAAGGGCGACCAGTTCAGCCACGAAGGCCGCTTCAGCTATGCGGGCGACCGGCTGCGCGGCTCGTTCGGCTGGAACGTGTTCAGCGAAGACGGCATCCAGAACGTGCCCTTCTCGACCGAAGAGGGCCTGTTCGTCCAGTGTCTCACCACGGTCTTCGGGGCGCCAGCGGTTCCCGGTGTGCCCTGCGTCGCGCCCGATGGTTCGTCTCCGGCGACGCAGCTTACGTCGATCATCAGCGGCGGCGCGATCAGCGCGCTTCCCTATGCTTCGGTGTTCGAGAACCAGGGGCAGAACGATAGCTATTCGGTCTTCGCCGATGTCACTTTCATCCCAACCGACGCGATTGAGATCACCGCGGGCGTTCGCTACCTGTGGGAAGACCGGTGGTCGGGCTTCAGCGCGGATGTTCCCGCACCGGTTCTGCTTGGACTGCTGCCTGCGGCGCAGCGAGATGCGCTTCTCGCCGGGCTTCCCAGTCTGGCGGTCTCTCTGATCCCTGGGCAGGTCGATACCGGCGGACAGACGCTGACCGCCGAAGACAGCTTCGATGCGTGGCTGCCCCGCTTCAACGTCCTGTATCGCATCAGCCCCGATGTGAACGTCTTCGCCACGATCTCCAAGGGCCGCCGCTCGCCGGTGGTCCCGGTCAATGCGGCCGGGGCGCAGGACCTGATCCCAGAAGAAACCGTGTGGAACTACGAAGCCGGGGTGAAGCTGGCGACCGGCATCGTGTCGGGCTCGCTGGGCGTCTATTACCAGCAGTACGACAACTTCCAGGTGTCCGTCGCGGACCCCGACAATCTCGGCTCCTTCATTACCGCGAGTGCGGGTTCGGCATCGAACCTGGGTGTCGAGGCGGAGCTGGCGGTGCAGGCAACCGACTGGCTGAGCGTGTTCGGCAATGTCGGCTATATCAGCGGCGGGATCGACGAGGACGGCGCGTACTCGCCCGAATATTCGGGTGCGCGTTTCCGCCTCCAGCCCGAGTGGCAGGCGGCGGGCGGCTTCACGGTCGACTATCCGCTGGGCAATGGTGCGCGTCTGTTCGCCACGCCGAGCATCACCTATCGCAGCCGGATCTTCTTCGAAGTGCCGAACGATCCGCTGATCTCGCAAGGGCCGATCACGCTGGTCAACGCGCGGGCGGGCGTGTCCTTCGCCGATGACCGGTTCGAGATTGCGGGCTTCATCCGCAACGCCTTCGACGAGGACTATCTGCTCGACGCGGGCAACACCGGCGGTTCGTTCCGCGTGCCGACCTTCATCCCTGCAGAGCCGCGCCTGTTCGGCGTCGAACTCACCGCACGCTTCGGCAACTGAGGCAAGAAAAATGGGCGGGGGCTCTGCAGCCTCCGCCCATTCGCATTTTCCCAGTGAACTGACCGATCAGACCGCGTCGAGCGCCTGATCGAAGTCCGCGATCAGATCGTCGGGGTCTTCGATCCCGATGCTGATCCGTACCAAGCTGTCGGTGATGCCCAGTTCCTGACGGCGGCCATGCGCGACCGAGAGGTGCGTCATGCTGGCCGGGTGGCTGGCGAGCGTTTCCGTCCCGCCGAGGCTCACTGCAAGCTTGGCGACCTTGAGCGAGTCGAGGAAGCGGAAGCACTCCTCTTCGCCGCCCTTGAGGAATAGCGAGAAGGTCGAGCCTGCGCCCAGGCAATGGCGATCGTAGATGTCCTGCTGGCGCGCATCCTCGATCATGCCGAGGTAGCCGAGCCCGTTGACCTTGGGGTGCTTTTTCAGGAATTCACACACCTTCGCGGCGTTCTCGCCCGCGCGCTGCATCCGCAATTCCACCGTCTCCAGCGAACGCAGCAGCATCCAGGCGGTGTTGGGATCGGCGATGCCGCCCATCGTGTTGCGGATCATGCGGACCGGGTTCATCCACTTCTTGTCGCCCGCAATACTGCCCGCGACGAGGTCCGAGTGGCCGCCGACATATTTGGTCAGCGAATAGCACACGATGTCTGCGCCGTGTTCCAGCGGACGCTGCCACAGGGGCCCAAGGAACGTGTTGTCGATCGCGATCGGGCAATCGGCGGGGAGAGCCGCGTCGCGCGCATCGCGGACCATCTCGATATCGACCAGCGCATTGGTCGGGTTGCCCGGGCTTTCGAGGTAGATCATCGCGACCTTGCCGCCATTCTCCTCGGCCATCGCCTTGGCCTTGGTGAGCACTTCGTCGAACTGCTCGCGCGTCGCGCCGGCGGGGAAGTCGATATACTTCACGCCGAACTTCGCGAGGATCTTGGCAACGAAGCCTTCGGACGCGGCGTAGAGCGGGCCCGAGTGGACAATCACGTCACCCGCGCTGCAAAAAGCCATCATCATCACGCAGATCGCGGTCATCCCGCTGGAGAAGCACAGCGAATCTTCCGCGCCGTCCCAGATGGCGAGGCGATCCTCCAGGATTTCCTGGTTCGGGCCGTTGAAGCGCGAATAGACGAGGCCTTCCGCGCCGCCTTCACGCAGGCCGGTGATGCCTTCGAAGTGGCGCTTGCCCGCAGCCGCGCTTTCGAAGGCGAAGGTGCTGGTCAGGAAGATCGGCGCCTTGAGCGATCCTTCGGACAGCGCCGGGTCATAGCCGTGGCCCATCATCAGCGTGGACGGCTTCATCTTGCGCCCGTCGATCTTCGTGACTTCGGGCTTGGGCTTGCGGCGGGGGGTGGGGGTTTCGACTGCGTCGACTGCGTCGGTCATGGGAAACGGCCTTCCTCAACTATACCCCCAGGAAGGCGGGGGCTTGGGCTGGAGGCTGTGCCGGTGGCGGCCCGCTCCTAACCTCCGCAGGAACGCATCTCCACCAGCTGCCGGTTTTCGAACGCGCCAGTACCGCCGGGAGTTTCCGCGATCAAGCGACCCTGAGTACATAGGGGGCGAGCTGGTCGCACAACGGACCGTTCAGCGCCGATCCATTGGCGCTGGAGCAGTGTCAGGGGCATGTTGAAGCGATCCTTGATCCTCGCCGCTGCATCTGTCGCTTTGCTGGGCACCGGCCTCGCAGTCGCGCCCGTAGCACCGGCGGCGGCGCAGTCCGCGCGCTCGACCTGGTCGATCGGCCCGGTCGTGCGCGGCAAGAATTCGTCGTACCGGATGCCTGCGACCATGCGGGATACCGCGCGCGGTGCGGTGTTCGATTTTCCCTATCCCAGCCCGGCGGCGGGTCATGTCCATTACGTGACCACGGCGACGCGGTCGCTCGCGGGCGCGAAGCGAATTACCATGCGTTACCGGATCGATGCCGCACGCGGAGTGCGCTTCGTGCCGGAGGAAGACCCGCAGAACACCGCGACCCTGTCGCTCTATTTCCAGCGGGCAGGCGACCGGTGGACGATGCGCACCCCGCACCACCGCTGGTATGCGCCGAATGACAAGGTGATCCCTCTGAGCCGCGGTACGCACGAGGTCAGCATCGACCTGGACGAGGAGTGGATCGCGATGGTCGGGGGCACCAGCTACACGCTGCCCGACGCGTTCGACCGTGCGCTGGAGCGCACGGCACAGGTCGGCTTCGTGTTCGGTTCGCCCGCGCTGCGCGGGCACGGGGTCTACGCCACTGGCCCGGCGCGGTTCACTCTGCTGGATTTCCG
Source organism: Erythrobacter sp. YJ-T3-07 (assembly GCF_015999305.1). NCBI lineage: Bacteria > Pseudomonadati > Pseudomonadota > Alphaproteobacteria > Sphingomonadales > Erythrobacteraceae > Erythrobacter > Erythrobacter sp. YJ-T3-07. Next base: position 2,765,657 of record NZ_JAEAGP010000001.1, on the reverse strand, counting down.
GATCGAGTGATCCGCAGGCGCGCTAACTCGATGAAACCGAGAAGCGGCGCACGCGCCACTGCAGCTGCTCTTCGGTCGCGCCGGGGACATCGTTGACCCGGCTAAGGACGATTTCACCGGTCAGCGTCTGCCCGGTCGCGCCCCGGATGGTGATCGGGACCTCGTAGTAACTCGTCCCCGCCGCACCTTCCATGGTGCCGGCCGGAGCCGAGACCGTCAGGTCGCCGAGACCGGCGAAGGTCTGCGTGAACTGCTCGCGCGAAAGATTCTCACGCAGTTTCGGCACCATCAGGTCCCAGGCCTGATCGAACTCCTTGAGCTCGATCGCACGGGTGAAGGACAGCAGCACGTTGCGCGCGCCCTTTTCCCCTTTCTGCGCCTCGGGAGTGAGCGTGGCGGGTGTGAGGTCGGGAATCCCGTCGTTCACGCCCGCCGGCTGCTCTGCATCGCTGCTTGCCTGCTGCGCATTTTCGCTATTGCTTGTGGCCTGGTCCGGCTGCGCTTCCCTTCCCGAATTGCAGGCGACCAGCGCGAGGGTCGCGACGGCGAGTCCGGCAAGGGAGACTATGTGCATGGGGAGGGCCTTGGGCTGCAGGGGGAGAAGATGCAGTTATTTGGGCGCGAGGACCATCAGCATCTGACGGCCTTCGAGACGCGGGAAGCTTTCGACCTTGGCGATTTCTTCCACATCGTCGCGCACCCGGTTGAGCAAGTCCATGCCCAGCTGCTGGTGCGCCATTTCGCGGCCACGGAAGCGCAGCGTGCACTTCACCTTGTCACCGTTCTCGATGAACTTGACCACATTGCGCATCTTCACGTCGTAATCGTGCGTGTCGATGTTCGGACGCATTTTGACTTCCTTGATGTCCTGCGTCTTCTGCGTCTTGCGCGCGAGGTTCGCCTTCTTCTGCGCTTCGTAGCGGTGCTTGCCGACATCGAGGAACTTGCACACGGGCGGGTCTGCGTTGGGCGACACCTCGACGAGGTTCAGCCCGACTTCCGCGGCGCGGTCGATCGCGTCACGCGTGCTGAGGACACCGATGTTTTCCCCGGTCTCGTCGATAACGCGGACCTTGGGCGACTGGATAAAATTGTCGTAGCGCGGGCCGCTCTTGATAGGCGGCTGAAGGGAACGACGGGGGGGACGTGCTATGGGATGCTCTCCTAGAGTAATGAACAGATGTCCGCGCTATTTAGGTGTTTTCGGCGCAATGCGAAAGGGGGCTGCGCGAGGAACCGCGCTTTGCAGCGGGCAGACCGCGTCAGGCCGCGCGTTTCTCGGCCCGCCACAGCGGCAGACGGACAAGTTGCCCGCGCACCGCGCACAGCGCCTCGATCGTTTCGGCCGGGCTCAGGCTCTTGCGAATCGCCGGATCGTCCGCGGCCATCCCCCCGGTCAGCGCGCCGAATGCGGGCAGCACCATGCGCGGCGGCCCATCGCTGCGCCGGGCGATCACCGCGCACGGGCGGCGCACGTGGCGACCGCGCAGTGTGACGGAAAGCTTGGGATGCCAGTGACCGGAAAGCTCCGCCCGCGTTTCGCCCGCTCGCGCCTCGTGGCGGCAGATTACCCCGCCGATCTCCAGTTCTTCATGGAGGGACCCGCCGCACTGCGCGGCTGCCCCGGCGGCGTCGGGCGGGCCATCGTGGTTGCCGGTGATCCAGACCCAGTCGACCCGCGCGGTGAGCGCGCGCAGCATGTCGCACGCGCCCTCTTCCAGCCGGGCTGCGCCCTGCGCGTCGTGGAAATTGTCGCCCAGCGTCACGACTCTTTGCGCACCGGTCTCGTCCACCGCCTGCGCCACCCGTTCCAGCGTGGCCCGGCTGTCGTAGGGCGGCAGCGGCTGGCCGTGGCTTGCGAAAAAGCTCGCCTTTTCGAGGTGCAGGTCGGCGACGAACAGCGTCGCCTCGCGCGGCCAGTAGACCGCACCGTCGCTGCGCAGAAGCAGTTCCGCTGTGCCGAACGAAAGGGGAACCATGGGGTCCACTTGCCCTAGGCTGGCAGGATTGGCAAGGGATGCACAACGCCACGCAAGGATGCGAAGACAATGCCCGACTGGTCTGCCCAAGCGCAACAAGCGCGTACCTGGTTCGAATCCCTGCGCGACCAGATCTGCGCCGAGTTCGAGGCGATCGAGCGCGAGGCTGGTTCCGACGCGGCCTTCCAGTACACCCCCTGGGAGCGCGAGGAAGAGGGCAACGACAGCCCCGGCGGCGGGGTGCAGGGCATGATGAAGGGCAAGGTGTTCGAGAAGGTCGGGGTCAACGTCTCCACCGTCCACGGCACCTTCGCTCCCGAATTCGCCAAGACGATCAACGGGGCCGAGGACGATCCCAGCTTTTCGGCGACCGGCATCAGTCTGGTCGCACACATGGCCAACCCGCATGTGCCCGCAGTGCACATGAACACGCGATTCCTCGTCACCGGAAAGGCCTGGTTCGGCGGCGGCGCGGACCTCAACCCGCCGATCCCCTACGAGGAGGATACGCAGGAATTCCACGCCGCTTTCCGCGCCGCCTGCGCGAAACACAACCCGACCTATTACGAACGCTTCAGCAAATGGGCGGACGAGTATTTCTACATCCCCCATCGCGGCGTGCATCGCGGGGTCGGCGGGATCTTCTACGACCATCTGGAATGCGACGACGAGAGCGGCTTTGCGCGCAATCTCGATTTCACGCAGGATGTCGGGCGCGCCTTTCTAGAGATTTTTCCCAGGCTGGTCCGCCGCCGGATGGAAAGCGAGTGGACCGAGGCGGACAAGCGCAGCCAGCTGGAATGGCGCGGGCGCTATGCCGAGTTCAACCTCGTCTACGACCGGGGCACGCTGTTCGGCCTCAAGACCGGCGGCAATGTCGACGCCATCCTGATGAGCCTGCCGCCCGAAGCTGTGTGGACCTGATCAGGCAGGGAAGCACGGGGCTCGGCACCCCGGCAGGCAGCTTGCGAGGTAGGGGCCTGCGAACCGAGGCTTCGCCTACACAAAATTAACCTCGGTAATTCTACCGGGCACGCTGTCGACCGGTGATGAAGCCTTCGACGTGTTCGAAGGTAGTGTGTTGCGCGTCCTGACCTGTCTCTTCCACGAGCATGATCTCATGCTCGTTCTGCTGGCTGCGCTGCTGTGCGTGGTCGGCTCCTATGTTTCCATCCAGCTGTTTCGTCGCACGCTGCAGGCGGGAGGTGGATCGCGCTTTCACTGGTGCTTCCTCGCATCGGTCTGTGCCGGTTCCTCGATCTGGGGAACCCATTTCATCGCGATGCTGGGCTACCAGCCCGGTGTGCCCGTCACATTCGATGCGACGCTGACCATCATTTCTGTGGTGATCGCCATCTTTGGCGTGGGCATCGGGCTGTTCCTTTCGACGCTGCGTAACCGGTGGTTCGGGGCGCTGTGCGGTGGCGGAACGATCGGCCTTGCCATCGCCGCGATGCACTATGTCGGTATGTTCGCGTACCGGGCAGACGGGATCGTCGGCTGGCTACCGAACTATGTGGCGCTCTCGCTTGCCTGTGTGGTGGTTTTCGGCGCGCTCGCCATCGATCGGCTGCGTGTGCACGACGACGAGGGTCATCCGTGGGCGGCGACCTTGCTGCTGGTGGTCGCCATCGTGATGCTGCACTTCGTGGGCATGGCCGCGTTCACGGTCACGCCGATCGCGGGCTTTGGCAGCGGACCGCAGAGCGAAGTCTTCGTCGCCATGGCCTCGGCCATCGCGATGGCTGCTCTGCTGATCGTGGGCACCGGCATCTCCACCTATCTGGTCGAGATGCGCACCCGCGTCGATGCGCAGGATCGGCTGCACCATATCGCGATGCACGACACGCTGACCGGCCTGCAGAACCGCCATGCCTTCAACGGCAAGCTTCGCCGTCTGTGTCAGCGGCTGGTCAGGGGCGGCCCGCCATTCGCGCTGCTGATGGTTGATCTCGACCGCTTCAAGCCGATCAACGATTCGCTTGGCCATCCCTTTGGCGACAAGGTTCTGAAGGCGGTCTCCGCGCGCCTGCAGGAGGCGGTTCGCGACAACGACATGGTTGCCCGCATCGGTGGCGACGAATTCGCGGTCATCGCGCCAGGGGTCGACGATCCATCGGTCGCACGCCTGCTGGCGGAGCGGATCGTCGAGGTCCTTTCGCGCCCGTTCGTGATCAGCGGCCAGGTTGCCGATCTCGGGGCCAGTGTGGGAATTACGCTGGCGCCCGCAGACGGCAAGGATGCCGAAACGCTGACGCAACAGGTCGATATCGCGCTCTACCATGCCAAGAACGAGGGACGCGGTCGGCACTGTTTCTTCGATCCCTCGCTGACGGAGACCCTGCGTGAACGCCGGCTGCTGGAAGCGGACCTTCGTCGCGCATGCATGCGTGAGGAATTCGAGGTCTATTTCCAGCCGATCCTAGACACTGCGACCCGTGAATTTGCAGGCGCAGAGGCGCTGGTCCGGTGGCACAGTCCGGAGCGCGGCGTTGTGTCGCCCGTGCTGTTCATCCCGGTTGCAGAGGAGCTTGGCCTGGTCACGACCATCGGCGCGCTGGTCCTCGAGCGAGCATGCGCCGAAGCAGCAACCTGGCCGGACGGCATGACCGTGGCGGTGAACGTATCACCCGTCCAGATGATGGGCGGCCGACTGGCGAGCACGATCGCGCAGGCGCTGCACAAGTCGGGCCTGGAGCCGGGCCGGCTGGAGATCGAGATTACCGAGACCGCGCTGGTTACGGATGACGAGCTTGCGCTTCGTGCGCTGGAGGAAGTGCGCGCATTGGGGGTGAAGATCTCTCTTGATGACTTTGGCACGGGCTATTCCTCGCTCAGCTACCTCCACCGTTTCCCGATCGACCGGATCAAAATCGATGCCAGCTTCGTCAATCAGGTCCCCCACGATCCGGGCAGTGCATCGATCGTTCGCGCGATCGCGCAACTGGGCGAGAGCTTGCAGATGGAAGTGACGGCGGAAGGGATCGAGACCGATGCCCAGTACTCCTACGTCGCCGAGCATGGTTGCCGCCACATGCAGGGCTTCCTGTTCAGCCGGCCGGTCGATGCGGCCACGCTTGCCCGGCTGTTCGGCACTCACGAGAAGAACCGTTCGGTCGCCTGAGGGAGAACGCGAGATGACCGTCCAGCGCCTGTTCTATTCGAGCCGCATCGCGGACGAGCACGCGTCGCGCGGGGCCGCGATGGCTCGCGAGATCGCGCAGGCCAGCGCCGTCCGCAATGCGGCGTCAGGGCTCACCGGGACGCTTGCCTATATCGACGGGCATTTCATTCAGGTGCTGGAAGGAAACCTGAAGCAGGTGGAAGAGACGTTCGAGCGGATTTGCTGCGACTTCCGGCATCGCGAACTGAAGTTGCTCGACTACCACACGGTGCCTTCGCGCCTGTTCTCCGAGTGGTCGATGGCCAGCCTGGTGGAAGAGGACGCGACGATCGGCCAGCGCGAAGCTCTGTCCGAAGTGCGCATCCTCGCCACGCTCAACGCGCGCGAAGCGATCGCGCGGATGCGCCAGCTGCTCGCTCTGCAAGATCGGGCCGTGCTTACCGCCTGATTGCACAGGGTTGCGAATATCGTTCAGGCGTGATTTGCACGGGAGCGTTTAACGCACCCCAAAACACGTCTTTCGGAGAACTCCATGTATCGTCTTGCCGCAATCGCAGCCTGTGCCGTCCTTGCGACCGGGTGCAGCACGATCGACGAGGGGACGGCACCGGCTTCCCAATCGGGCGTGCCGATACAAAAGGCGATGGTCTCCCCGATCCTGACCACGCCCGACGCGATCGACGACCAGACCTATGCCCAGCCGCAGGTCGCGCGGGTCACGCATGTGGCGCTGGACCTCGATCTGGATTTCGACGCCAAGATGATCGGCGGCGGTGCGGTGCTGAACATTCTCGCCAGGGACGATGCCAAGCAGATCGTGCTCGACAGCAACGGATTGCGGATCGACCGGGTGACCGATGGGCAGGGGAACCCACTCCCGTTCACGATCGGTGAGGCAGAGGGGGGCAAGGGTGCC